>JAUVII010000018.1 GCA_030592845.1 Candidatus Krumholzibacteriia bacterium | reverse complement strand
CCGCGGTCAAGGATGGCTGGGAAATCCTGTCCAGCCGGAACCAACCGATGTCCCCCACCTCGAACTGCTTGTCGTTTCCGAAGAGCCTGATCTTTTCGCCCTTCTTTATGGTCCCGGCGAACATGCGAACATAAGCCACCGCACCCACGTAGGGGTCGAAGATGGAATCGAAAATCAAGGCCTGGGGTTGGGCATCGGGATCACCGGACGGCGCCGGCACCTGCGCGACGATCGCGTCGAGCAGATTGTCGACACCCTCACCGGTCTTGGCGCTCACCAGGATGACTTCATCGGGATCACAGCCCAGCAGGTCGATGAACTGCTCCATGACGTAATCCACCCGGGCGGCGGGCAGATCGATCTTGTTGATGACCGGCATGATGGCCAGATCATGTTCGAGGGCCAGATACATATTGTTGATGGTCTGGGCCTGCACCCCCTGCACAGCGTCCACCACCAGCAGCGCGCCCTCACAGGCGGCCAGGCTGCGGCTCACTTCGTAATGAAAATCCACGTGGCCCGGAGTGTCGATCAGGTTGAGGGTCCAGGCCTCGCCCCGGGGGTCCTTGTAATCCATGCGGATGGGATGGCTCTTGATGGTGATTCCGCGCTCACGTTCCAGATCCATGGAATCGAGGACCTGCTCCTGCATGGCCTTGCCGGTGAGCGTACCGGTGTGCTCGAGCAGCCGGTCGGCCAGGGTGCTCTTGCCGTGGTCGATATGGGCTATGATGCAGAAATTGCGCGTTTTTTCCCGATTGAAGGCCATGCTGCTTCGTATCCGCTCCGGTAATGGGACAGGGATCTGGTTAAATACTGAGAACAGCCCTCAAAGATAGGGCTCAGAACTTCTTTCGCCACTGGAAAACGACCATCGTGGGTCCGGGATCGCTGAATCCGACGCTTTCGGCCACCGGGCCGAAGGTATCGTCCCAGCGGTCCGGCACCGGTATCGGATCCCTGTCGAAGTTGAACAGATGGGCGCCCACGTAGGCATCCAGGGCGATAATCAACAGCACGCCGCCGGACCACCAGGCGAAATCCCGCATCTGCTCCCAACTCTCCTCGGCGATGGCGTTGTAACGGGTGTAGTTGGGATCGTCCGCCGGAAAGGTGTTGGCCAGATCGCGCGCCCGCACGGCCTGGCGGTCCCGGCTCAGGATATTGGTCCAGAAGTACATCTCCGAGCCGTAGGCCAGGGCGGCCTTCCAGGAATTGTCGGTGTACAGTTGGCCCCATCCCGGAAAAAGAGGGGTCGCGAGCACCGCGCCCGTGGGGCTGACGCCGGTGGACCAGAGATCGACTTCTTCGATTTCCAGGGCGCCCGGTGTGGGTTGGGGAATTTCCGCCGGCAGAACATCGCCGAGGGTCGAGTCGGGAATATCAACCACAGTCTGCCCTCCGGCGGGCACCGACACGATGGAGGCGACCATCAGGAACAAGAAAGAAAAAACCCGGCCGAACAGGCCGCGGAGATGTCCCGACTTTCCTGCCCGGCAGTTTTTCATCCTGCGTCTTTCCCCATGCGTACGATCAGTTTTTCCTTCAGGACTTCGATCAAATGACGGCCGGCCGGAATCACCTTGGGCTCTCCGTCGAGATGGACCGCCACCGGTTGGTCGCTGGTGAAAGCCAGGGTTCGGCAACGGACGACGTCTATGGCCTCGTGGTCGACCCTGTCTCCCCGCGAGGCGGCCGGCAGCAGTTTCAGACCTGTCACCGGACCCACCGGACGGATCAGGCAGGCATCCATCAGGCCGTCGTCGAAACGCGCGTCCGGCGCGAAGCGGAAGCCGCCCCCGGTCAGGGGCCCGTTGCAGATCTCGGCGAAAAAGAACCGACCGGATATTTCCTCTTTGCCACCGTCCTTGGCACCGACCTCCCAGAGCACTTCCTGCCCCCGGTATTTCACCAGGGTCTCCACGGCTGCCAGCGTGTACCGGGCGCCGCCCAGCCACCGCCACAGGTGGGACGCTCCGCCGGAAATCCGCCCGCTGGCCAGAAGGCCCAGGGAATTGACGAATTTTTCCCCGTCCAGGGCGCAGACATCAAGGGGGATATCATGTCCCGAAGCAATGGTGGCCAGGCCATCTTCCACCGTGGCACACCCGATCCCGGTGGCGAAGTCGTTGCCGCTGCCCGACGGAATCACGGCCATGGGACAGCCGGTGCCCGCCAGACCGACCGCAACTTCATGTACGGTTCCATCCCCGCCGAGGGCCACCACCAGATCGCAATGCCCCTTGGCCTGTTCCGCCTGAACCGTGGCGTCGTGCGGGCACGTTGTCAGATGGACATCGACTTCGTGGCCCATTCCCCGCAGGTGATCGGCAACCGTGCCGGGGTCGGTCCGTTTGCGGGCGTTGCCGGAATAGGGATTGGCGATCACAAGAAGGCGGCTCAAGTCATTCTCCACAGGGAATGGATGGAATACAAAAAAAGTGGCGGGAATGTGTGGGAATCGAACCCACCTCGGACGGTAAACGCGCCCGACAGAAGGATTTGAAGTCCCCGGCAGTCACCAGACCACACTCATTCCCGCCTGTCTCGAATTTCAAGGCAGCCGCCTCCGTTCAGGATATCGCGGCTGCCATGAATCAACCATAAGCAATCATTTCGACTTCAACCAGTACATCTTTCGGCAGCCCGGACACTTCAACCACCGACCGCGCAGGAGGTTCCCCGCTGAAAAAGGTCTGATAAACTTCGTTGATGGCACCGAACTCTCCCATGTCCCGGATGAAGACCGTGACCTTCAAAACATTTTCCAGGGTCAGCCCCCCGGCTTCAACGACATTCCTGGCGTTGGTCAGTGCCAGCCGCGCCTGTTCGGCCGCCGTCTCCCCCACCACTTCCATGGTTGCCGGGTCCAACGGAATCTGTCCCGCCGTAAACAAAAATCCCCCCGCCGCGTTGGCCTGGCTGTAGGGCCCGATGGCCGCCGGCGCTTTGTCGGTCTTGATGATCTTGCGTTCCATGCCCACTCCCGTTCCTGTGAAGATTGTTTCAGTGCGGATGTAGCATATATCAGCCGGGCCGCGGTGACCAAGGCAATTTGGCCAAGGGTGCTGCGGCGCGGAGTGATCGTCGTTTGGATTGACCTGCGGGCGTGTGGAGGACTCCGGAGCCATGGATGGCGGAGGAGTCCGGAACCGAAAAAGGCCGTGACACGATGTCACGGCCTTTTGTCCCGCAGGGCAATTCAAACGACGATCATTCCACAGTAACAGCCTTGGCCAAATTCCGAGGTTGGTCAACGTCCTCCCCACGGATAACAGCAATATGATACGCCAACAGCTGCAACGGAATCACCGACAGGAGCGGCGTCCAGAAGTTCATGGTCTCAGGAATGGTGATCACGTGATCGCTAAGATCGGCAATTTCGGTATCACCCTCGGTCACGATCGAGATGATCTTGCCGTCCCGCGCCCGCACTTCCTGCACGTTGCCCACGATCTTGTCGTAACTGCCGTCCTTGGTCGCGATCACGACCACGGGCATATCCGGATCGATCAGGGCGATGGGACCGTGCTTCATCTCCGCTGCGGGATAACCCTCGGCGTGGATGTAGCTGATCTCCTTCAGCTTCAAGGCACCTTCCAGAGCGATGGGGAAGTTCACCCCGCGCCCGAGGTACAGACAGTTCTTGTGGCTGGCGTAGACCTCGGCGATTTTTTTGATGGCGTCGGACTGATCCAGCACCTTCTGCACCAGTTCCGGCAGCTTGACCAGTTCCTTCAGCATCTGGGTGCCGCGGTCGGCGCTCAGGTGGGTGCGCCGGCCGAACAGGATGGCCATCAACGCCAGGATCGTCACCTGGCTGGTGAAGGCCTTGGTCGAAGCGACGCCGATCTCGGGCCCGGCGTGGATGTAGACCCCGCACTCGCTTTCACGGGCGATGGTCGACCCCACCGTATTGGTAATCCCCAGAACCTTGGCTCCTTTGCGCTTCGCCTCGCGCATGGCTTCCAGGGTATCGATAGTCTCACCGCTCTGGCTGATCACCAGGCACAGGGTGCCCGGTTCGATGATCGGCGAGCGGTAGCGGAACTCGGAAGCGTACTCCACTTCCACCGGGATATGGGCATACTCCTCGAGCAGATATTCGCCCACCAGGCCGGCGTGCCAGGAGGTCCCGCAGGCCAGGATGATGATGCGCCGGATATTCCGCAACTCCCAGTCGGTCAGTTCGATGCCGCCGAGTTTGACGTCGCCGGCTTCAGGCAGGATCCGGCCGCGGAACGAATCGCGAATGGTCTGCGGCTGCTCGAAAATCTCCTTGAGCATGAAGTGCTCGTAGCCGCCCTTCTGGATCTGGCCCAGGTCCCAGGTGATCTCCTCGATCTCCTTGGTAATCTCCTTGTTGTCGATGGTCGTGGTGTGCACGCCCTCCGGCCGCAGCGTCACCATCTCACCGTCGTCCAGGTAGATGACCTGGCGGGTGTGCCCCATCATCGCGGCCACGTCGCTGGCCAGATAGTTCACGCCCTCGCCGACCCCGACGACCAGGGGGCTGCCCCGCCGCGCTCCGATGATAAGGTCGGGTTCGTCCAGGTGGGTCACGGCGATCCCGAAAGCCCCATCGACAACGCCGAGCGCCAACTGCACGGCCCTGACCAGATCCCCATCGTAGAAATCCTCGATCAGATGTGCCAGAACCTCGGTATCGGTCTGGGATTCGAATTCATGTCCCTTGTTGGTCAGCTGGACCTTCAGGGCCGCGTGGTTTTCGATGATGCCGTTGTGGACCAGGGCCACCTTCCCGGAAACGTGGGGATGGGCGTTGATCTTGTTGGGCGCTCCGTGGGTGGCCCAGCGGGTATGGCCGATCCCGCAGGTTCCCTTGAGTTCGTCCCAGTTGAGGACGGCCTCCAGGTTGACGATCTTGCCCTTCTCCTTGACCACATGCTGGCCGTCGGGAGTCATGATGACCAGGCCCGCGCTGTCGTAACCCCTGTATTCCAGCCTCTTGAGACCTTCGAGCAGGATCGACGCGGCATCCGGGCTGCCCACCACTCCAACTATTCCGCACATCGGTAAATCCTCCGTATTTCAGGCGCAAATTCAGGTTTCGCGCAATAAGTCAAAATTTCCGGCTCATGATAAGGCCAAACGGGAAAAAAGTCACCGCCGGATCTGTATTCCGGGTCAGGGGCCCTCTTTTACCCTGTTAATGAGTTCGACGGCTGCGGCCTCGTCTTTAGCTTCGGCGATGATCCGCACCACCGGTTCGGTATTGGAGGGGCGCACATGCACCCAGGCGTCGGCGCCGGTCCATTTCAGGCCGTCGCTATCGTCGATACTCCCGGAACCAAGGCTGGAAAGCAAGCGGGCGAGTTCGTCACCGGTGGGTAATTCGTCACTGGCAACCTTGGTCTTGACCATGAAAACCGGGGGCAGCGCATCCGCCATTTCGGCCAGGGTGCGGCCGCTTTCGGCAACGGCCTGCAGCACCATGGCAATGCCCACCAGGGCATCGCGTCCGGCATGGATAGTGGGATAAATAACCCCTCCGTTGCCTTCGCCACCCAGAATACAGTCGTGGGCAAGGATGGCCTCGACCACGTTGGCCTCGCCCACCGGCGTCCGGTGCACGGTTTGGCCGTGGCCGGCGGCGACTTTTTCGATCAGTCCGGTGGTGGACAGGTTCACGGCCATGGGGCCGGGTGTCTTGCCCAGAAGGAAATCCGCGGCCAGAGCCAGCGTCATTTCCTCGCTCAGGGCCCTGCCGTTTCCATCCACCAGTGCCAGGCGGTCCACATCCGGATCGACGGCAAACCCGAGATCCGCCCCCTGGGAACGCACCGTGGCACACAAATCCCCGAGGTGGGAAGGCGTGGGTTCCGGATCGTGGGGAAAACGGCCGGACATTTCACAGAACAGCGGCGTGCAGCGGACGCCCAGGGTTTCCAGCAACGCGGGCACGATGCTCCCGCCGGCGCCCTCGACCGCGTCCACCACCGCGTGAAGGTTGCACCCGCGGATCCGGTCCACATCCAGCCAGGGAACGCCGCAGATGGCGTCGAGGTGCTGCTGATCGGCGCCCGTCCGTTTGCCGACCTTACCCAGCTTGTCGAAGGCGACGTGACCGGACTCGTCCTCGTAGCGCTGGCGCAGTTCACGATTCTCGGCCGCGGTCAGGAACAAACCGCCCCCGGATAAAAATTTCAGGGCGTTCCACTCTTGGGGATTGTGGCTGGCGGTGATGATCACTCCGCCCACGGCCTCGGATTCCTGCACGGCGATTTCGGTGGTGGGCGTGGTGGCGATGCCGATGTCCCACACATCGTGGCCGGTGGAGGCCAGGGCCGCGGAGACCGCGTCCAGAACCATGGGCCCGCTGATCCGGGTGTCCCGGCCGACGACCACCGGACCGGGCGGCAGCCAGGCCCCCAGGGCGGAGGTCCAACGCGCGACCGTGAGGGCGTCCAATCCGTCGCCGATCACGCCGCGGATTCCGGAAATACTGACTCGCAAGGGCATAGAAATCCTTTCCGGCGGTGTGCCGGGTTGCTGTTCCAGCTGGCTATCCTAGCTTCCGGACTGCCCACAATAAAGCACAAAAAAACCCGCGCGACCGCAGGTTTCCTCTGCCATTGGTGTTAATGGCCACAATTTACAAATGGAGCTGGTGTGCGGAGTCGAACCGCAGACCTGCTCATTACGAGTGAGCTGCTCTACCAGCTGAGCTACACCAGCTCCGGAAAATCCGAGTTAACAGTGGTGCCTGGGGGCGGAATCGAACCACCGACACCATGATTTTCAGTCATGTGCTCTACCAACTGAGCTACCCAGGCGCCAAACTGTATCCGCTAGCAGCGGGATGGGAATAAAACACCGCAGGGAATCGATTGTCAAGCCGCCCGTGGGATTTTTCAATTGGCGGTATTCGAGGCCAATTCGGAAATGGTATTGACGACGTCATCGAGTTCAAAGGGTTTGTAGAGACAGGCGTCGGCCCGGGACCAGGTGGCGATAAATTTCTCGCGATCGTGGGAGTCCACCTTCCTGGCGGTCAGGAGCATGATGGGGAAAGGTTTGGCCTCCGGATCGTTTTCCATCCATTCCTTGAGCATGCGGCTGACTTCGTAACCGTTGCAGCCGGGAAGCATGACGTCCAGGATCATGAAATCCGGGGGAAAACGCTTGGCCTTGTCGAGCCCCTCCAGGCCGTCCAGGGCGGTGGCCACTTCGTAACCCTTGCGGGACAGGCTGTACTCAAGGGTTTCCAGGATATCCGGTTCATCATCCACGATGAGAATCCGTAAAGCGCGCTCCATCATCCATCCTCCGAATTATCGGTTGTGGCCCGATTGATCATTGTTCAACCTAATCATCGGCCTGACATCAGCCGGGTTGACCATTGTTTCCCGTTGCTCCCCAAAACGCCTCGTAACGGTCCGTTCTTCCGGATTGTCAAAGGTCAGGTATTCCCACCGACTGGCCTCCAGGCCCCTGCCCTTGCGGGCGGCGTAAAGAGTCCAGCGGCGGCTCCAGTTGACCGGATCCATCACCGTCGTAATCCAGATTCCCGGAGCCGTTTCCCAGCCCCGATGACCACCGGCCCGTTCACAGGTGAAAAAATCTTCCGCCAGCGAACCGCCCAACGGCCCGCCATCGGTGCCCTGGCGCAGATCGAGAACCCCCAGCAGCGGCTGGACATCGTTCTCCGTGCGGCAGGCCCAATCCGCTTCCAGTTGATCCACTGATCTTTGAAAATGGCCCGAGGCGACATCCCGGGGCAGTTTGATCCAGACCGTGGTTCCCCGGCCCGGCAGGCTGATCAGGCGAACCGTACCGCCGTGGGACTCGGCAAGCCTGCGGGTAATGGAAAGGCCCAGCCCCGATCCGCGGATGCCGGCAGAGGCGTTGGCCGCGCCGCTGTTGAAGGGTTCGAAGATCCGGCTTTGGACAGAGGCGCTCAGCCCCGGGCCATTGTCCTCGACGATAAGGTTGAAGGTGGCCAGCGACAGCCCACAGTGCCTTGCCAACCTTCCCGCCAGACTCCTCGGGCGCGCGCAACCGGTTTCCAGCCAGACCCGAACCAGCCCGCCGCTGCCGGTGTATTTCAGGGCATTGCCCAGAACGTTGTCCAGCATGCGGATCACCAGATCGGGATCCACCTGGGCAAGAAAACTTTCCGGCAGGCCCGACTCATCGATTTCCAGGCCGCGACCCGCCGCCGTCACGCGGTGGAGTTCGGTCGCGTCTTTCAGGACAGGCCCCAGATCCACTTCCCTGCATATGACCGTTCGGGCCTCATCCCGGGATCGCGCGGCCGTCAGCATCCCCTGGATCATCCTGTCCAGACGGTCGATGTTCCGCATGGCCAAACCCAGAAAATGCCGCTGGTCAGGGGTCACCTCCCCCGCCTCGCCGGTCAAAATGAGGTTCAGGCTGGATTTTACCGAGGTCAGGGGGGTGCGCAGATCATGGGTCAGGGACCGGACCGATTCCGGCAACCCCGGATTTCCCTTACCGGATGCCTTCTGATCAATGGTTTTGACAGCGGCTGGCAAAATTTTCCCCTCGAGATATCCCCAAATTCCAGGATGAAATCCGTAAAGCCCTGTTTTCAACGAACTTATCAAAAGTCAGTCAAATCCGGCCCGGGATCATGAATCCGGTTTGCAGGGGATTTGCAAGGGATATGCCAAGGATGTTGCAAGGGATGACGGACCCTGGGAATCAGGTCTCGCCGGCCAGTTTCCGGGCCAGAAAGGCCCCGGTGAGTGAAGATGCGACCTTGGCGACTTCTTCGGGAGTGCCCTGGGCCACCACGGCTCCTCCGTGGCGTCCGCCCCCGGGCCCGAGGTCAAGGACCCAATCGGCTTGGCAGATGAGATCCAGATTGTGTTCGATCACCAGAACGGAATGGTCACGGTCCACCAATTCGTGAAGAACTTTTACGAGGGCCCGGACGTCTTCGGCGTGGAGCCCGGTGGTGGGTTCGTCCAGGAGATACAGATTGTGTTTCCCGGAAGGCATCGCCAGTTCGCGGGCCACCTTGAGGCGCTGACTTTCCCCACCCGAAAGGGTCGGAGCGGGCTGGCCCAGGGTCAGATAACCCAGCCCCACCTTTTTCAGCAGCCACAGGCGCTGGCTGACGGCCGCCACGTCCCCGAAAAATTTCAGCGCGTCATCCACGGTCATTTCCAGGGCCTGGGCGATGTTCTTTCCCTTGTAGCGAATCTCCAGGGTGCTGGGGCTGAAACGGCTGCCGCGGCAATCCTCGCAGGGCACGGTGATGTCCGCCATGAACTGCATTTCCACCCGGTGGTAGCCCATACCCTGGCAGTTCGAACAGCGGCCTCCGGCGGTGTTGAAGCTGAAGCGTCCCGGCGCGTACCCCCTGGCCAGGGACTCCTTGACCCCCGCAAAAAGATCGCGGATCGGGGACAGGACCTGAAGATAGGTGGCGGGATTGGACCGACTTGTCTTGCCGATGGGAGACTGGTCCACCCTGACGACCTTGCCCACGCCATGGCTTCCGTGGAGCGACGTGAAGGGATAGGCCCGACCCTGTCCCCCGGCGACGCGGGCGGTCAAGCCGTCGTAAAGGCAGCCGTTCATCAGGCTGCTTTTTCCCGAGCCGGATAACCCCGTCAGGGCGACAAACCGCCGCAGGGGAATCTTGACGTCGATTTCCCGGAGATTGTGCAGCCGTGCCCCCTTGACCGTCAGCCAACGCTCGGCCTTGCCCCGCCGCTGTCCGGCCTTCCGTTGGGGAACTTCGCCCCGCAGGTGACGGGCGGTCAGGGTATCGGCCCCATCCAGCAATTCCTTCAAGGGACCCTGGAATACCACCTCCCCGCCGTTGGTTCCGGCTGCCGGCCCCAGTTCCACAAAGTGTTCCGCGGCTTTCAGGACCGCCAGATCGTGTTCGACCACCACTACGGTATTGCCGCCCGCAACCAGGTCGTCGAGGGTTTCGATAAGCCGGTCCACATCGCCGGCATGCAGCCCGCAGGTGGGTTCGTCCAGGACGTACAGGGTATCAACCAGCCTAGCCCCCAGGGCATTGGCCAGATGGATCCGCTGAGCTTCGCCCCCGGAAAGGGTCCGGGTCAACCTGTCCAGGGTCAGATATCCCAGTCCCACGCGATTCAGGAAACGCAGGCGGTGGAGGACCTCTTCACGAACCTCGCCGGCCACCGCCAGGGCGGTCTTTGAAAGTCGGATTTTCTCGATCCTGGCCAGGGAGTCTTCCACCGAAAGCCCTCCCACCATTCCCAGATCCATCCCCTGCAGTTTCACCGCCAGGGCCTCCGGACGCAGCCGGCTGCCGCCACAGGAGCGACACAACGTGTCTCCCATGTAACGCCGGGTGAAAAACCGATGGTGCCCCTTCTTCATTTCCCTGCGCATTTTTTCCAGGAAGGGGATGATCCCGGGATAGGTCTTGTCCCCCCCCTCGAGAATCAACAGCTGCTGCTTGCGGGTCAGGTGGTGAAAGGGTTTGTCCGAGGGAATTTTCTTCCGGGCGCAGAAACGCAGCAGACCGGTGAACTCCCGGGAAAAACTTTCCGTGCTCCAGGGCTTGACCACGCCGTCCCGAACAGGCAGTCCCGAATCGGGAATGATTTTTTCCTCGTCGAATTCCAGACGGTTGCCGAAACCGTTGCAGGCCTGGCAGGCGCCTTCAGGGGAATTGAAGGAAAACAGGCGGGGCGTGGGCTCGGGAAAAACCCGGTTGCAGCCGTTGCAGCGCAGATTCCAGGAAAATTCGTCCCGCGCCTCGCTGTCCCGGACCCGCAGGCAGGCCAGCCCGCCGGACTGGCCGAAAGCCAGTTCGACCGCTTCGATAAATCGTGAACGAATCTTGGGGCCCAGTTTGAGGCGGTCCACCACCACGTCCACGGACTCGCCCGAATCCGGCAATGGAATTTTCTCCACCTCCGGATCGTCCAGTTTCACGACCACTCCACCCACGACCGCCCTCTGGAAACCCTGGGCCAACAGGGGTTCCCACCAACCGGCGGCGGAGCCCGCCTCGGAGAACGGCAACGGATAACAGATCAGCAACAAGGTGCCCACGGGGTGGATCCTGCGTATGGCGCGCCACACCGATTCGGGCGTATCCCTGTCCACCGGGGTTTCGCAACCGGGACAGATCACCTTGCCGGCACGGGCCCACAGGACCCGCAGATAGTCATTGATCTCCGTGACGGTACCAACGGTGCTGCGGCCGCTGGTGACGGCGTTGCGCTGCTCGATGGCAATGGCGGGACTGACCCCGTCGATCCAGTCGACATCGGGTTTGGGAAGCTTGGCCAAAAACTGGCGGGCGTAGGTGGACAGGGATTCCACATAACAGCGCTGACCCTCGGCATACAGGGTGTCGAAAACCAGGGAGGATTTCCCTGATCCTGAGACTCCCGACACCGAGGTCATCACCCCGCGGGGAAAATCAACGTCGACGTTGCGCAGATTATGCTGACGCGCGCCTTTAATGCGGATCCACTCTGTCAATTCTTTCGGCTCCATCCGGCGGTAGTTACGGGTCGCGGACACAACCCTTCAACCCGTTCTCTTGATCGATTTGGCAGTCGAAGACAATAACAGAGGTTTGCCCCGCCGACAATGTGAATTAGTTTGGGCTGACTCCAGTCAACGGTTCAGGATTGCACGGAAAGGATTTCCATGCCCCGCCACTTTGAAGAACTTCTTGCCACCATCCACACCCTGCGTGCACCCGGCGGGTGCCCCTGGGATCAGAAACAGACCCTCCATAACGCCGCCCGGTATTTGATGGACGAGGCCGGCGAACTGGTCGAGGCCACCCTGGCAGGGGATGTGCCCGGGGCGCGGGAAGAATTGGCCGATCTGTTGTTCATGACCTGTTTTTGCACCGAAATCCTCGCAGAAACCGAACCAGTGGACATGAATGACATTGCCCGGCAGGGCAACGAAAAACTCATTCGCCGCCACCCCCACGTTTTCGGCGACACCAAAGCCGCCAATACCCAAGAGAGCCAGGAACAGTGGAACGCGATCAAAAGGGAAGAGAAAAGGGCCAAGGGCATTGATCCCGACCAGGAATCCGTCCTGAAGGATATGCCGGCCTCCACGGCTCCTCTGCACCAGGCCTACGGCTACCAGGACAACGCCGCTGACCACGGTTTCGACTGGCCTGACATCTCCGGCGTCCGCGCCAAACTGGATGAGGAATTAGGCGAGTTCGAGGAAGCCATCGCCGAAGGCGATGCCGCGGCCATAGAACACGAACTGGGCGACCTCCTCTTCTCGATCGTCAACCTGGCAAGATGGCACAAAATCCAACCCGACATGGCCCTCCGCAAGGCCAACAACCGCTTCCGAGACCGTTTCCATCTGGTGGAGGAAGACTTCAAATCTCGGAATGTCAAAATGAAGGATGCGGGTATAGATTCCCTGGAGGCTTCATGGCAGAATGCGAAGAAGCGGTTGTCCTGATTGATAGTCCGGTAGGTGTATCCGGCCCTGCCCCTCGTCTGTCGGAAGAATTGGGATACTCCGCAGGGCCCGTTCCGTTCTTCCCATAGGTAGAGATCTTCCAGCCCGAGGACCTTCCCAATTCTTTCGACAGACGAGGGGCAGGGCCAGACAGATCTACCGAACCATCATTCAGGACACCCGTCATTATCCGCATCCCCGTCATAATCCTCCGGATCATCGGGACACTCATCTTCAGAGTCCGGAATACCGTCGAGATCGTTGTCCAACTCGGGGCAACCGTCCTCGTCCTCGAAACCATCCATGTCTTCGGACTGGTCAGGACAATTGTCGAGGCCGTCTTCGACGCCGTCGCCGTCGGAATCCTTGAAGTCGTCGGGACAGCCGTCGTCATCGTTGTGGCCGTCGAAATCCTCGGGGTCGTCGGGGCACAGGTCTTTCCGATCCAGGATGCCGTCCCCGTCATTGTCGCGGTCGGGGATTCCGTCTTCATCCTGGAAACCGTCGAAGTCCTCGGGTTCGTCGGGGGCGCCGTCCCGCACATCCGGGATCCCATCCATGTCATTGTCGTATTCCGGGCAACCATCCGAATCTCGCCAGCCGTCCAGGTCCTCGGGGACATCGGGACATTGATCCTTGCGGTCGACGATTCCATCACCATCGCGATCTCCGCCACCGAAGGAGAACTGCCTTGATCCGGCCACACTCATCAGCCAATCGGGATAAGCGGGCCACCAGTCCGTCGCCTCGTCGTCGTTGGCCAGACTGACCTGATAGTTGCCGTGAAGGGCCCATCCCTCAACCACTCCCCAGCGCAGACCGGCCCCCAGAAGTCTCAAATGTTCCCCATGGGAAACGGTGCCGTTGTCCTGGAATCTCTCCTGGCTGTATTCCAGCCAGAGACTCGTCGTCCCCTTCCGGAATTCCACGGCGCCGCCCAGGGTCAACGCGTCGTTGCGATCGGTCCCGCCCGCCACCTCGGCCGACTGGTAGCGCGGAGGCCAAGGCTGGAATCCCCCCGTGCCCATGCCGTACCCGTCTTCTTCGGCCTTGTTCCACCGGTACCACCCGTTCAGGTGCAAACGCATTTCCGGAACCTGGTTATCGGTCCAGAACCGGAAGGTCATGGCCGCGCCGGCCCGTGGAGAGAACACTCCCTCGGTAAGTCCCAGTCCCTGGTCACCCACCGGGATGTTGCCCCCGCCGGTCAACGCGATATGCAGCAAGTCGCCTTTGAGGGAACGCCCCAGGCTTAATTGCCACCGGCCGTCACCAAGGCCTGAACCGGTCTCGGGAATGAAGCCGGCGCCCTGGGACCACATCCGCCAGGGCACTTCCCCCCACACGTTCAACCAGGGGAACAGGGCAATTTCCGTTTGAAGGAAAACGTCCTTCTGGTCAACACGATGCAGAAACCCGTCGATCAGATAGACGGTGCTGTAAGTCCGCCCGCCCACACCCACGCTCCACAGTCCGTCCGCGGGCATGACCGCCGAGGACAGATGCGTCAACCGGACGGAATCCTGATGGTTGGAGGGGATGACGCCCACCGGATCATCCGGTCCGGGAGCTGTGCCACCGGGTTGGGCCGCCGCCTGAAAGGCGAAAAACAGGATCATCACTGCCAGGGGGGGAAATCTCAACCGTCCGCCTCGTCCCCTGCTTCGTCCTCGGAGGCATCTTCCTCTTTTTCGGCCGGAGCCGATTTTTTAACTTCATCCATGTAGTTCAACTGCAGGTCCATCACGGCGCTGTCGATCATGCGCAGCAATTCCTCGGGCGTATCGGTCCGGCATTTGGCCTTGAGCATTTCCAGGATGTCGATGGAACCCCTGGCCTGATCAAGATCCTTTTCGATTTCCCCCGTCATGGGGTTCTGAATCTTGCCCAACTGCTGCATGGTCGCGGCCTGCAGGCTGAATACCAGCCCTGCCAGGATGTGGTCGTGTTTGCTCATGCCGTTCATACCCATGGTCATTCCTTCCGTGACTTCACTCTTGTAGGGCTGTCTTTTCATCCGGACCCGCGGGCGGGTCGAACTCATCCTGAATCGAACCGATGACGGTTTCAATCAGATCTTCAAGGGTAATCATCCCCATTGGGTTCCCGATCCCGTCGGTGACCACGGCAAGCTGCCGGCCCTGGCTCCTCAATTCCTCGAAAAGTTCATACGGTGACATGCGTTCGTCCACCAGCAAAAAGGTGCGGATGAATTTTCGCGGCAGGATTCGGCCATGATCCTCGAGGGAAAGGAACAGGAGATCGCGCACCAGAACGTATCCCTGCAGGTCCCGTCCA
Organism: Candidatus Krumholzibacteriia bacterium; assembly: GCA_030592845.1. GTDB lineage: Bacteria > Krumholzibacteriota > Krumholzibacteriia > LZORAL124-64-63 > LZORAL124-64-63 > JAGLCY01. Next base: position 17,366 of record JAUVII010000018.1, on the reverse strand, counting down.
TCCTCCCGCGTGACGGGCAGGCGGCTGAAACCCGAACCGGTGGCCACCGCCAGACACTCCGCCACGGTGACCTCCGGACCGACGGTTACCAGGCTGTCGAGGGGCCGCATACTGTTCGAAAGAGGGTGCCCTTCCAGTTCAAGGAAACGGTCCATGGCTTCGGCAAACCGCTGGTCGTTTTCGTTGGGAACCGCGTTGGTCAACAGCAACGCGGCCAAACTCCGCCGGTTCAGGTTTCCCCTGCCTGAATCCTTTGCCGGAAGCAGCCGGGCCCACAGGGTCGTATACCCTCTGAGCGCCCAACGGACAGGCAACAGCAAACCCATGGCCCCTGAAATGGCGGGCGCCGAGGCCAGGGTCAACTGCTCCGGGAATTCCCTATACAGCACCTTGGGAAGGATTTCACCCAGGACGATCACCAGGACCGATACCACACCCAGGGCAAGCCATTCCCCCCGGGCCCCGAACCGCGAAGACAACTCCACGGTGACCAGGGCAGTAAAAAAGACATTGAAAAGACTGGTGCCGATCAGACAGGTAAGGATGGGATCCTCGATCCTGCGCAACTGGGACCGCAGCCGACGAACAGCGGCGCTGTCGGAGGAGGGACGATTGCGAAGCCGCACGCGGCTGACACTCATGTAACCGGTTTCACATCCCGAAAAAAATGCGCTCATCAGGAGACTGAATGCCCCCAGGCCAATCATCCACAGGAGTCCCAGGCCATCGCCGTTCAGGTTCATCGCCCACCCCGCAGATTCGCCGCGACCCGTTCATCGTCCAGAAGGGTCACCTGAATGCGGTCCACCCGATGGCCGGTCATTTCCAGCACCGAAAGCCGGGCCGCCGGCAGGGTCACCTTGTCCCCCGCCTGCAGGACCCGCCCCAGGCGCGTCATCAGAAAACCCGCCACGGTCACATAATCCCGGCTGGTCGGCAGGGTGATTCCGCAGCTCTCCTCCAACTCCCGCAAATCCGTCCGGCCGCTGATGATCCAGCGGCCGTCACCCAGGGGAATCATTTCCTGGGAATGGTCCTGAACATCCGCAACCGACCCCATGAGGGCCTGGAGGCAGTCGGCCAAGGTCACGATGCCGGTGAAATCGCCGTGTTCGTCCACCACCGCAGCCAGGTGGGTCCGGCCCTCCCGCATGTCGGTCAACAGGGCGGCCACGTCCTTGCTTTCGGGGATAAACAAAATCTCCCGCAGATTATCCAGGAGGGGCTGGGCCGGTACCGGCGACGTGGCCAGGAGATCCTTCAGGTGAAAGAGACCCACCGGACGGCCGCCGCCGGTTTCCAGAACCGGGTAGCGGTTGAAACCCGCGCGGCGGGAAACAGCCAGTACCTGGCGCAGGGACATGTCCCGCCGCAGGGCAATCACCGAAGTCCTGGGCGTCATGATGTGGGAAACTTCCAGGTCCTCCAACTGGAGAAGCCGCGCCAGGGACCGGCCCTCGGTTTCGGTCAGGGTCCCATCTTCGACCGCCAGATCGCAGGCGGATCTCAGTTCGGCAGTGGTCAACTTTCGGGATCCTGTGCGGTCGAAAGGCAGAAGGCGGAGCATGAGCCGCACCAGGGCCCCGATGACCAGCAAGGCCGGACGGGTCACAACCAACCAGATCCCCAGCGGTCCCTGGGCCAGCATCGCGGTTTTTTGCCGGAAGCGCAGGGCAAGCATTTTGGGAGTGATTTCACCCAACAGGAGCAAAGCCAGGGTAGTGACCGGAACCGCGACCAGGATCCCCCGGGGCCCGAACCATTTCAGGCACAGGCTGGTTGCCACCACGCCGGCGGCGGTATTTATCAGGAGATTGCCTATCAGAATGGCCGAAAGGAGCTCATGGGTACGACGAAGCAGGGACAGAACCCGCTTTCCGGCGCGGGAACTTTCCTTTTCCATCCGGGCGAGTTCCGCCGGGTCCAGGGAAAAAAATGCCGTTTCCGAACCGGAAAACGCGGCGGACAATCCCAGGAGAATGAGAAGTAGGAGAAGGTCCAAAAATAGGGTCTCCACGCCGGGGTGATCCTGTCAGACCCCTCAGAGGTGGGGCCGATCGATGCGTCGATGTTACCTTTTATCTTCCCGACCGGCAAGGCCATCCCCGGGTCCGGTCCCGTGAACCCGCAGGAAAATCTTTTACCCGAACCCCTTTTGGGGGATATTTGGCGGAACTCCGTCACCGAAACCGATCCGGAAGGTGTTATGTCCACCGTTGCTTCCCAAACCAGACCCGAAGCGCCAGGCGATATTCTGGTGGTTCGGTTCGGCTCCCTGGGCGACCTGTGTCTTTTGGGCTGGGCCCTGGCCCGGCTTCATGACCGGTCCGGCGACGGGACAATCCGCGTGACCCTGGTGACCAAACCCGCCTTTGCTCCCCTGATGGAAAATATCCGCGGCATCCACAGGGTAATCTGCCTGCCGGGCTCCGGGCCCGGTGCCGTTGTGAAACTGGCCGCCGAGTTGCGCAAAATCCCCTGGGACATGGTCATCGACGCCCACAACATCCTGCGCGGCCACCTCCTGCTCGGAATGATGGGGCGCCGGCCGGACAGGCGGTTGGCCAAAGACACCGCCGCGCGACTGGCCTTCATGCGCACCGGGCACCTGCAAGACAGCCTCAAACGAACGATGCACGACCGGTTCGAGGAGCTGACTGTGGACCTGGCCTCCCCACGGGACGGGGAAATTGCATTTCTTCCACCATTGGCGTCATTAGCTTCCGCCCCGCCCGGAAATGTCGGTGGCGAAATCCTGGGCCTCGCGCCGGGCGCCCAGTGGGACACCAAACGCTGGCCCGAAAACAACTTCCTGGCCCTGGTGCAAATGTACCTTGGGGATCATCCCGGCACCGTGCGGATATTCGTGGGGCCCCGCGAGGAGCAATGGTTCACCGATGGCCCCCTGGACCAGGCAGCCAAAGACAATTCGCGGATCCGGATCATCCGGGACCGCGCTCTCCCCGAAGTAGCCACCCTGCTGTCCGAATGCAGCCTTCTTGTCACGAACGACAGCGGACTGCTTCACATCGCCGAAGCGGCCGGGACCCCGGTCCTGGCGTTTTTCGGCCCCACGGTGCGGGAATTCGGATACTTCCCGGTGTTGACCGGAAGTCGGGTGCTGGAAAAGCCTCTCGATTGCCGTCCCTGTTCGCGCAACGGCAAACGCCCCTGCCACCGGAATGACCTTGCCTGTCTCCGGGACATCAGCCCGGATGAAGCCTATTCCGTTCTGAACGCCATGGAGGAAAATTGATGTCCCCTGGTGCTTCGAAGCGCGAGACCCAAAAATCCGGGGTTCTGTTGCGTCTCTATCGCGGGCTCAGTCCCGCCCTTTGCGCCGCCACCCGGTTGGCCGGGCCCCTGTCGCCAAAACTGGCCGAAGGTATCGCCGGCCGGCGGGGCCTGATGGACCGCCTCGCCGCAAACGCCGATCTGGTGAAAGGCGGAGTCTGGTTCCATGCCACATCCGTGGGTGAATACGAACAGGCCCGGCCCATCATCGCCGCCCTGAAGGAACGGCCCGATCCCCCGCGCATCGCAGTGACCCACTACTCGCCTTCCGGGTTCGAATACGCCAAGGGACGCCCCTGCGCCGATCTTCACGACTACCTGCCCCTGGATCATCCCAAAGATATGGCGCGCTTGATGGACCTGTGGCAGCCCCGGTTGCTGGTGTTCGTGAAGTTCGACTGCTGGCCCAACCAGGTCGCCGCCGCCGCGGACCGGGGTGTGCCCGTGGTTCTGGCCGCCGGTTCCCTGCAGCCCAGGAGCGCGCGGCTCCGCCCGTTGGCCAAACCCCTTTTCCGCGATGTCTTCAACAGGTTTGCGCACCTGGGCGTCTGCACACCTGAGGACCGCCTGCGATTTATCGAGGATCTTGGGGTCACCACCCCGGTTTCGGTTACCGGGGACACCCGCGTCGAGCAGGTCATCCTCCGCTACGAAGCCGCCCGGGCGGGCGAAACGGCAGGCCGGTTGCGCGGATTGGGCGGCCGCCTTTTTATCCTGGGCAGCACCTGGCCACCTGACGAAAAACTGTGGCTCCCCGTCCTGGGAGAGCTGCTGGCCGCACACCCGGACCTGCGTGTCGTCCTGACTCCGCACGAACCCTCCGCCGACCGGTTGGGCTCCCTGGAAAGCACCCTGGACCGCCGAAAAATCCCACACCGGCGCCTGTCCGGCCTCATGGCTGACCCTCGCGGCCGTGACGATCCGGCACGTGTCATTCTCACCGATTCGATCGGAGTGCTGGCGGAGATCTACCGGGCGGGCCATCTTACCTACGTCGGCGGCAGCTTTACCACCGGGGTGCACAACACCATGGAACCTGCGGTCGCCAGTATGCCCGTCCTGTTCGGCCCGGTGATTCATAATGCGGAAGAGGCCGGACTGCTGGTCCGGCGCGGCGCGGGATTTGTCCTTGAGAACTCCCGGGAAGCCTTTAAGGTCGCCGATGGATTGTTGCGGGACAATGAACGGCTGAAATCCCTGGGCGAAACCGCCCGCCAGGTGGTTCTGGACCAGAGGGGAGCCACCGAGCGCAGCCTGGCCATGATCGAGCCCTATCTTTGAAAATCCTTGAAGAACCGATGACCGGAGGACATGGATGAGACCGAATCAGGCGGACAAGACGAACTCCTCGAGCAGCCATCCCCAGGGGAACCAGGGCGCGCGCTGGCGAATGCCCTACGCGGCGAAGCCCAAATACATCCAGATGGAGACCGTGACCAAGTGCAACGCCAAGTGTCCCTTCTGCCCCCAGAACGAGATCGTGCGGGATCCCGCGCGCATGCCCACCGAGACCTGGCAGAAGATCGTCGACGATACCCGCGGCTGGGGCATCACCTACCGGCCGTTCTTGACCAACGAACCGTTCGTCGACAACCGTATGCCCGAGATCGTGCGCTACATCAAGGACAACGATCCCACGGCCCGGGTGGAATTCAACACCAACGGCGAACTGATGACCGAAAAACTGTCGGTGGACCTGCTGGAAGCCGGTGTGGACATCATGCGTTTTTCAATCGATGGAATGAGCCGCGAAACCTACGAGCCTTCCCGCATCGGCATCGACTACACCAAGGTGATGGAACGGACACAACGCTTCCTCGAGCTGTGGGACGAAGGCGGGTACCGGGACAAGGTCTTTACCGAACTGCGCATGATCGAAGTTCCTGAAAACAAGCACGAAGTCGACGCCTACAAGGACTTCTGGGGCCCCCGTTGCAGTGAAGTCCTGATCACCCACATGTACCAGTGGCCCTGGACCGGCCAGAAGCGGGAAGACGTGGTCCTCAAACCCTGTTTGAAGGTTCTGGACGAAATGTTCTTCTACACCAACGGCAACGCCACGATCTGCTGCTGGGACGTGCATGAACGGGCGGTGGTCGGCAACGTCAATGGGCAGTCGGTGGAGGAAATCTGGGAAAGCTACGCGGCGGAATGCATGCGGGCGGCCCTGGACGACGGGCGGCGCGATCTTCTCAATCTGTGCAGCCGCTGCAACGCCTATCAGGACTATGATTTTTCAAAATTCACTACTTCTGACGGTAAGGGATAGGGTCCTTTACCCCTGCGGCCGAAAACCCGCGCAGACGCAGCCGGCAACTCTCGCACACGCCGCAGGCCTTGGTGGAATCCGTGTAGCAGGACCAGGTCAACCCCAGGGGGACCTGCAGGTCGACGCCCCGGCGGACAATGGCTGCCTTGTCCAGTTCGATCAGCGGAGTCCGGATGGCGATCTTCGTTTCGGGTTTGGTCCCAGCCGTCACCGCCGCTCCGAACAGACGGTAGAATTCTTCACGACAATCGGGATAGCCGCTGCCGTCCTCCTCCACCGCGCCGATGAACAGCGCCTCGGCTCCGATGACCTCGGCCCATGAAACCCCCACGCAAAGGATGTGCGCGTTGCGGAAGGGAACATAGGTCGAAGGTACCTCCCCATCCCCCGTGGGCAAACCCGTTTCCATCTCCATGGTCTCGTCCACCAGGGATGATCCCCCGATTTCCTTGAGGTAGGAAATATCCGCCACCAACCGCCGGGTGATCCCGTAATGGTCTCCCAACTCGTGAAAAGCCCGGAGCTCCCGGGCCTCGGTTCGCTGACCGTAATTGATATGCAGCAGGGCGATGTCGAACTCCAGCACGGCCTCGGCCAGACACACGGCGGAATCCAGACCGCCGCTTGCCAGAACCACGGCCCGTTTTTGGGGAGCACCCTTTTCGGTTCGCGTTTTTTCCGCGGCAGCCAAATCAGACCCCCCTCTCGATGTCGGGCCAGACCGCCCGGTGCAGTTGAATCAGGAAAAAGACATCCAGCCCGTCGGCCAGAATCCATTCGGCCAGGTCGGCGGGAAGCAACTCTCCCTGGACCGGCGAAAAGGTGACCACCGTCGCGGAGGGAATCCGGTCTCCCTCCCGCACCAGGTCCCGGCCCCACTCGTAATCACCCCGGTCCCTGCAGACGATCTTGATTTCATCGCCCGCTCCCAGACAGGCAATTCCCTTCCAGTCAATAACTTCGCCCGGAATACCGCTTCCGGGGGCTTTGATATCCACGATGCGGCGCACACCCTTGGGAACCTGATCAAGAGGCACGAGTTTATCATGTCCGAGGGCGCCGCTGGTTTCCAGGAGGACCGTGCGGCCATCGGCCAAAAGGGCCGCCAACAGGTCCACGACCTCACCCTGCAGCAGGGGTTCGCCTCCCGTCACCAGGACGGTGGGGAACCCGTAACCTTGAACTGATTCCAGGACCTGGTGTATGCTCATGGTCCGGCCCCCGGAAAATGAGTGCTCCGAGTCGCACCAGGTGCAGCGGATGTGACATCCCGTCAACCGCACCAGGGTGCAGGTCCGCCCGATGAAACGTGACTCCCCGCAGATTGCGGGGTATATTTCGTTGATCAGAAGCATGTCGTTTATCCGATCGGGGCCCCTGGTGTCCCCAAGGCTTTGTTTCCACAGGAGTGTCGCTGAATTGCGAATGATAACCCATGACGGGGGCCGCCACAATGTGCCCCGCCTTCGTTCCTTCGTGATCCCCGGGATCGCCCTGGTTTTTCTGTCCCTGACCGTCGTCGCCTGCGCGCCGGACAAGGAGCCCGCCGTAAAGCAAAAACCGTCCCTTCAAACGGAAAGCGTTGATTGCCGACTGACTACCGACACCTCGGGGTGGACGGCCTTCAAGGCCATCGCCGACCGGGTCGCCGCGGGCCAGGATGTTCCCCTTGATGATTTTTACGCCTATGCTGAACTCCCGAGCGTAACCCTTTGGCGCCGCAGCCTGGAAAAGGATGCCCCCACCGCCCAACGCATCAGCAATTGGCTCGAGGGTGTTTTCTGGGAAAAACTGGGCCGCGAAGGGCAACAGAAACGAACCCCCGACCGCTCGGACTATCTTCACAACAGCAACTACTGCCTGGAAAACCGGGAGCGCATCGACGCCCGTCTGGATGAAATGACCGGCCCCCGCAAATGCGAGATGGACAAATTGATCCGCTATTGGTGCGAACCGGAAAATATTCCTGCGGATTTTACCATCTACTTTTTACCCACCAAACCGGAAATCCGGATCAAGGATGGCGACCTTTTCGTGGACACCGGCGTTCTGGGCGCCGGCTCGGCGGACCAGGTCATCCGCAATGTCGCCTCACTTGTTTTCCGGCGGTTCCAGACCATACCGGGCACCGACCCCATGGAGCTGGAAGGTGAACTTTCGGTGGCCCATTCTTTCCGGGTGCTGGCCAACGAAGGCGTAACCGGATGGATCGACAAAGCCGCCATCCTGGAATTCGACACCGCCCACCCGGCCCTGCACAAGGTCAACCTCATCCCGGAAAACTTCTTCATGAAGGCCCAGGAGGCCCTCGAAATGATGAACCGTCAGTTGGGCCCCATGCTTGACGACGAGGCTGAAATGGCCAAAAAGGGAGTGCTTTTCGCTGGACACCTGGCAGGGATGAACGCTTACAGCCAAACGGGTTACGGAATGTCGTCGGTGATTTTCCACCGTCTGGGAGAGGATCGCCTGCGTGACGCCAGCCGGTCGGTCCCCGGTTTTCTGGCCGCCTACCAGGAAGCCGCCCTGCTGAATTCCGACCCGGTTCCCCACCCCGGAAAAGCAGGCAGCGAACTTTTCGAGACCGTGCCTCCGTTGGATCCGGAGCTGTTCACCAAACTGCACGCGATGCTGTCCAGGGTTTTCCCCGAATAGACAAAATCAAGGGCGGGACCAATGGGTCCCGCCCTCCATTTCCATCCTGGTCCGCCGGTTATTATTCGTAGCGGGAAAACACCGGCTCGACATCAACCGGAATTTCCGACAGCTTTTCCAGGGCCGTCGCCAGCGACGGAACCATTCCTCCATACTGTTCGATGAACTTCACCGAGGCCTCATAATCTCCGGCCGCCTGGATCAAACAGATTTCCGCCACCAGGTCCGTGATGGCTTTTTCGAAAACCACGATGTCGATCGAAAAGCGACCGGTGTTTTCGTCCACCGAGATCGCCTTCTTATCCATCAGGTAATTGTACTGGATCGCGTTGGCCTGGCCATGGGCCTCCCCGATCCCGAAACGGACCGAGCGGAAAAGGCCCGCCAGATAGGTGGCCGACTGCTCCCTGAAAATGGAATCGGAAAAATATCCCCGGCCCGCGCGGGTCAGCACGAAGATATCCCACTCACCCATGGCGTCGGCCTTGGCCTCCTCCAGAGTGGAGTAGGTCTCCTTCAGTTCCAGGCGAACCTCGGTCTCGCGGCCGTCGACGGTGATCTTGCCCGGTCCCAGCCCATGGCTCATTTCATGCCACAGGGTATGCAGGAAAAAGGACTCGGCCGTCAGGTCGCCCAACTGGTCCTCGGCCACCAGTTTCTCGGCGATCGGCACCAGGATCTGGTCGAATTTGGCCTTCATGACGTTGCGCAGGAGAACTTTCTTGCTTCCCTTGGCCTCCCGCACCCGTTCGTCGTTGGGAAGGTTGAAGGCGATAGTCTGGACGCCCGCGCGCGTATCCCCGGCGGAGTAGACCTCGTCGACGACCCGGATGGGCGATTCCGAACCCCGGTTCATGTTCTTCAGGTCGTCGGGAATGGGCAGCTGGGATTCCAGCCAGGGCAATTCGTCCTTGAACTTGCCCAACCGGGCGCTTTCGGCCGGATCGGTAACGGTCACGAAGGATTCGAAGGCGGCCTTGTACCCGAACAGCCCGTCCTCATAGGTCTCGTAGGGCCCAATGGTGATTTCCACCGTGCTGTCCAGATCCATCCACAACATGTCGGATTCGTAATAATCGTCCGTACCGAAGGCCGCGGCCCGGGCCTCGAGGAAGGCCTTCAGGCTGGCATTTTCGGTCAGGGCCGCGGCTTCCTTCAACAGGGCGGCGGCCTGCTCCAGTCGGGGGGCGAAAAATTCCGAGTAGGGCACGGCCTTCAGCTTGCCGCCTTCGTCCCTGCGCACCATGGTGAACAATCCGTCCATCCCATTGGCGCTGTCGGCGATGAAGGCATTCTCCTCGGCTGTAAGATCACCGGGATAATAGTTCGCACCTTTCGGATGGTCCCAGGTACCAAAGAAGGGTTCGTGATGAAAACGCCGGTCCCAGGGGCCGACATTGATCCGGAAATAGCGCCGGACACCGTCCTGTCGATCCGCGGGCAATTCCGCGATGCGGGCGGCGAGTTCGTCCCGGCAAGGGGTGGCCTGGATATGGAATATTTCGTTCATCAGTTTGCTGGCCGCCACGAGTTTCTCCAGCACCTGCGTCTGCGTTCCGTCCAGATGATCCAGGTCCGGGGAAAGCTCCGTCAGGACATAGCCGGCAAGCCGGTCATCCAGGTCCGGAACCACCGGCAGATCTCCCTCTCCAACCCATGCACAGGGTCCGCCGGAGGAAACGGCGGTCTGGTTGTCACTCACAATCTCTTCCTTTTCATCGTTGCAACCGGACAGCGCCACCACCACGGCCAGGGAGGCCAGAAGCACCAGAAGCTGCGTTTTGAGGGTTGATCCGAATGGTTTCATGGGAGGCTCCTCCACAGGGGCGGGAAGGTGTCACAAGGGGAACAAAAAAAACCGCGACCAAAGCCGCGGTTGAAAAATGGCGGGAGCGACGAGACTTGAACTCGCGACCTCCGGCTTGACAGGCCGGCGTTCTAACCAAACTGAACTACGCCCCCGCCTAGTTTCGAAAGAGTCCGGAATATAGCGGCAGCCCGGGATCATGTCAAATTTTTGTTCCTTCGCCAGGCAGGTCTTCCGGGGCGATATCATATAGCGCGCCGACCCGCCACCCCGACCCCAACCAGGCCTCCAGATCGGTTTTGAGCGAGGGATGCCCCATGGCCAGGCAAACTCCCCGGGATGCCCGATCCACCGCCAGATCCCCCATTTTCGGCAGCGGCCGGTGGGATGAAATCACCATCCGCGTCCAGGGCTTTCCCTGCGGATTCGTGTCCACCCCCTGAGTGACCGAAAAAAACATCCCTCCCAGTCGGACATCGATGGATTCCAATGTTCCTGCCTCACCGGACCCGGCCTTTTGCCCCGCGGCCACGGCCCAGCGATCTCCACGCGAGTAATCCAGCCACAACAGGTCGGATCCCGGTTCCGGAAATTCCATCCCCGCCACCGCCCACAGGCGTTGTCGGGCTTCGGCGTAGGATCCTGCCGGGAAGGACGGTGCCACGGAATTTTCCCGGGACGGCATTTCCCCTGCCCCCGTCTGCCAGCTGTCCGGAGCGCCCTTCACTGGGAAAGCCGATCGCGGAATCCCCCGGACCAGAAAGCGGTCGCACCCGGCGTCGGCCAATTTTTCAAACCAGGCCAACGGCAAAATCTCCGGATCGTACAATCCCGATTCCATGACATCGGGAACCGGTACGCCCAGTCGCTTCATGGCGGGACCCAGGGCGCCCATGGTTATGTCGTCGGCGTAAAACAGGAGGTTCTCGACATGTCCTGCCCCCAATATCGTCTTCGATCCGGAAATGAACCCGGGGTCCAGGGTGGCCGGTAGAACCGGGGGGTCGTCTGCTTCGATGTCCTGGACGAGCAAATGACCTGCCATCACCGCCCCCGCACCGGCGGTAAGCCCGCTTTCAAAAGGGGCCGGAACAGCTCCATCAGAAACCCCGGTTTCCCCAAGATGGCTGTCACCGCTGCTGCCGCCATGCCCGGGCCAGTGTTTGAGACATACGGCCATGTCCGCACCAAGCAACCCCGTGACCGCGGCCACCGTGTGCCTGGCCACCAGGGCCGGATCAGCACCGAAAGACCGGGACCCGATGACGGGATTGCGACTTTCGGTCAGGACATCGGCCACCGGGGCCAATACCCGGTCGATGCCGACGGCCCGCATGCGGCGACCGGTCTCCTCATACGCGCGCGCGGTCAAACCGACATCATCCAGAACACCCAGACACCAGTTGGATGGTGGTCGGCCCAGGGCGCCGGCCAACTGGGATACGGGTCCGCCTTCATGGTCGGCCATGATTTCCAGGCCGGGAACCAGCTCGTGCAAAAACCCGCAAAGATCACATAACATGCTGTAATTACTTATATTACGAGAAAAGAGAATAACTCCCGCAGGATGATTTTGGGCCAGCCAGGCAGCCTCGAAATCCGTAGGCCAGATATCCGCCAACCCCACCACAAGCCGCCCGGCGAGGTCCTTCATTATCGCCCCACCCGGTCAAGGGTGGACCCGGGGTAGTAATGGGACAGGATTTCCCGCACGCTTTTCCCCCGTTCGGCCATGGCCAGGGCGCCTGTCTGGCACAGGCCGATTCCATGACCGTATCCCCTTCCGCGGGTGGCCACTTCGACAAGGCGCTCCCCGTCACGGACCAGTTCCACCTCGAACAGGGCGCTGCGCAGGATGAACGGGTTCCCACTTGAAGGTTTCAGAACCCAACGCACCCGGTCCCCACGGACATGATAGACACCTGCATCGGTGGTCACCGCGAGGCGGGCAACCCGGCCGCTGGTCGTCCTGTCCAGGATTTCCAGATTTCTCAGCCGTCCCGGCCGGCTGGCCGAAGAGGAACCGTCACGGGGAGAAAACACCGGGCCCGCCCATTCGGAACGTCCCGGTTGGGTTATGTAGTCCACATATTCCGGCAAGGTCTTCTGCATGATTTCTTCCAGGCGTCCGGCGGTCCAGGATTCCCGCCAGTCGAAATGGCGGCTGGTGGCGCAATAGGCTTCTTTCCCTTCGCCGGGACTGTCCGGCCGACTGATCAGGTAGGGCCGCCCCCCCCGCGCCCAAACCTCTTCTATGTTGCTGGAGACGCCTCCGCAGCACGCGCTGTAGTAGGCTTCGATCTCCTCGTTTTCAAATCGCAGCACCAGCCCCGCAGTGCTTTCCACAGCGGAATTACATAGGGGATCCTCGTCCGCGGAGCCCTTGTAGACCTGGTCCTGAACGCTGGCGTAAACATCGAATCCACGACTTTTCCGCGTCCCGAGATGGGAAATGGTATAAGTCCGCGCGGCCACGGCCTGGGCTTCCAGGGCGGTGAACTTGTCGCGCCCGTGACGGCCGATTTCCCAGGGCACCACACCCCGCAGGTACGACTCCAGATCCAGGTTGTTCACCAGGGTCAATCCGGAACCACCCGGAGTGGGTATGACCAGGAACCCGCCCCTATACGCGGATTTTCCCTGGAGCACCCGGTGACCGGGATCCACGGGCTGCAGGACCAGGGTTCCGGTGGTTCCCTTTTGGCTGCCGACCCGCCAGGTGACCTGCCCGCCGGACCGCGTACAGACCACCGTGCCGGGTCCGTCGAGGCGCGCCAGACGATTCCCGCCGTGGCCATCCAGAACCAGCGCCGGTCCGTTCACTGAAATTTCGAGGGATTTTTCGTTTTCCAGCAGGCCGACCCCAAGCAGGGTCGGGGTACCAACCACCGGCGCAAAGTCCGGAAGCGGTTCCGTTTCCACGGGCGGGGTGCGCTTGGGACCCGCGCACCCACCAATTAAAACGCTCATCAGACAAATTACCGCCAGGACAAGTCCAGGCAGGACAATTCGTTGGTTTCGGGCCGAGATCCGTCTCATACCACCCCTTTCAGGCTGATGACCAGCCTGCCATCGCAGCGGCGTTCCGTCAACGCATCATCACCAACCGCTGCATATCGCTGACCACAAGGCCATTGCCCGATTCAATCTCCACCCGGTAGAGGTAGGTACCGTTGCCCATTTCATCCCCGGCATTGTCCCGGCCGTCCCATTCCACGACCCCGGATCCGCCCCCGGAAAACAGGAAGGGAATTTTGGCCACCGGGCGCCCGGCCACCGAAAAGACCCTGATGGTTCCCGTATTGGCGGCCAATCCGCTTTCAAACACGAACCGGGTGCTCTCCTTCATGGGATTGGGGAAATTATAGACCTTGCCGATGGTCTGGCTGGTGGCCGCCCCGGTCCCCTGCTGAAGGACCAGTTCCGTCGGATACCCCTCGATCAGCAACACCACCGAGTGCTCGTCATCGGGGTTCTCCGTGGGAGACGTGGCGGTAAAATTCACCGTCAGGTGCTGGTTCTTGTTCAACTGGAAATCGATATCCGTCAGGGCAAGGGTTTCACTCCGCAACTCGAAATCACCACCTGGAGAAGGATCGTAACCCAGGAGCCAGGCCGCGCTGGTAACCTCGGTGCTGAAACCGAGGGGCGTTTCCGCGGGGAAGACAAAAGTCGCCGGATCGATGGCGCTCCCGCCTAGCATGAATTCAGCGGTCTGGGGCATGTGCAGAATCAACTCGTAATGCCGGTCCGTCTCCAGGGCGCCGCCGGTATCGTATACCTTGACGATCAGATCATGGTCGAAAGGGCGCACCGGAACCGACAGACTGTATTCCACCCTCTGGTGATTCGTCGCACCAGGGGGCAGCGTTTCGGTGACCATCCCGGCTGTCAGATCCTCGCCCAGGGAATCGACGACCTGGACCCGGTCGATCCCCGCTTCATCACTGGCGGACACAATGACCGTTCGCAGGTTGGTTTCATCCAGGGCCTGAATCTCCGCCTCATCCACGATTTCCTCATCCACAGGGCCCACCAGGGTGGCCGTTACCACAGGTCCGCCGGCATCCAGCCCCATCAGGGGATCGCCCAGAAGAACGTACTGGGCGATCATTTCCTGGACGAACCGTCCACGGTTCACGGCGTAGATATCGGCTTCGGCGGCCCACATCAGTTCGCCCATGACCCAGCGGCTGCGCATGTCGCGGGAATTCCCCACCGAACGTTGCGCGGGAGGGTTCACCAACCAGCGCCGGAAAATGTATTCCCCGAACACGCGGTTCTCAGTGATGTATTCATAACCCGAACTGGCATAGGTGGCCGAAGCGCCGGACCTCGCCTTGATCAGGAATTTCTCGGAAATCGAACGTTCGTGGGGCTGGGTGCTGACCAGAACCGTGTTCTGGGCCCAGTCCCCGATATGGCAGCCCATCCCCATGAAAAACCATGGTTTGTCGGTGTTGCCCAATTTGGCGACATCCTTGCGTCCGGTGCCGTCATTCCTGTCCTCCATCCAGTATTCCGAGGAGAGCACGTAGGGGTTCGCATGCCCCTGGTAATGGGCCACCAGCCCCCCCGCGCTCAACTTTCCGATGAGTACCGGAGTCGCAGCGGCACCGGTAACGCTCCGTGTGATACTCAGGTCGCGGGGAGCGGGCGTCGGAGGAGGACCGTCATAGGGCATCAGCTCATCAAGGGTGTCTTCGAGAAGGACCAGTACACTGTCCAGGGCCACCGGAGATCCCCTTCTCCACAGCCGGGCGAGCGTATCGTTTTCGCTGGTGGCAAACACCGTTTCATTGGGTTTGTAGACGAGCGTGTCCCGAGCGGCGGCGCCATATCCGTTGGACCACTGGTCATCGGCAAAGAAGATTCCACGACGGCGCCAGGCCTGGTCGGGCGCCACGTTCTCCACGGTCATGACCTTGTCGATCATGATGTCCAACTCGGCTACCGAGTTGCAGGGAAACCGCCCGGAATACATTTCCCAGGGACTCAGAACATCCCAGGGGAAATTTTCCACGGGATAGTTTTGGCCGGATTCAAGGGTCACGTACCATTTGTCCGACGCCATCAACTCCGGGTTGAAATTGAGAGCCGTCTGCGAGTGGTAATGGGTCGGCACCCAGTCTTTTGACCACCCACGGGCCGAAGCAATGACCCCCTTCTCCAGGGAATTTTCGTTGGCATCCCCCACCACGGTCAGGGCCCAACTGTTCCAACGGGTGATGGCGTGCGTCACAAAACGTTTGATGGCCCAGGGATCGCGCAGGCCGCCGCTGTACCAGTCGAACAGGTCATCCACGTCCACCACATGGACATTGAGATTCCCACCGGCCCGGCTCTTGCGGTGATCGATCCAGCGGCCAAGCGCGGGCATGAATTCGGGATGGGTGATCACGATCATGTCGGGATCGGGCCCCGCCACATCCGCGGGATTGGTGGGATCCAGGGCCACCGACGAAAGATGCGAGGGGAATTCGTCCACACCGGTAGTGGAGTAGTCACCCACGGCGGCAAAAGTGCGCGTCGTCCCCGACTGGTCCGGCATGACCGAAATCGTCCAGGTAATGCTGTCGGTCGTAGTGATATTGTCACCGGACAGCTGCACCAACACCGGGTTTCGGGGGTCGGTCACTTCGACCAGGCCGAGGTCCGCGGAAGAAAATCCGGTGATTTCCACCGGCTGGGGACCAAGCCCCTGGCCGCAGTGGAAAGTGATCCGGTTATTGGTGGCCTGGTACAGCGCGTCATATGAAATTTCAACCCAGTTCAAAAAGCTGAAGACCCACAGGGGTACATCCGGGATGTACATATGGACTTCGGCAAAGTCACCGTCAATGGCCGAAGCAGGCACTGTGTAACTCCGCTGCACCTCATTGATCCTGGAGATGAAATAATCTTCCAGGTGGGTTGTACGCTCTGAATCCGTAACCAGATCGAACCGTAAAGTGCGGCCCGTATTGCTGAAACCCGCAACGGCCAGTTTGATATCCACATCGCTACCTGCCGGATCGGGAGCCCACAGGGGGTTGATGCCCACCCGGGCGTCCCTCGTACGATGGGTGTTGTAATACAGGCGATCCACATTGCCGACGGGCACATTTTCCCGAAAAGCCTTGTTTTCCTCGATGTGTTCGCTCCGGCGGTAACCCGCCAAAGGAGTCCCCGTTGCGACGGGCAGGATGGTCGTGGCCATCCGTTCCCAGGGGCTGCCCGATTCGGCCTCGCTGGCCGCCATCCAGTAGACATTGCCGTTGTTGTTCAGCTCATATTCATCGCCTGCTCCGGGGATGGTGACCATCCCGTTTCCGAGGTCGGCTTCATATGACCCGTCGTCCCGTGGCCGCAATCCGTGGAAAACGAAAAAATCATCGCCGTCGAAATCGTCACCCTCTCCCACCATGTGGAGCGGGATTTCGATTTCCACGTAAGGGGCCTGCCCGGTCCCGTCATCAAGAGCCGCCATGTAGCGTCTTTGGAAAAGTCGGATCTGGTCCTCGCGAATCACACCCTCCGGCAGAAGTCCCCGAGAGCTCAGACGGTCATAGGTGACCCTGACCAGGCCGGTTTTCCATACCGCCAGGCGGGTTTCGGGGCCGAGAAGGGTGCCGGCTTTCCCACCGCGATGGTCGATCAGGGAACTTTTTTCGGAATCCTGTCGGGAAGAGAAATCGACTCCCTGGTAGGCCGCTTCGGCGGGCATCCGGGCCAGCAGTTCGCGGTTCAGGAAAATGCCGCCAAACCGGTCGTCGTTCATGTTCGAGGTCTTGCGGGCATGGCCACCGGTAATGGATTTACCCGCGTTGCTGTCGGGAACAAAACGAATTTCCCAGGTGCCGGCGGCAAGGTACTGGCCCGCCCTGCCGGAACCGTCCTGGCGGATGGGAACCACCTGATAGGGCACGATGCGTCTTCCGCGCCACCAGGACACCTCACCCAGCGTGGCGGCGGCAGTGGAAGAAACCTGCCCGCGGCGAGCCAGGGCTTCCAGGGCCGCGAGTGGGATCCGGGCATCGGCGGGCGGTTGCTCACCCGGCAGTATCAGGATTTCGGAGGCTGAACTTTCCCAGGGTTCCGCGCCGGGAATGATGACCGGCACCGCTTCGATCATCAGGGGACGATCGCCGGCCTGCTCCCACTGCTCCCGGACCGGTATGATCTCGGGCCTGGTCCCGGGGGGCACGACGACCCAACCGCCGGTACGAGGCAACCTCGGATGACCCGGTTCCCCGGAATTGATGAAGCCATCCATATGGACATCAAACAGGGTTACCGAAGGATCCCCCACTGTGCGTGGAATCCATACCGGCTCCAGGTTGCTGAAGGAAAAACGGAGTG
>JAUVII010000159.1 GCA_030592845.1 Candidatus Krumholzibacteriia bacterium | reverse complement strand
GCCCGCGCCACCGGCGCCCTGGTCTACGAAGAAGTCCAGGCCGACCAGGATTTGTGGCGGATCCGGATCGTGGGCCGCGATCCCTGGCAACTGGAAACCGAACCTTTCACCAGGTCGACCCGCTGGGAGTACGAAGCGGACTTCAGCCCCGATGGCCGCAGAGTGGTGTTCGTATCGGCGCGTTCGGGGATACCCGAATTGTGGCTGGTCGACCATGACGGCAATAACCTGCGCCGTTTGACTTCGCTGGGCGCGGCCGCGATCAGCAACCCGCGCTGGTCTCCCCAGGGTGATCGGATCGCCTTCAATGCCGCGGTGGGCGGCCGCAACGAGATCATGTCGGTCCAGGTTCGCGGGGGCGAACCCAAAACCCTGGAAAACGCCGGCGGCCAGGATGTTTTTTCCAGTTGGTGTGCCGATGGAGAACATCTGCTGGTCAGTGCCGACCGGGGGCAGGGATGGCAGATATTCCGGCAGTCCCCGACCGGCGGCCCCGGCCTCGGATTAACCACCGCCGGAGGGCTGGTTGCCGCCGAGTCATCTGATGGAAAAGTGCTCTATTTCACCCGGCCGGGAATTCCCGGACTGTGGCGCATGGCCCTGGCGGATGATCATCCCGGCGCGGAGCCCGAACTGATCATTCCCGATCTGTTGCATCAGGATCGGCGGAACTGGCGCCTGGTGGGGGACAGGAACACAAAGTATCGTATCGCCTGGGTTTTACGGGTTCAGAACAGCGCTTTTCTGATGTTCCACGATCTGGCCACCGGAGAATCGTCCATCCTGTGCGAATTGCCGGGGCTGGCGGGTTCGGGATTGGCCCTGTCCCCCGGTGGGAACGAAATCATCTACGCCCGGACCGATAACGTGTCCGCCGACCTCATGCTTCTGGAGGGTCGAGGCGAGCTCTTGGGTAATTAACTCAATTGTTATCAACAGGTTGCTCCCCAAAGGTCCCCCCGGGGGGACTTATTGCCGTGATATCCAATATCCATGTGGGCATGGAACCATCCCCTCCCAGCACGCGAGCAGGACACAAATTCAGAGGCAAAACCCAAGTTTTCCCCGAAATTTATTATTTTTTAATATCCTGAAAATAAACAACATAGGGGAGGATCCCCCAACCCTCAGACGACCTTAAGGTTTCCTTCAGGCGCGGTTTTCGGAAAAGTCGTTTTGTCACCCAGGTGAACAGCTGGCGCACCCCGTCGGCCAATCACGAAACGGGAGGTCAAGCAAGTCGCGTTTCATTTTATCCGACTCAATGGGATTCTTAATCACCTGGTCACCATCAGGATCCCATGGCAGAAATGAAACCGGCCGCGGTTGAATCGAGATTCGGGAAACATGCCCCCCTGGAAACCGATTCACCGCAAGCCGGCAGCGATCTTGGCCTCCTGTATCAAACATCTCGAATCCGGCCGGTCGTAATTCTGGACTGGACCAATCCGATCCCCCTCGGCGTTCGCTCAGAGGGCCGGCTGGTAAATAAAAAGGCCCGGGCACAAGCCCGGGCCTTTTTATGCCGTGATCCCGCGATTGAAGCCTAACAGCCTGCTAGCCGAGATACTCGGCCAGCACCTGCCCGCGGTAACAATCGCGGATCTTGGCGAAAGCGCGGTTCCGGATCTGACGGACCCGTTCCCGCGACAGCCTGATCGAGTTTCCGATGACTTCCAAAGACTGGCGGGGCTGGGCCCCCAGCCCGTAATACCGCTCAATGATGTTGCGCTCCCTGTCACTCAACTGGTTCAGGACCTCATCCAGTTCCTGGTTCAGGGCCTGGCGTTCCAGTCCTTCAGCCTGAAGCACCTCGTCTGGGCTGCTGAGGGTTTCGGCAAGGCTGGGCCGGTCTTCGTGGGCCGCTTCGTCGATGCAGATGTTTGGCCGCCCGGCCGCCCGGATCCGAGCCACCTTGCGGGGAGAGATCTCCACCAGTTCGGAAAGCTCTCCGTCCATCACATGACCCATCTTTTCCTGTTCCAGTTTCCGCTCCAGCTTGTTGATGCGAGTGGCTTCCCTGGCCCGGTTGGCCGGCAGGCGCACGGTCCGCGTCTGGTCCTGCAAAGCGGTCTGGATGGTCTGCCGAATCCACCACACGGCGTAGGTGACGAACCGGAAATCCCGTCTTTCGTCGAACCGTTTGGCCGCGGTGATCAAGCCCACGTTGCCTTCGGCGATGAGATCCATGTAGCTCAGTCCGCGATTCAAGTACCGCTTGGCCACACTGACCACGAAGCGAAGGTTCGCGTTCACCATGTGGTCCAGGGCTTCGGTATCGCCGCCGCGGATCTTGAAGGCCAGATCACTCTCCTGCTCACGGGTCAGCAGATCATAGCGCGCGATCATGGTCAGGTAGTGTTTGAGCGCCCGGTCGTTGCGGCGATCTATGTTTTGTTCCACCTCGTACATGACCAATCTCTCCTCATTTATTTGGCTAGGTCGCCTTCAACCGGTATATCCCGGGTTGCTTGTGACATGAGTGAGTGGGTTCGGCGGGGGATTTATTACAGATATTTTGCAAAAAAAGGACCGACACCGGAAATAGTGTCGGTCCAACAGGTTAAATTGCTTTAGGGAGCGTTTACCACTCGAGGGAATCCTCCAGGGCCATCAACTGGGTGTCGGATTCGGAAACACCGTGCCAGTGGCAGCCCATCTTCATGCAGATGTAGAAGGAAATGAGCTTCCGCATGGCCGAAACGGTGAACATGGCTGTTCGGGTGCCGCACTCCCCGCATTTCTGCTCCGGAGTCAGGAGGGTATGCCGGCATTTGGGGCAACTCAGATCCTTGATTTCCTCGAAATGAGGTACTTCCACCGTGGAGCGATGGGAAAAGACATTCAGATAAGCACTCAGGCAAAAGCGGCCGGTGTTGCCCGCCTGGGTTTCGAGTTCGAAAACGATATGGTCGTCTTCGATCAGACTTTCCCGGCAATGGGGGCAATAGGAGGCCAGGAACGATCCGCTGGCCATGATTTCCCGGTCGTCCCGGCCCGAAACGGTTGCCTGGACTTCACGGGCGAACAGGGGGCTGGGCACGGGACCGTTCTCGTCCCGTTCGGGCATTTCAAAGAGACGGTCCAGGTGGGGAACGTTCTCGTCCAGCTGGATGAAGTGACGTTTGCAGCCCCGCCGCGTGCAAACCGTGATTTTTCCGCCGCCCTTCAGGTCGAGGGTGACCATGGGGTCGTCGCACTTGTTGCAGTCGAAATCGCCGTGCAGTTTCGTTTCGCACCGGGGGCAGAACAACAGCATCTGCTGATTCTCTTCCAGGGTCGCTTCGCATTCGTAAACGCCGCTGCCGTAATAGCTGCTGAACCAGATGGGCGCCCTGCGGGGAAGTTTGGGATTGGGGCCGGGCACCTGGATCCGGCACAGGACCGACGGGACGCCCTCGATGAGATGATCCTCATCCATCATGGAATGGCCGCAGTCGGGGCAGCTGACTTCGAGCCGGATTCGGTCGGACATGGGATGCCTCCTCGGACATCGAAGCGGTGGGAAAGAATCGGCGCTTTTCTTTAGAATAACCCCAGGGGTCACCAAAAGGCCAGAGGTAGTTTCAAGGTTTCGCAGAAAACAGACAGTTTCAAGTGGGGGGCTAGCTGCGGTTGTTATCCTGGCTCTGGGTGCCCTCGGCTCCGCCCTCCAGGAAAAAATAGTCATCATACCCGTGTTTCTGGAGATGAAACTGCAGACGGGGAATCTCGAGACCGGATTTGTCGAAAATCAGCAAGGTTTTATCCTGGTGGACCTTACGGGCGGCAAAATTGGGTAGGAATATTTCCATGGGGATGGGGCGCACGCTGTCCAGCCCGGGAGGATCGCCATCCGCGGGCAGGAACCCACTGCGAACGTCGATAACCATGACATCCTCGCGTTCAGCGAGAGCGCGAAAATAGGACCAGACCAGCTTTCGGCCCTCAAAATCGTCCATATCCAGGGTAAAAGGGCCCGAATCCGCAGGTGAAACCTCACGCGGGGCCACTTTCCCTGAGCCACCCTCGAGGGATGTGGTACCGGTAAAAAGGGCAATTAGAGCCATAATCATGGCAATTGTAGTGCGTGGGGTCACTGAAAAACCTCATTCGGGTGACGGACGGATTTTTGCTCCCCCTGTTATCGGCATGGTGGGATTTTTTTTGAATTAAATGTGGCCGTTTCGGGAACCAATCATATACTGCTTCGGTAGGATAACTTTCCAACCACCGACATTGGTAAGCAATGGGGAATTCGATTCCCTGATTTTCACCCGGCCGGATTCGTCGGGTTCTCGAAAGGACAATAGACATGAAGCGATTCACTTACGCGATGGTCATGGCCGTGGCCCTGATTGTAATGGTTTCCTCCTTCGCCATCGCCGGCGATGAAGAGTGCTCCAAGAAGGCCGAGGCCAAGACCGCCAAGGCCGAGTGCACCACTGCCGAGAAGGCCGCTTGCACCACCGCCGCCAGCGCCGAGTGCAAGACCCCCTGTGCCGACAAGGCCGCCTATAAAGCAGCCTCCGCCGACATGGGCAAGTGTTGCGCCACTGCCGTTGCCGAGGGCAAGGGTTGCTGTGGCAAGGACGCCGACGCCCTGAAGGCCACCTACGAGCAGAAGGTCACCTACCAGAAGGCCGCCATTTCGGTGAAGGGCGACATGCACAAGTGCTGCGCCGCTTCCATGGATGCCGGCAAGGGCTGCTGTGGCAAGGACGCCGAAGGCCTGAAGGCCGACTACGACAAGAAGGTCGAGGCCGAGGCCAAGAAGGTCGCCTCCACCGAAAAAGAGTCCACCGACAGCTAGGCGGGCTTTTTTGGATCTTCCTGTGGAGGGGAGATCAGCGCGGGTGCCTCAGGGCGCCCGCGTTTTTTTTGGTGTCACCACTTTTCGAGGGCTGCGTATACTCGGGTGACCAGATACTCGATCAGCAGCTGATATATGTTCGGGCATTCCGGACATCGAGGAAAGCTCAATTGGATCTAAATAGAAGAATGCGCGATGGACGCCACACACTGTGGCTGCGGTTGGCCAGGCGAGGCAACGAAGATGCCTTCAGGCGACTGTACGGGGAGCTGTACGATCCGGTGGCGGCATACATCGCCGCCAGATCGGGCAACACCCACGACGCCGAAGACCTGACCAGCCAGGTGTTCCACAGGTTTCTGGAACGGCTCGACCGGTTCGAGACCGGAAGGGGGTCGGTCATGACCTGGGTCCTGGCCATGGCGCGCAACGCGGTCATCGACCACCACCGGCGATTGGATGCCCACGGGGCGGCCCGCAGGCAGGCGGTGCCGGTGGAAGAGATGGCGGAAGTGCTGGCCGCGGATCAACGGGATCCTTTGGGATCATTGATCCGCGACGAGAACCTGCGGCAGGTCGGCCGACTGCTGCGCCGCGAACCGGACGAGGTCCGGGAAATGTTCGCCCTGCGCTTCGGCCAGGGGTTGCGCGTCCGGGAAGTGGCCGCGGTCATGAACCTGGGCGAAGACGCGGTGAAGCAGCGATTCGCGCGCACTTTGACGAAGATCCGGCAGGAGTTGCTGGCACAAGAACCGGAACCGAAAGGAGGACCGGAATGCATGATCGCAGACTGAACGACGACTTGGCGCGGCTTCATGAACCGGATGTCGCAGGCAGGCCGCGGCCGGAGCACCGGCGCGAACTGGAAGACAGCCTCGTTTCCCGTTACCGGACCAACCAGTCCCGCAAAAGAAGGTGGCTTGTAATGCTCAATCCCTGGAATAGAACCGCCCGTTTCGCCGTAGTCGGCCTGGCCCTGATGGTGCTCGGCCTTGGCGCCTGCAGCACGTCGACGACGACCGAAGTCGACATGGGCAAGAAGATGACCATCGGTTTTACCGCCAAGGCGGACGCCGATATGATTACCATCGACACCGGCCTGTCGAACTTCCTGGATACCCAGCCGGGTATTGAAAACGTTTCGGTTTCCGTCAGTGAAACCGTGGGCGGTCCGGCGATTTTTGAAGTCATGGCCTGGGGTCAGGACCTGGATGGGGACGCGCTGGTTGCCGAATTGCGCCGACAGGTGCCCGAGCTCGAGGACGCGGACATTTCGTTTGAGACTTTGAGCGGAACCATCGAGGAGAGCTTTGCTTCCAAGTTGAAGCGTGAAGTTTTCCATATGGAAGTTGACGGGGGCACGGCAGAAGAGATCCGGGCCCAGATCCTGGCGCAGCTTGCGGAGCAAGGGGTGGCCGAGGGGGATGCGCAGGTGGAAGTTATCCAGCGGGACGGCCAGACCGAGATCAAGGTTCAGGTTACCAAGGAAGTTGAGGAGTAGGGCTCTTTGATCGCCGGTAAGTGTTACGCCCCCCGCGCCCTTGAGGTGTGGGGGGTGAATTTTTTTGTCTGGGGCCGATGGATTTGACACCGAGAATATCGGATATTTCATGTTGATCAGCCTCCCGCAATTGTATCACTCCGAAGCGGGACCACACAGTGAGAAAGGGACCGCCCCCCACAGCTCCACCACCCACCAACGGCATTACCACGCGCGGGTTTCGGCTTCAGCACCGGGACAATCGGACGGTCCCAAAAAATATCCGGCCTATGTCTTCCCCTTGAGAAGCGGATAAACCCAGCTTCACCCAGCTCAGACCGCAATCGCGCCCCGTTCAGAAGGGGGCCCTCCGCCGCTTTCACGACGTGCATGGGTGGTCGTTCACTTTGAATCCGCACATAGTCCGGATTCCAGGACAGCCTTGCCCGAACAGGCTCCTGTCGGCGTATACGAGGTCGGGAAAAATCCCAACCTCAGCGCAACACGGTCGGCGCCCCGCGCGGAGCGAGTCACCGGAACAACACCGTGTCCTTTGGGAATCGATGAGGATTTCTCCACACCTGATTCCATGGATCCGTAGATAGCGGCCGGCGGATCCAGCACCCTGATTCCCGGACATACGAAGATGGCCGGAAAGCTCGAAAGGCACTGTTTCCTCGGCAAGGAGGGTATTACTCGGAGATCAGCAGAGCCGAGGAAGCAGCGTTAGTTTTGTTTTTGCGTGTAAATCCACGCGCTGCTCCCTGGTGGAGGTGGAAAGGTGGGCGCATTCGATGACGGCCCGACAATACGTTTTGGTCACGGCCCGGTTGCATTCCCGGACCGAAGGTTGCGGAAACTACCCGACTGATCGGGCATTGTCAACCCCCTCATTACACATGATCTGAAAATTTTTATCGATCTCGCGGATGTCAGGAATACTGGCGCAACAAAATTCGTTGCACCATGCGGCCGAACATTTTCACCGCCACCGGAATCTGATGCTGCGTCAGATCCGTGAAATCAGGGAAGGCAACCCGGTCCGCTTCCATCTCGGCCACCGCCACCTGGACCGACTTGATGTTGTAGACATCATCCAAATGGCGTACCAGGTTGGCTAGTGACTCCTGAGAGCAGTCGGTGGGAAATCCGTCGGAGATCATGATGAGCAACCGATGCTTACACGGACTGAGCAGCGCGTGTTTGGCCATGGCCAGCAGACCGGCGGCGTCGTTGTTGCCGCCGCCGGGTTTGAGCCCCGCCAGGAGTGGGGAACCCGCCTTGCCCAACTCCCAGAGAACGGCATCCTCGAAACCAAGCGCCCGGCACTCCACGCCCTCCAGACCCTTGGCCGATTCCATCAAAAGGGTGGCGAAGCTCAGGGCCTTGTCCATCCGGTCCTCGACGACCATCGAACCGGAGCAATCGATACACAAGCCGAGAAACAGATCCGGCGCCATGACGGTTTCCCGCCCGATCATCACCTGGGGATCGTTGATCACCGCCAGTTTTCGAATCCGCGCGGGATCCAGCCGCTGTCCCTGGCGTTTGCCGAACTGCTCCCGCTCTGCCTGGCCGAGAGTGAGCAGGAACCGCCTCATGGCGCGGGAAGGTCCCTGAACAGTAGCCTTGAAATTGTTGTACATCTGTTTATCCGGCGGAGGCATGGCGATCGTCTCGATGACGCCAAATTTCAGGGCGCGGGCAATGTTGAGCATGTCGTGGGTTACCTGGACCGCGGTGCGGGACCCCTGGCCGCGGGATCGGCCCTTGCCCGGGATTCCATCGGTTTT
>JAUVII010000143.1 GCA_030592845.1 Candidatus Krumholzibacteriia bacterium | reverse complement strand
CCAACCCGGACCTTGCCCTTGGCGAAGGGTCCCGGGTCCGGTCCCGGCTTGGGGGGCGGTGCCGGTTGGGTGGCCGTCTGGGAGATGGTTTGTTCTTCCTGGGGATCTGGTTCACCCTGGGCCATGGCGGCCGGGACAAGAAGTATCAGGATGAGGACGGTCGCCAGGAGGCTCCCCGTCAGCTTGCGCAACCAATTGCGATCAATCATGTCTACCCTCCAGCGGAATCGGATGGTGGTTTTCGGATTTGGACACATGCTAACATGAAATGGAATTTTTCACTCCCGCTATCTGTATCAGGCACCGTGTCTTGACCTGGCGGGGATTTAGGGCTTTGATGGTCCCAGGTAAATAATTTCCCGAATAACGACCGAAAGCGATGGAGGAGTCATGAAAACCACATTTTTCGCCCGCGTGGCCATATTTGGATTTTTCCTGGCGGCGATACTGGCAGGTGCGGCCCAGGCTGAAATTCCCGATACATTCACCAACCTTGAGGTTTTTCCCAAGGACATTGGAAAAAGGCACCTCATGGGGGCGATGCGCGATTTTTCAACTTCCCTGGGTGTTAACTGCACTTTCTGTCACGTTCAAAAGACCCCGGGCGACTTCGACAGCATCGACTGGGCGAACGACAGCCTGGAACCCAAGCAGGTTGCGCGGGGCATGATGACCATGGTCAGGAACATCAACAGCGAACTGCTGCCCAACGCGACGGGCCAGCAGGGAGCCAAGGTCAAGTGCATTACCTGCCACCGCGGGCTGGAAGATCCCCGGACCCTGGACAAGGTATTGCTCTCCAGCATGGAAAAAGACGGTGTGGATGTGGGCATATCCAGATACCGCGAGCTGAGAGACGAATATTATGGGTCGGGTTCCTATGATTTCAGCCCCGCCACCCTTACCACGGTAGCGGAAATTTTGGCGCAGCACCGCGGTGACATGGATGGCGCGGTGAAGGTATTGAACCTGGCTGTGGAAATGAACCCGGATGACATGGCAACCCACTTGATGCGGAGCCAGGTCATGATCATCCACGGAGATAAGGAGGGTGCCGTGACCAGCGCGCGTGAGGCCCTCAGACTCGACCCCAGCAACGAAATTGCTCAAAAGATCCTTAAACAAATCGACCAGTAGAGGTCAGGAAATTTCTTGCAACGGCCAGTCCCACGAAAAACGTTCATCGGCGCCGCTTTGTTCGCGGCGCTGTTCCTGCTGATCCAGTTTGTGCCCGTCGACCGGAGCAATCCCGAGGTGGGAGTGGACCTGATGGCGCCAGTCGGCGTGAAGGAAATCCTCCATCGCAGTTGCTACGATTGCCATTCGCATGAAACCAGATGGCCCTGGTACAGCCGCCTGGCACCGGTTTCATGGTGGTTGGCCAAACACGTGGAAGAGGGTCGGGCGGATCTCAATTTTTCCCAGTGGCCGATGTTTGACATGGAAGCCCGGGGCCACCTGATGCGCGACATTGAAAAACAGCTGACCGACGGCACGATGCCCCTGCGCGGTTATACCCTGGGTCACCGGGAAGCCCGGTTGTCGGACCCGGACCGGAAGGTCCTGCTGGAATGGACCCGGGCGGGGTATTGATTTTCAGCTGTCCTTCTCTTTTTCCTTTTCCCGGGTTTCGGCAACGGTTTTGGCGAGTTCTTCCAGTTTACCTTCGAGCTCAGTCACCTGATTCTCGGCCTTTTCCCTGTCTCCATCTTCCTTGGCGTCTTTTACGGCCTGACGGGCATCCTTGAGACTGGCTTCATGCTCGGATTGCTCTATGGAAAGGGCGGAAAGTGTTTCGGCCTCCTCGGCCTTGTCGAACACCACGTCCACGGGGGCGGCATCGACCGGCTGGTCCTTTTTGGCGCGGACCGGCGCGGGAATGAAATACTTTTTGGGATCGTAATCCCGCAGGTTCTGGAAATTGGGTGAAACGATCTCGACCCCTCCGTGATGAAGAAAGTCCAGAACCGACGTCCGCAACCGGGAACGGTAGGAGAGCAGTTTTTTTGTCTCCTCGAGCAACCCCGCGACGCGGTAGTTGACGGAAAAGTCTCCCAGGTCGATCACCTGTACGAAGGCGTCCTGGAGCCCGATGTCGGTGGCTGCTTTCAGGAGCAGCTCTTCGATTTTTGTGTGGGGGATGTCATAACCCAGGGACACCGTGGCCGAGACAATGGTCCCGGATGACCGCACCACCGTTACCGGAGTGGTGGCCAGGAACAGGTTGGGCAGGGTGACCAGGTCGCGGTCCGGGGTCTGGATCTCCGTGTGGAACAGGCCGCGTTCGGTGACGCGTCCCAGATAATCCCCGACCTTGATGAAGTCGCCCGAGTGGAAGTTGCGCAGGGTCTTGAGCATGATGCCGGCCATGGCGTTGCCCAGGATGGTGGACGAACTCAGGGCGATGCCCGCGGAAATGATGATTCCGATCAGGGCCAGCAGTTGGCCGCGCGTGGTCGAGTCGATGGGCAGACCAAGGATGACGATCAGCAGGCCACCGAAACTTGCGCCTGTCATGATTATCTGGTTGCGGAACTGGCGCCCGGCCACTTTGGCGGCGTTCCGCTGGAGAAACCGGCTCACAATGCCAAGCACGACAATGACGCCCACGACCAGGGCGGCGCCCCAGATCACTGATTTCAGGCTCACCAACAGGTTTAGTAGACTGTCCATAACTCCACCCGGGATGATGGGTTATCGGGATTTTGTCCGCTGGACAAACCCGCCCGACTGTTCGACCTTTGAAGTGATCAGGATATTCCGGATCGGGATGAAATGAAAGGATCGATGTCATGGCACTCAGGGATCAGGACGCGCTGGATTATCATAGTGAAGGAAGACCCGGTAAAATCGAGGTTGTTCCCACCAAACCGTGTCTCACTGCTCGCGACCTTTCGCTCGCCTATTCGCCGGGGGTGGCCATTCCCTGCAACGCCATCGAGGCGAACCCCGCCGACGCCTACAAATACACCAACAAGGGCAACCTGGTGGCCGTCGTGTCCAACGGCACCGCGGTCCTGGGTCTGGGCAACATCGGCGCCCTGGCCGGGAAGCCGGTGATGGAGGGCAAGGGCGTCCTGTTCAAGAAGTTCGGCCATGTGGATGTTTTCGACATCGAAATCGATACCGAGGATCCCGACGAGATCATCAAGTTCTGCCAACTGCTCGAGCCTACCGTGGGCGGTATCAACCTCGAGGACATCAAGGCTCCCGAATGTTTTGTCGTGGAAAAAAAGCTGCGCGAGACGATGAACATTCCGGTGTTCCATGACGACCAGCACGGCACGGCCATCATCGCGGCCGCCGGTCTGATCAACGCGGCCCAACTGCAGGGCAAGGACCTGAAGAAGATGAAGGTGGTCGTTTCCGGGGCGGGCGCTTCCGCCATCGCCTGTTCCAAACTCATCGAGACCCTGGGTGTACCTTTGAAGAATTTCCTTCTGGTGGACAGCAAGGGGGTTTGCTACAAGGGCCGCACCAAGGGCATGAACGAATACAAGGAGTACTTCGCCAACGAAACGGACAGACGCACCCTGGCCGAAGCGATGGTAGGCGCGGACATGCTTCTGGGTTGCTCGGTGGCGGGTCTGGTGAGCAAGGACATGGTCAAATCGATGGCCGACAAACCCATCGTGTTCGCCATGGCCAATCCCGACCCCGAAATCACTTACGAAGATGCCGTCGACGCCCGGCCGGACGTGATCATGGCCACCGGACGCAGTGACTATCCCAACCAGGTCAACAACGTGCTGGGATTCCCGTTCATCTTCCGGGGCGCTCTGGACATCAAGGCCACGGCCATCAACGAGGAAATGAAAATCGCCGCCGCCCACGCAATTGCCGAACTGGCCCGCACGCCGGTGACGGCAGAAGTTTCCGCGGCCTATGGCGGCGAGCAATTCGAGTTCGGCCCCGAGTACATCATTCCCAAGCCCTTCGATAACCGGGTGCTGCCCATCGTGGCCTCGGCGGTGGCGAAGGCGGGTTGTGATACCGGTGTGGCCGGCGATCCCATCACCAACTGGGACGCCTACCGCGAAACCCTCGAAGGGATGCACGACAAGAGTCGGATGGTCATGCACTCCATCCGCTCCAAGGCCAAGTCCCAGTTGCGGAAAATCGTTTTTTCAGAAGGGTGTGACGGCCGTGTGCTGGAAGCTTGCCGGATCTCGGTGGATGAGGGGTATTGTGAGCCCATCCTGCTGGGAAACGAGGAGAATATCCGGGCCAAGGCCGAGGAGATCGGATTCGACCTGAAGGGTGTCACGCTCAAGGATCCCACGAATTGTCCCAACCTGGATACGATGGCCCAAATACTTTTCCGGGAACGGGCCCGCAAGGGTTACAACTACCGGAAGGCCTGGCGGATGGTGCAGCGCCCCATTCATCACGGGGTGATGATGCTGCGATCAGGCGAGGCCGAAGGGATGGTCTGCGGCGCGACGCGGTCCTATGCGGATTCACTGCGCTGGATTCTGACCCTGGCCGAAATGCGGCAGGGTGTCAGCCGCGTGGTGGGGATGCATGTGCTGCTTGTCGATAACAAGGTTTACATTTTTGCCGACACGACGGTGAACTTCAATCCGGACAGCCGCCTGCTGGCAGAGATCGCACTGATGGCGGCCTCGGTCGCCCGCCACTTCAATCTGGACCCCGTGGTGGCGATGCTTTCTTTCTCGAACTTCGGGGACAATGATCGCCCCGAGAGCCGCAAGGTGCGCGAAGCGGTGCGCATCCTCAACGAGGAGCATCCCGAACTGAACGTCGACGGTGAGATGCATGCCGACGTGGCCGTCCTGCCTGGTGAATGCGATAAATCCGTGCCCGACTGCAAGGTCCGGGGTCAGGCCAACGTGTTGGTTTTCCCGGATTTGCAGAGCGGCAACATCGCCTACAAGCTGGTGGGCTACCTGGGAGAGCGCGAAGTGATCGGACCGTTGCTGGTCGGGTTGAAGCAGCCCATCAACATGGTGTCGACGCAGTCAACGGTGGCGGAAATCGTCAACATGGCGGCGATTTCGGCCTATGAAGTCGGGCGGGCCTGAGGCCGGGCAAGAGATACAGACCCTTCATGAAGAAAAAATCCGGGACGGTCCTCACTTCGCTGCGGATTGCCCGGATTTTTCCTTCATGAAGGGTCTGTATCTCTTGCCCGGTCTCAGGTCCTGGCAACAGCATATGCCGAAACCGTAGTTGTTGCGAAAATTGTGGGGTGGGTTTATGAATCAGGCGAACAAATCAAACCGGGGAGATTGTTAATGTCGCAAACGATTTTGGTGACCGGGGGAGCCGGGTACATCGGCAGCCACACCTGTCTTGAACTTTTGAACGCCGGGTATGAAGTCGTGGTGGTGGATAATCTGGATAATTCCAGCGAAGAGAGTCTGCGTCGGGTTCAGGAACTTACCGGGCGGGAACTCCATTTCCACCAGGTTGACATATGCGATCGCTCGGCCCTGCTGAAGGTGTTCGCTAACCACCGGTTCGACGCGGTGATTCACTTCGCCGGACTCAAGGCCGTCGGTGAGAGCTGTGAAATTCCGTTGCGCTATTACGAGAACAATATTTTTGGAACCGTCGAACTGGTGAAGGTGATGCAGGAGCACGAATGCTTCAACCTGGTGTTCAGCTCGTCGGCCACGGTTTACGGCGATCCGGCCACGGTACCCATCACCGAGGATTTTCCGCTTTCAGCCACCAACCCCTACGGCCGGACGAAGCTGTTCATCGAGGAGATCATGCGTGACGTGTGTTCCGCGGACGACCGCTGGCGGTGCATACTTCTACGATATTTCAACCCCATCGGAGCCCATTCGAGCGGGCGGATCGGCGAAGACCCCCAGGATATTCCCAACAACCTGATGCCGTATGTCATGCAGGTGGCCGTGGGCCTGCGTGAAGAGGTTGGCGTTTTCGGCGACGACTACGACACGCCCGACGGCACTGGCGTGCGCGATTATATCCACGTGGTCGACCTGGCGCTGGGCCACGTGGCGGCCATCGGCAAATTGAACACCTTCGACGGCTGTATCCCCATCAATCTGGGCACGGGGAAAGGGTATTCCGTTCTGGAGATGGTGGCGGCCGCCGAAAAGGCTTCCGGCAGGGAAATTGCCTACCGGATCACCCCGCGCCGGCCCGGTGACATCGCGACCTGCTACGCCGACGCCTCGCTGGCGGACCGGAGGTTGGGCTGGAAGGCGGAACGGGGAATCGAAAAAATGTGCACTGACCATTGGAAATGGCAGTCGGATAATCCGCGGGGATACCGGGAATGATCCGTGGGCCCCATGTCCGCGGGCATTCTTTGTGAAAATTTTGTATCATGTGCGTGGACCATCGAAGGGAGGCCGCACATGAACCGACTGACAACGGCTATTCTGCTCACCGCGATTCTGGTCCTTCCCGCACTGCTTTCGGCCGCGCCCCTGCCTGTGAACCTTGGAGTTCCTTTCGCTTTGGGCCCCGGCCAGTCCGCCGAGGTGATCGGCGGGAATCTGTACTTCGTCTTCACCGAAATCCTGTCTGATTCCCGCTGTCCCGAGGGTGCGATATGTGTCTGGGAAGGCGATGCCGAAGCGGCGGTGGTGGGCGACCTGCCGGGCGAGATCCAGATCAACTGTGTCCTGCACACGTCGGCGATGTTTTCCCAGTCCTGCGACATGGGGTCCTACAGGGTATTCCTGTTGTGGGTCGAACCCCATCCGGTCATCAATACGCCGCCCATCGATCCGGCCGATTACATTGCCCATTTCATGATCACCGGACCGATCGACGTGGAGGAAAAAGCCTGGGGATCGATCAAGGCGCTGTATCGCTGAAAAAATCGGTATTTCGAAAACGGGACCGGTGGAATGATCCGCCGGTCCCGTTCTCTGTCAGGTTATTCAGAATGTCTGGTAACTCACGCTGACCTGGGTGGACAGATGCTGCGCCTGGGGGCCGGCAACACCACCGTTGAGTTCGGCCATCCTCCGGTTGTGGTGGTAGGCATTAAGGTTTTCATTGACGCGGATGGACAAAATATCTCCCAGACTCATGCCCACGTGCAGGGCAAGAAAGGCTGCTTTGTCCTTGGCCTGGTCCATGGCCCGGGTGCGGAGCTGTTTCATGATCGCTTCGGTGTCGGCCAGATCGAAGTAGCAGGAAACCTCGATATCGGCCGCGGAAACCAGGGCATCAAGGGCCTTTTCAACCTCGTCGGGGTCGTCCTGGCGGAAGGTCACGCTCCGCTTCACGCTGAAATGCGAGAAACGGTTGACGCCGTCGTCGCAGCGCCGGAACTGCCGTTCGATTCGGGCGGGCCCGGTCTGAACGCTCCCCTCGACAATCCTGATTTTTTCAAGAGCCCCGAGAACAGCGGCCAGTTTGGCATCATTGGAATCCTTGGCCGCCACGAGCAGCGGATCGAGATCATTGATCCTGACCGTCCAGACCGCCAGGTCGGGAACGACAAGCGTATCGGCCACCCCCGCCATGCCGATGGACCGCATACGTTGCACCGGCTCTTTTTCGCAGCCCGCCAGGATCAAAATAATGATGAGGAAGAAAAAAATTATGGTTCGGCGTGCCATGATGCACCCCTTCCGTTCCATCACTCCCAAGGTGGGCGGAAGTGATGCATGCCCTGAATGACACTAGGGCGCACGGGAGGTCTGGTCAATATGCTGGATAGTGAGCTGGCCGAGGAGTTCGAAGACTAGAAGGCCTGTGTCGGGAAGATTTCGGATGTCCTCGTCGCTTCGCTCCTGCGGATTACCGAAATCTTCCCGACACAGGCCTTCTAGTCTTCGAACTCCTCGGCCAGCTCACTATCCACCACATAGATACAGACCTCCCGCGCGGCCTGTTCATCATAGCCATACCGGTCTACAAGGTTGCTGAGCAGATATGCTATGTCGTCGCGGATGCGTTTGTCGTAGGTGCGGAATTCGTCGGTTCCGAAATCTTTTAAGGCGCGGCGGAAGTTGGCATTTTTCAAGAACGGTTCGAGGACCTCGTCCTTGAGATTGAAGACGTAACGCTTGTGCATTTCGGAGAAGAGTTCGGTTTCCTCTATGTCGAGGCCTTCCACCATGATTTCCTGGGTCAGGGCCTGGGATGTGTATTCGCGCTGTGTTTCCTCGCGGAATTCGGTGCGGCGGCCTTCGCGGACTTCGGGTCCCAACAGATGGTCTTCGATGCCCACCAGGAAGGTTTCGGTGATCTCGAGCTGTTCACCGGTGTAGGTGCACAGGGCGCTCGTGTTCAGTTCGTAGTTCAGGGCGAACAGGTAGTTCTTTATGTCCCTGGCAATCTGTTCCTCGTTGTAATAGTAGAGGGATTCCTTCACTTCCTGCAGGATCTGGAAGTTGTACATCTTGCGCAGCGAATCCAGGAAACCGTTGGGCAGCTGCTTGTTCAACTCGGGACGGGTCTTGGTGAAGAACCGGCACAGGGTGTCCATGGTGATCATCTGGTCATCGTTGGCGTAGGCCGAGTACAGGTCCTGGAAGATGTCGATGGAATCGCGTCCACTGAACCCCTTGTGGCCTTCGGTCTCGGCTTCGGCAATGATCTTGCGCCGGCGTTTGGCGGTGAAGTTCTTGCGGTCTTCCTCGTCCAGCCAGGCGGGAATCAGACCCGTGTAGATGGCCATCTTCAGAAGGTGCAGGTTTTCGTCACAGTACAGATTGTACTTTTTGGAATCACCGATCCAATCGAGCAGGGCCGGTGATTTTTCGTTCAGGCGGCTGGAGATGATGACCCGCGCGAAGTTTTCCATGACCCGCGGCAGGAAACTTTCCCCGATGTGCCGGCCAAAGGT
>JAUVII010000329.1 GCA_030592845.1 Candidatus Krumholzibacteriia bacterium | reverse complement strand
CCTCGTTGAGAAGGCTGTAGGCCAGGCGCCGCGTTTCATCTCCGGTCAGGACCTTGAACTGGGAAGCCTGGACCAGTCCATCGACACGGTATTGCGGCGGGATGCCCGCCGTCAGGTGAAGATCACTGGCACCTATGGACACCATCTCCTCGAGCAGTTCTCGCATTCCAAACACTATTTGTCTCCTCCGACTTGTCGTGTGATCCGCGTACCGTCTGGCGCTAATCGGCCACGGCGGTCTCGCGCAACACTTCCTCGACTGTTGTGACGCCTTTGGCGACCTTGATGATCCCATCCTCACGCAGTGTCAGCATGCCCTGCTTGATGGCCAGTTTTCGGATTTCGGTGGTTGAGGCCCGATCCAGGATCAACTCACGGATCTCAGGGGTGATGGGCATGACCTCGTAGAGTCCTTGCCGTCCCGAATAGCCCGAGCCGTGGCACTGGTCGCAACCCTTGCCCTTGTAGACAGAGGTGCCGGGTTCCATTTTCAGATCCTTGAGGGCCTCTTCAGACAGCGTGATCTCTTCCTTGCAGTTCCCGCAGGTCCGCCTGACCAGGCGCTGGGCCATGATCAGCACCGTCGACGAAGCGACCAGAAATGGTTCGATGCCCATGTCGATCATCCGGTTGATCGTACTCGGAGCGTCGTTGGTATGAAGGGTCGACAACACCAGATGGCCCGTCAACGCGGCCTTGGTGGCGATACCACCCGTTTCCAGGTCCCGGATCTCACCGACCATCACGATGTTCGGATCCTGCCGCAGAAACGCCTTGAGGGCCGTTGCAAAAGTCAGGCCCACCGCGTCACGGACTTGAACCTGGTTGATCCCGTCGATGTTGTACTCGACAGGATCCTCGGCAGTCATGATGTTGCGCTCGTTGTTGTTCAGCTTGGCCAGACAGGAGTAGAGTGTCGTTGTCTTGCCGGATCCCGTAGGGCCGGTCACCAGCACCATGCCGAAAGGCGAAGCGATGGCCTCGTAGATGTCGTCGATGGCCTTCTGCTCCATCCCGAAATCCGCGAGGTCCAGGTTCAGGTTGCTCTTGTCCAGGATACGCATCACGACTTTTTCCCCGAATATGCAGGGCAGGACCGAGACGCGAAGGTCGACCTTCTTGGCCCCGATCTTCAGCTTGATGCGGCCGTCCTGGGGAATGCGGCGTTCGGCGATATCCAGCTCGGCCATGATCTTGATCCGGCTGGTGATCGCGTTCTTCAGTTTGATGGGCGGCTCCATCACTTCGGACAGCACACCGTCCACGCGATAGCGGACCCTCATGTTCCGCTCGTAGGGTTCGATGTGGATGTCGCTGGCGCCGATCTTGACCGCCTCGGCGAGCAGGGTGTTGACGAGTTTGACGACCGGAGCGTTTTGCCCTTCCTGTCCGGAGATGTCCTCCTCATCCTCATCCTCCACCAGCTCGATGTCGTCTTCGATGCCCTCCATGATCGAGGCCAGCGAATCGGTGGTCGCGTAGAACTTGTCGATGAACCTCTTGATCGCCATCTCGCCGGCGACCGCGGGTTGCACGTCCAGGCCGGTGATGAACTTGA
Source organism: Candidatus Krumholzibacteriia bacterium (assembly GCA_030592845.1). Taxonomy (GTDB): domain Bacteria; phylum Krumholzibacteriota; class Krumholzibacteriia; order LZORAL124-64-63; family LZORAL124-64-63; genus JAGLCY01. The sequence goes on along the minus strand of JAUVII010000329.1, from coordinate 1,042 downwards.
TGTCGTCGATGGCGAAGATGTTGCTCGGGTTGGCCATGGCCACGGTAAGGACACGACCCGCACGCGAGATGGGTAGTACCTGGAATTTCCGGGCCACGTCGCCCGGGATCATGTCGATGCATTCCATCTCGATGTCGGTCTTTTCCAGACTCAACACCGGCAGATTGGAAATTTTTCCCACGAACTCCGCGAAGGTCGTTTCGTCCAGAACGCCGATCTTGACCAGGGCCTGGCCAAGTGATCCGCCTTCTTTCCTCTGGAGTTCCCTGCTCTTGGCAAGATTGTCCTCATCTATGAGGCCGGCCTCGAGCAACTGGCTGGCAATCTTGTCCTTTGCGGCAGTGGTGGAACCTGAATTCATGTTGCGATGACTCCGCTCTGGTAAATCCCCACATCCAGATCAAAACCGGCTGCATTAGCCGGATATCGGCCGTCCTGTCCGACACCCTTCTCCAGGGAAGGGTCGTGGCGGCCCATCAATACCACCTCTTTTTCGGATGGGAAGCAGCCGACTTTACCTAGTTTTGTAGGGAATCTTCTGAAACGGTGTCCGATGCGGCGTCAATGGAGAAATCGACCAGGGGGGCCAACCGGGCAGAAAGCGCCGGTCCGATGCCCTTGACCATGCGTAAATCCTCGGCATTGTGGAATATGTGGCCTTCTGCCCTTATATCCTGGATCCGCCCTGCCAGGACCGGCCCCACGCCTGGCAAGAGGGTCAGACTGTCCACGCTGCAGGTATTGATGGGCAAAGGAGAGGTCAATTCGGGTTTTCGGGCTTTCTCGGCGGCCCCGGCGTCACCGGGGGCCAGCACCAGTTCGTCCAGCCACAGGTGTTCCCTCCATGTGCCATCCGGGGTGATCAGCATCCGGTGCCTGACCAAACGCCCTGTCATCAGCAGGGCAAAAGCCAGCAGGATTCCCACGAATTGGCGGCGGGAAAACCGGTTCAATAGCGGAAGGTCCAGTGGAGTCTGAGGTCCAGCTCCTGTTCGTGGCTGAGGGCGCCGGCCGTCATCCGGGTTTTTTCGCCGGTCAGGTT
>JAUVII010000306.1 GCA_030592845.1 Candidatus Krumholzibacteriia bacterium | reverse complement strand
GCATCTGGAATTGTCGCCCAATGCAGCGGGTCCGGGCCGGGTCCATTTGGTTCTGGGGTCGATTTCCCCGGAAGCGCGGGGTGAACTGGAGCGGGCGGGCAACGCCTGGTTCTCATGGGCCGACCACGCCTGTACAGGGGATTTGGATGATCTGTCGCTGGCCCTGAAAGACTATCTGAACCGTTACGGAATCATGTTTGCCAGGCCGTAACCACTATTTGTCCGCCAGGAAATCCGCGATTACATCGACGATACGGGGTGCGGTATTTCCGTCCCACAAGTCGGGTACGCTCCCCTTTTTCCAGTTTCCTTCGAGAATCCTGGAAATCTGTCCGGGCATCGATTCGATGGTGGCCAGCTCATTGGTGCCCTGGGTGATGGTGATGGGCCGCTCCGTGTTTGGCCGCAAGGTCAGGCAGGGGATATCCAGGAAGGTGGTTTCCTCCTGCAGGCCGCCCGAATCGGTGAGCATCATCCGGGAGTGGATCACCAGATTCATGAATTCGTAGTAACCTAGGGGATCGGCCAGGATCAGGCGTGAATCCACCAGTCCACAGCGCGAGCCCAGATCGTGTTCCTGCATGACGGCGCGGGTGCGCGGGTGGACCGGGAAAACCAGGGGCAGATCGACGGCGGTCAATACGCCCAGGATCCGGGCCAGGTTGTCGGGATCATCCACGTTGGCCGGTCGGTGAAGCGTGACCACACCGAATTTCCCGGACTCAAGACCAAGTTTTTCGTAAGCCTTCAGGTCGCGGGCCTTGGCCACCGACCGTACCAGGCTGTCGATCATGATGTTGCCGACCAGCTTGATCCGTTCTTCGGCCACTCCCTCGGCGCGGAGATTTTCGTCCGCGTCGGGCGAAGGAGTGAACAGAAGGTCGGCGATGGCATCGGTCATCAGGCGGTTGATTTCCTCGGGCATGGTCATGTCACGACTGCGCAGGCCGGCTTCCACATGGACCACCGGAATGTGGAGCTTGGCGGCGGTGACGCTGGTGGCCATGGTGGCGTTGACGTCGCCGACAACCAGGACCAGGTCGGGCTTTTCGGCCAGGCACAGTTCCTCGAACTTGACCATCACGCCGGCGGTTTGCTGGGCGTGGGAACCGCCGCCGACACCGAGGTGGACGTGGGGTGTGGGCAGACCCAGATCTTCGAAAAACACGTCGGACATGTTCTTGTCGTAGTGCTGTCCGGTGTGGATGAGCATGGGTTTCATGGAGTCGGGCCGGGCGTCCATGGCCCGCCACAGGGGGGCCACCTTCATGAAATTTGGCCGCGCGGCGGCAATGAGGAAGATCTTCTTGGGCACGGGAGTCCTTCCGGGTTCGGGTCGGTTGTGCAGGAAATCTATTTTTCGGCAGGGTATAAAGTCAATGTTTGAGTTTACCACACTGGACACCGGTATGCGGAAACATGATAATTGGCGGGATTCGAGCCAATCCTGATCGGGAGCATATATGTCGAAGAAAATCGTGGTTCTGGGGCCTGTACCGCCACCGCTTGGCGGGGTCTCGATCCATATTGTCCGCTATATCCAACTTCTCAGATCCACAGGCTGGAGGGCGACCGCCTATTCCTACACCGGCACCACCCAAACGGGGCGCTGGAGAAAATTCCTGGAAATCCTGCAGATGTTCGCCGCGATTTACCTGCGGGTCAATGCAGGGGCCTGGGATGTTCTGCACCTCCATTATGGGGGAATGGGTTACTTCCTGGCGATGGCTCCCCTTCTGAAACTTTCTCCGGGCCGCAAGGTGATCACGTTCCATTCGGTCCGGGTGATCCATGATCTGGAAAACCGCCCGGGCTGGGTGCGTCGGCTGGCCCTGTCTGTTTTGAACAGTTTCGACCTTTTTGTGGTGGTCCGGGAGGGGATAGGAACGGAGCTGAGAAACCTGGGTCTGACGAACCCGGAAATTACTGTCATGCCGGCCTTTCTTCCGCCTACGGAGCGGGAATCATCGCTTGAGCACCTGCCTTACGAAATCTCGGAAAAAATCAACCATTACAACCAGGGCGGAGTGAAACAACTCTGCTGCGCGGCCTATTACCTGGGCTCCGGATATTCCAAACAGGATTTGTACGGCGTGGAGGAGTTGCTGGACGTTTTGAAGGAACTGGACGGCAGTCTGGACAAGCCCCTGGCTCTCTGGGTGCTGGTTTCCAACGGCCCGGTATCGGATGAGCGCAAAGCTTCCGACCAGGCGATCAGGGAAGCGGCGGCCCACCTGGAAAACGTTCATGTGGAGCTCCATTACGGATTACCGCTGGTGCCGGTGTTGGCCCGTTGCCAGGCTTTTTTACGGCCCTCCCGTGAGGACGGGGACAGCGTGGCTCTCCGTGAAGCCCTGGGGTTGGGCCTGCCCGCCCTGGCGAGCGATGTTGTAGCACGGCCTCAGGAAACCACTACTTTTTCCCTGGCCTCGCGGCCCTCGTTTCTGGGTGGGTTGCAGGAGCTATTGGTGGGCCTGCCAACCCCGACGACGACAGAGGTTCATTCCGGCGGCAAGGTTGACCGGACCGTGTACACCGAATTTGCGGGGAAAGTTTTGGGCTCGGGAAAGCCCATCAACCCGATCCTGAAATCCACCCTGATTCATCTTCCCATTTTTCTGATGCTGCTGTTCCTGGTCTTTGCCTCGTTCGGAATGCTATGCTCGACCCCCCTGTGGGATCCGGTGGATTTCCAGGTGCTCGCCGATGCCCATACTCTGGTCAAGGACCCAGGATCAATGTTCCGCCATATCGGGTTCTATTTCAGCCAACCCGCTCTTCAGCTTGCTTTTCTGGCGGAGTACAAATTATTCGGGATCCAGCCGGCGGGGTATATTGCCGTCAATCTGATCCTTCACACCATCTGTTCATTTTTGGTCTATATGCTTGTCAATCTGCTGTTCTATCGGAAAAATATGGCGGTCATTGCAGCGGTTTTATTCGCCTTCGGCGTGGGAAGCTACGGCAAGGTGTTCATGGCGGCCCACCAGCTCGAG
>JAUVII010000086.1 GCA_030592845.1 Candidatus Krumholzibacteriia bacterium | reverse complement strand
GGATGTCGCCGCCCCCCGTGATGTATGTGGGCAACGGTGGGGTACTCGAAGGAGGTTTCATCGGGTGGAGGTGAATGTCGGCAGGGTCTGGTCCGACGAACAGGAGTTCGAGGTCGGCGAGCACCACGACACCGGCGGACGAAAAAGGCGTCCCCAGTGCCACGGAAAACTGGCCATTGCCGTCAGCAATATTTAAAGACTGACCGCGTGTCGTGGCGTCCACCAGAACGGCATCTCCCACGATGTCGACACTGCATTCCCAGCCCGCCACGCCTGTCTCATCGACGGGATCCACGAGACAAAGGTACGCGAAGACCGTGCCGGAGGGATCGAACCCGGTGAGGCAGGTGGAGTCCGCACTCTCATCGAAGAAAACCCCCATGCGCGTTCGCCCGGAGAGGGGCAGCCGCGTCACGACCCCGAGTTCCGGACAGCGCGTGCCGAGACCGCGGGTCATGAGCGTAGCGTCGGACACGTTGATGACGCCATCCCAATAGAAATCACTGCGGTACGCGTAGGAGCCGAAGAAATCCTGATTGAAGAGCACGACGTCCGCGAGATCGACGACCAGATCGCCGTTGATATCAGGGCTGTTAAAATGGATGTCCAGCGGCGGTGACGTCAACGCCTCATCATTGACCCAAACCATAGCGGGCTCGCCCAGGGTGCTTGACCCTCCTCCGGATAGCGCCTCCCTGAAAACGGCGGTCCCCGCGTGGTCCGTGTTACCGTCGGCGATGGCGCCGGCAGCGCACGAGATCAGTCCGCCAGCAGCGGTTCCGAGTCGCAAGTCCGAGGCGGGGAAGTCCGCGATCGGTTCACTTATACCATCACGGAGTTCCACCGTGATCGTGGCGTCCACTCTGGATCCGTATCCATCGAAGGCGTTGTCCAAGCCATCTCCACTTCCGTCCGGCAACGTATAGACCGAGACCGGCCCAAGTCCGCTGTGAGCAGAAACGGCGGAGGACATAGAAAGGTCGGGGACCCCAAGCACATCTCCGGGATTACCGACGTGGCCGAAGTATTGCAGAATCTCCTCCAGCATCTGCGTGCGTACGGAAAGCGCCTTTGCACTCGATTGGACGCCCTGAAACCCGAACGGAAGGGAAATGACGCGGATCGATTGTCCACCCACCGACCCCGAGTATTCATGCAGAGCCGCAGCTGTATACGGGAACTGCCCGGCCGTCCCGTCGGGGGCCAGGAACTCAGCCAGCCGGACGGTCCCGGACATCTCCCCTACCGCATCAAAGGTGCGTGAAGGGCATGTCCCGTAAACGAGCGGGAATGGGTCTAACAGGTAAAAGACCGGATTACCGGGAATGGGAGCCACGACCGGGGCGTTCTGCCCCGCGATGAGCGGCGCGATGTCGGCAGCGATATCGGTAACGCCCGGGACTTGATTCACAAATGCCGCGCCGGGACCGGAATTCATGAGATCCGACACTAGATTGTCTCCTGTCAGCAGGAGTTGACGATAATGGGGGTTCGACATTTCGGACCAGGCCAGGAGCAGATCGGTGTCGCTGCTGATATCCCGCTCGGGATCCCCCACGCCGAGGGTGAATTCGCGTACGTCCCCACTTGTGTAGAGAATCGTTCGGTACTGATCGATATGGGCAGGCTGTGCCCGGCCCCCAAGGCCATTGCCGACTCCCGCGGCTGCTGCTCGCGTGAAGTACAGATCCCAGTCCCTGCCGCACAGCAAGCCCAGGTTCCTGAACGCATGGAGCCACGCGTTGGATCCACTCCAGTCGTTCTCATCGTACCAGAACAGGATCGGCGGCTGGTCGCCCTGCGTCGTGGACGCCAGACTGGGCAGGGCCCTCACGACGAAGTACGGATCATACGCGGACGGATCGGAGAAATTGTCGAAATCCGTCACGTCGCTCGGCAGCGTCGCTGAATTCAGTTCGCCGAAATAATCTTCTTCGGCAAAGATGTAATAGTGGAGGACGTCGCCGGGGAAGATAAAGCCGGTGTCCGGCAGGTCGGCGAAAAACCGGCCGGGTACGACGTAGCCCGACGCGGTGCGCACGGAGTCGCACCAGACAAAACCCTGGTCAGGCAACCCGGCATTGCGGTAGGGATCGAATACAGGGTTGCGCCGCAGGCTATAGTAAAGGCGCGGGTAGTTCATCAGGACAGCGCCGGCACGTGTTACCGAGCAGTCGAACACGATGGAGTCTCCGGGATCGTTACGCAGGTCCTGACGCGGGGAGATGTCGCGGGCCATGTCGAACCGCACGCTGTTTCTACCCGGATTACCGTAGTCAATAGATCCGATTTCCGGAAAATTATCCTGGGCCAGGTGCATCTCGTGCGCCGTTATAACGGGCCCGGCGAGCGGGTAGGATGTGAACGAAACATTGTCGAAATAGGGAGCGGGCGTGCCGTCGGTCCCCCCCGCCAGCCAGGGAGGCTGGACGATGCCGAGCGCGACCTGCAAGTACTGGCACGGCAGCTTCAGGTACCGGCTCACGTCCACGACGTGGCGATAATATCCCGGCCCTCCGCCATAATACTCCCCGTCACCGAGCCAGGGCTCGCTTTCGATGGACTCGGGATTACCAGAGTCCGTAGACCGCATGTGCCATTGGTAGAAAATCCCCGGAGAATCGTTGTCCAGCGGGTCTTGGTGGCGATATACGTCGAAGGCCAGTGTAGCACCACCATGGTCGGGATCGGGATAGGTAAGAACCGGTGATCGGATCTCGTTGTGGATACCGGATCCGGGCCCCGCATCCCCCCCCTCGGGATTGACGATGCCACCGCCTGGGCCGTAGGTCCAAGTCGCGCCGGTATATGCGGTATCGATGAAGGCGACCTGGGCCGTTGGGTTCTCCCGGCAACGATCGATGTCGGCAAGCTCGGTCCAAACCCGGGCGAAATCGCCGACGGCAACGGGGTAGCGGGGGCTGAACGCACCCAGCGTGCCGTCCTCGAAGTCGATGAAGTCGCTCGGACCATTGTCCAGGGAGATAAGGACGTCGTCCAGTTGGCAGGCGCCGGCGGTCGGCCACAAGCAGTCAGTGTCGGAATCGCTTCCGTCCGAGGTCACGCGGAACAGCACGGCGACTTCGTTCTGTGCCGGTCCCAGGTAGTCGCCGGGGGTATAGACGATGGTCTCATCGATGGCCGCCAGGCCCTCGCCGTTCAGGGTGACGGCATCGATGAAGCCCTGGCCGAACTTCTCGAAACTCAGATAGCAGAAGTCGTTTCCGGGTTCGGTGTCATACCGGAGCATCGCCTGGACCGTGACCGTGCAACTTGCGGTGTTGTCGGTTACAGTACCGCGCCACTCGAGCATTTCGTTGTAATCGTTGCCGTAGCCGCCCTCCGGTTCGGCGGGACTGCACGAGGGAATGTCCTCGCCGCACCAGGCCGAAAAGCCGCCACTGACCGCAGAGTAGGTGCTGGCATGCCATTGGGATTTGGTCCTCGCGGTGAGGTCGACGCTGATCCAGCTGTCCGGCGAAGGCTGGTTGATTCCGCCCTCAAAGTCCCCCGGAGCAAGACCGGTCGGCCCGATGATCTGGATGGTGTCGCCGGATTGCACACCCTTCGGAGCGGCCAGGCTCGTCAGCACGCGGTCGCGGCTCGGGTCTCTCGGTGTCGTTGGGATTATTCGGTTGGACATTCGGCTGGCTGCGGTCGGTACGAGCAACGCGAAAAGCAGTGTTGAAACCACCAGCGCGCCTGACAGTGTGGAGTTTCGCATTAGTATACCTCCATTTACTTTACAGTTCCTCCCAGAGGTATCAATGGTTTGGAATCATAGCCCTCCTTCGCTACAGTTTCACTTTCATGCGTGCGAATCAGCACCAGGACTTGCTCGACCCCGGTTTCGCTGTTTTCCTCGCTACGCACGGGCTTTTCGTGTTAAAGATAATTCATATCAAAATACCCGCTAGGCTTCACGCGGGTCCCGGGAGTTATCTTGGGCATGTGCCTTGTGACGACCAGATATTCCGTCCGCGGTGAGATACAGACAGTGCTTCTAAATGGCCCGACAAATCAATCCCATACCGAACTGATCTTGCCTGTGTATTTCCGACATCCCGTTAAGCGCATCTCTTTCTTCTCTCGTACTCGACCGGGGACACATGCCCCAGGAATGTGTTAAGCGCAAGTCCCCAAAATTCCGAAATTCTAAGACTCAGAGACGGATTCCGGGATCGTTTGGTGAGTGTGTGTTAAGGGAGAGATTTTAAGAATTTGGCCCTTCAAACGGTCCGCCTTCGCTAACCCTTTGATTTCATCGGGTTATAGCCACAAAAAAAGACAGGCCCTCAACCTGCCAAAATCCAACAGCTTTTTCTAACCCGAACAACCGCCTCCCCGGGTGGCACGGGGAAGGGAACTTTGCCATGAGAGTCTCCGAACTCCATAGTGGCGTCACTCGGCCGATTTATGCCCGGATGGAATATTTGGTAGGCACAGGGGCCCGTGGCCAGTGAGGCCGTCCTCGGCGGGCTTCATCACCGCTACTACCGCGAAGCTTCGTAGACGCTGCTGATCTTATTGGACTGGCATCGGTGGATCGGTACGTCTTGAAGCGGTGCCTCGCCGAAAAACCACGGGGAATTGGCCCCAATATCCGTCCGGCTCAATACCTCAACGCCAGATAATTTCCATCCTCAGCAGGCCAGCTCTCTTTCAAAGGGAAACGAATGCCTCGGATGGAATTTTTGGAAGGCACAGGGAGTAAAAAAGCCCCCAAACCCTTCCCGGGGCCGAATGAATTAATTCCCATTACTCTGAATCATTTGACCAAGGTCATTCGCAACGTCTCGACATAACCGCCGGCCTCCAACCTGTACAGATAAACACCGGCCGAGGACATCCGGCCAGCCGAATCCCGACCATCCCAGATCACTTCATTATATTCCAACGCCATCTCCCATTCATCGACCAACGATCTTACGAAACGGCCGCTTAAATCGTAAACCGTCAAACGGACGTGCGCGTCATTTGCCACATCGTAGGCGATCTTGGTGATGGGATTGAAGGGGTTGGGCACATTCTGGTCGAGAACCAACGGATCGTGCGCCGGCAACTGCTGGTCGATCACTCCCGAGAGACCCGACCCGGGCCACTGCACGATGGAGAATCGATACAACCGTGTCCCTTCAGCGTCCGACTGCCTGAGTTCAACCTCGGTGTCATCGGATATATACATGGCGATCGATCCACGAGGGAACTCGTCCGTCCCTTCGCACCGCGCGTTTTCGCCCATAATGGAAGCTCCGGAAGAGGATACGGAACTAATCGTCGCCGACCAGATGTCCTCCTCACTCCCCACTGGAGACCGCTGGCCAGTCACATGCTGAACGGACAACCGACCGGGGGTAATCTCGTCGTTGGACACGATCCAGGCCACTGAAGCGATGGATTCCGGGTTGGGAGCTGAATCCTGAAGCTGGAAGCTGATCGTGTTAACGTCCGACAGCCAGACCTCGGCTCCCATCTGGTCGACCCTAGAACCTTCGCTCCGGTGCTGCATGTGAAAGAACGCCCGACTAATGTCGTCAATCGACAGTATGGCCTCGGTTTCCTCAAAACCGGCCGACATGTAGGAATGCTCTATTCGTTCAACGGACCATTTGGTTCCGACAAATTCCACCACGGCATACGACACCATGGCACCAGACCCAGATCCTCCCCTTACAAAATGTGGTTGGTCTGAGGTGGAATTCCATGAAGCAGTACTCATCCCCAGATAGGCACCAATGGAATGGTTATCATCCGCAGCTTGGCCCGTGATAAACACCACAATGTCCCTGTCTGACGCCACCCCCGTGACCAGCGCGCCGTCCTCCTCAAGAGACCATTCCGGGAAAGAAAGGGTTGCTACGGCATGAACAACGATTTCGTTTTCTCCGCCTGGCCCTCCCACGTATTCCACAAGTTCCCAGGTGATTCCGGTGTCGCCCTGGTTGGCAAATCGACTGAATGTGAAGGAATCATCCAAATTGATCGCATCGGAAATCCAAACCATCCAACGATCTGCATCCTGTTTCCCACCACCACTTGTTGCGCCCATACCGCTCAATCGGGTATCTGTGATACGAACGAATGCGGGACCCGAAGGACTTACATAGTCCAGGCCCGCAAGCAGGGTAATCGAATCCGCCCCTTCCGCAATCACCGCCGCCCCACGTTGTACTGAGTATTCACTGGAGCCGATGGCGTTCGATCCAATCAAAAGAACCGACAGGATGATAACAAGATAGAGAATGCCGCTTGCAGATCCTCTGGCTGAAATTTTCATGGTGAAACCCCAATGATTTCAAACGAAAGGTATTTTATACTTAAACATCTATTGCAGTTATTATAGCATATTTAGATGTTTAAGGTCATCCAGAACAGAGTGTTAAGTGTCAGGTCCCCAAGGCCCTGAACCCCCTATACGGGGCCATCAAGACTCACATTTTGACGGCCATCCTGTATTAAGCAAAACGCCCCAAAAAGAACAGAAATCGAGACTCAGAGAAGGATTCCGAGGTCGTTTGGAAGGTGTGTGTTAAGCAATAGATTCTAAGAATTACATCACCCAAACGACCAACCCCCGCTAACCGTTTGAAATCATCGGGTGAGGCGCCCAACAAAAGAGGGTCTCCCCAACCTGCCAAAATCCAACAGCTTTTTCTAACCCGAATAACCGCCTCGGCAGATTACACGGTATTAGAACTTTCAGGGAAAGGGGTGGACCACCAAACAAAGATCATGCTGGCCAAATGGATTCTGGTGCGAGAGAATGACTGTGCCGTTTCGGAATTGGATTTTTTGCCAGAACCAATATTTGCCAATATAGGGGGATTATAATGAACCGACTCTTTTTGATCCTATTTCTGGGAACGATTCTCGGGCTGGCCGCTTGTTCGGGACCGAACCCGACGGCTCCGGAATCGGCATTGGATCCTGCCCTGGCACAAAATGATGAATTACCCGTTTCGGAATCGAAATCGGCTCTGGATGTCGGCAATCGGCAATACGGCACTAATCGGGATCGTTATCTCCACCCCAACAAGGACGCTCTGACGCATCAGACCAATCAGAAGGCCTACAAACTGGAACAGGCCGTCTGGAAATTCACCGATGCCAATGGTGGAGTTCCCCCATACGGCTACGGGCATAGGAATCTCTCGGGGAAAACCTTGGTGGATTATCTACCAGGAAAGAAATTACTCATCAACGCCTTCACCATGTACCGCACGGAACCGCAGTTTTTATCCCAAGCTTATACGCCAGGCCAGTTGGGCTACGATCTTATTGTTGGCGCCAATGGAAACGTGGCTGGGTTTATTATCACAGCATGGGGGTGGGAAGAACAAAGTCTCGAATTATTCCGGTGGTTGCCTTTGTCTACATCTCCGGAAAAACCCGGTCCTCCGCTTAAGTCCGATGGCTCCGGCCAAGGGTGACTGCGGGGAAGACAGGCCAACCTATAAATTTACAACAGCTTTACCTGACCCGAATTTCCGGGTCCCCGGATGGGACCAGAAAGGGAACTCGGGGTCTGAGGCTCGGCGGAGACTGAAAGGACGCTAATGGCCAATTGAGCCCCGGATGGAATATTTGGGAGATACAAGGCTTTCATGTGGACGAGATTGCAATCACTTCATACTCTCGATGAACAGCGAGTACCGTTGAGATATATTCGGCGACCTCCAGTCCCCGGCCCGAAATGGGGGAGCGACTATCAGATTTCTTATCACGCTCCTCGTATTCATCGCCGGGTCCGATTCCTTCGCTGAGAACTACGTCTTATGTGACATCTCGGACCGCGGCCTTGTCCTCGTAGAAATCTGCTTCGTGGCATCTTCGGCACAGGAAGACCAGGAAACAGTCTGCCGGACCATTGTCGAAGGAACGGATTTCCTCGATCTGGCAGCGGGAGTGATTCGAGCGAACACCGCCGACGGCGAATCTCTGGTCATTCCCATCGAGCAGGTTCGACGAGCCGTCGTGCGGGCAATTTCCGACGAGACCCAGTCGCCGGTTTCCCTCCGATTTGATGCCCTGGTGTCAGGCGATTCGTGGCAGCCCGCGGGTCGGGTAAGGAAAGTCGTCCTAGGTGAGAACCTGACTATCGCATTTGATGATGTTGCACCGGGACTCGACATGCAGAAGAAGGTGCTGTTCTGGTCGACGGAAGGCGAGTACAGGGTCGAGATCCCGTACGAGGATATCTTCTTCATAGAATTCCGGAATAACCGTTTCGTAAGCGATATCAATTCCCTTGCGGACTACGCAGTCATCGACGCCCTGAAGACGGATTCCGGTGAGACCATCGACCTGAGTCGTCGCTTTGCCGAATGGGTCGACGATCGCCGGGTCATCGCTGTCGCTGACCCACCAGTGGAGCATGCGATTGCGGATCTTAGGTCGATTAGCGTCGGCGACGTCCGACGGCGCGAGGAGTGGCCCCCGGCCGAAACAGCACCCGTTCCTGCAGTTCTTGTCGAACCAGACATCCCCTTCCAGGAGCAGGACAGCACGGTGCCCGACTCCCAGAGTACACTCGACGACGATACTGAGGACCCCTTTCGGGATGAGCCTCGGGAAACCAGTAGCGACAAATATTATCGTCTCCCCTCCGGGTCCTGGGCCCATGTAAGACGCGGAATATGCCTCGGGCTGAATATAGGGGCCGGTTCCGCCTCGCCGATGCCCTACGGTGGGGGTGGTTCCAGCGGCGGCATCGGTGGGACGTTGCGCGCGGGCATAGCCGTTTCCAACAAATTCCTGCTGAGCTTCGAGCCCACTTTCTGGATTGGCAACAGTGGCGAAAAGGATGTTGGTTTCGACCTATACTCGTTCAGGTTCGTCCTGACGTGGTACCCGAGAAACACGGGCTTCTTCATAAGGGGAGGGCTCGGGAGTGGCTCGGCCGAGCTGGTCTACAGTATGATGTCCGCCGTAAGTTACGATGGGAGTTCTCAAGGTCTAGGTTTTGGGCACGAGTGGCGCTTGACGCGGAAGTTCGCTCTGGGTATTGCGTTGGATTACTCCCGTGTCGATGTCGAACCCATCATGTCCCAGTCCGAATTCAGGTTCACGAATCTCACTCTGCAATTGAACTGGTATTAGTTTCTAAGCTGACCCCGTGTGCCGACCAAATATTCCGTCCGTGCTGTGATCATTACGGCTTCGGCGCCCCCATCACTTCACCAATTTTGACCTCACAGGTCTAACTGACATGATAAATGGACTTGGGCTCGTGTTCATGTACGAAACGCTAGAAAATAAATAACCCGCAGAGGAAAACGAGTGCCACCCTGCCCGAATGGATTCTGTAATTATGCCCCCACCCCCAGTGCGGGGAGGAGGGGGCGAATAGGTTTTTCCCAACACATTTGAGATGTCGGAAAAGGCTGGCAAGTTCATGGCAGGGGAAATCTCATCCTAGTCGGGTGTCAGAATACGGACCCCAAAAACAACCAAGACCACCGCAAGGAGAAACAATCCCACCACAGCAGAAATTCTGACTGAGCGAGGCAGTGTTCTGTTTGAAACATTGGGAGAACCAATATCGACCCCGGCTTGGCCTGTCGCTGATTCCAACGGGAACCCGAGATCCTCAAGCAGAGCGTTGGCCATCGGATAACGACTTTCCGCCTTCTTCTGAAGGGTAGTGTTGACGACCTTTTCCAAGGATTCTGGAATTTCCGACCTGAGGGAACGCAATGGTTCCGGATCATGGTTCAAGATCCCATAAATGACACCCTGCGGAAAATCAGCGCGAAATGGAGGGTGCCCAGTGGTCATCTCATATAATACGATACCCAAAGACCAGAGATCTGTCCGCTGATCGACTTCTCCACCATTCGCTTGCTCCGGGGACATGTAAGCAGGTGTACCTAGGGTGGCCCCAGCCACGGTGAGCTGAGATTGGCCGGAAAGTTTAGCTAACCCGAAGTCTAGGATCTTCACCAACCCGTCTTCGGTAACAAAAATGTTCAACGGCTTGATGTCACGATGAATGATGCCCGATTCGTGCGCTTTGGCAAGTCCGGCGGCGACCTGGCTACCAATGTCCATGATTTGATCCACCGAAAGGGGTCCATTATTTATCATGTGAGCCAGAGTACACCCTTGATAAAGTGCCATGGCGATGAACATTTGGCCGTCTTTGGTGGCCCCAATCTCGTGGACTGTGCAGATGTTGGGATGATCCAAACCAGAGGCGGCTTTGGCTTCACGAATAAAGCGGACTCTGGCATCGGAATCGCGTGTTGATTCGGGAGGAAGAAATTTGAGGGCGACCGTGCGATCCAGCTTGGTATCGACCGCTTCATAGATCACACCCATGCCGCCAGCGCCGAGTTGGCGGGTAATCCGGTAATGGGAAACAGTCTGGCCGATCAAACTACTCTCCCGTGTTCCCTGAATCGCCCCCGTGGCCCTCGATCCCGAAGTTGTGTCCCCGCCCAAATGAAGCAGGTCGGCTGTCAGTTCGTCGGCGTGCTGATACCGCTCTGCCGGGTTCTTGGATAAGCACTTCCCGATTATCCGTTCCAACCCCAGGGGAATACCGGTCCTCAGACCTGTCACCGGGTCTGGTTCCTGGTTCAGGATGGCGTGGACAATCGCCTGCTCGTGATCCCCCTGGAACGGCAACCGGCCCGAAACCATCTCGTACAGAGTCACACCCAGGCACCAAAAGTCGGTCCGCTGGTCGGTCGTCTCCCCCTTGACCTGCTCAGGAGCCATGTACCCTGCCGTCCTTGGGGTAATGTCAGTTTTTGTCTGGAGGGTTTGACCCGAAAGTATGGCCAGCCCGAAGTCCAGGATCTTCACCAAACCATCGGATGTGATGAAGATGCTAGCCGGTTTGATGCCGCGGTGGACGATATCCTGTTCGTGTGCTTTGGCCAATCCTTGTGCAATCTGCTGAGCAATATCGACAGATTCTTCCCAATTCAACGACCCTGGTACAATCCTCTCCTTCAGCGTCTCACCATCGTACCACTCTATCGCAAGGAAGGACTGTCCTTCGAATTCATCGATCTCATGAATGGTGCAGATGTTCGGATGGGCCAAGGCGGCGGTGGCCTTCGCCTCATGGACAAATCGGGCCTTAGCATCAGGATCACGAGTCAGTTCAGGGGGTAGGATTTTAAGGGCGACAGGGCGATCCAATTTTGTGTCGACGGCCTCGTAGACGACCGTCATACCGTCTTCGCCGAGTTTCTCGGTTATCCGGTAGTGGGAAATGGTCTTGCCAATCATGGCCCCCCAATTGGTTGGACACATTGTATCAGGAGACCGGTCGGAAGTCGAACCCAAGGTCAGGTTGTGTTAAGCGTTAGCCCCCGAAAAGCACAAAAACGGAGAGTTTCAGACGGATTCCGAGGTCGTTTGGAAGGTGTGTGTTAAGGGATAGATTTTAAGAATTTGACCTACTAAACGACCTGCTTCCACTAACCATTTGGCTCCATCGGGTTATAGCCCCAAAAAAAGGCAAGTCAACCAACCTGCCAAATTCTAACAGATTTTTCTAACCCGAACAACCGCCTCCCCGAGTGGAACGGGGAAGGGAACTTTTGCCATGAGAGTCTCCGAACTCCATAGTGGCGTCACTCGGCCGATTTATGCCCGGATGGAATATTTGGTAGGCACAGTGGGCCGGATGGATTAAATGGGAGGGACAGGTCATTTATTTTTGCTTTTTTTCTTTCTTCAATTTTCGTTTTTCCTTGGGAGTATGCTGGGCCGCTTTCTGTTGTTCCCTCTTGCCTTTGTCTTTACTTCCCTTGTCACCCATATCTGTTCCTCCTTGTTTGATAGTGAATTGCTCCGGACTGTGCGACCGAAAACTTTTCTTCGATTACTGAAGGTAACACATAAGCACGCTGTTCGTCGCCGCTGGACCAACCCACTCCCCCCGACCCGGACGCTACAAGGTCGTTTGGGAAGGGGAATGGGCGCCGATTTTTCCATCCTCCAAACGATGGCCGGTCTGGTCGATTATTCCTCCGGATGGAATATTTGGTAGGGACAGGGAGTCCACCTTAAACAAGCCGCTAACCTGTCCAAAGGATGGGGTCCACCTCACTTGCCCCCAACCCAAATCCAAACCTAGATCATTTTTCGCAACCTTGGACTCTTGCCCATTGTACTATCACCGAGCCCGTCTTGTTAAGTAAAACGCCCCAAAAAGCTGAGAATTTCAGACTCAGAGACGGAAACAGGGTCGATTGGGAAAGGAAATGACCGCCGCAATTTCACCCCCTAAACGAAAACCGGCCCGGTCATTGAGTCGGGAACAGTGGGGAGTCCAAATTCGTTTAGCGAGGAAAACACGCCCCTTCCCCCACCCCCAGTGCGGGGAGGAGGGGGCTGTTTGGCGAGGTTAAACTGATCGCACCTGATTCCACTCATTAAACGATATGACTTCACCGGGCGATGATTGCTCCGGATGGAAATTTTGGCAGAGACAGCGGCCGCAGTCACATCGGCTC
>JAUVII010000073.1 GCA_030592845.1 Candidatus Krumholzibacteriia bacterium | reverse complement strand
TGGTTCATCCTTGTTTTCTCCTGGCGATGGCCCAGTCGACTTCCCGCGCCAATCCCGTGGCGAAATCCACGGTGGGCCGGTAACCGATGGATTTTTCCACGTAGGTGCGGTCGGCGAAGGTATCGGTAACGTCTCCCTTGGCCATTTCCTGGTATTCCAAAACGGCCTCGATGCCCGGAACCCTGGAAACCAGGATTTCCTGCAGCTGGGCGAGGGTATCCCTGAAGACCAATCGGCTGCCCCCACCGGTATTGAAAACCGCCCAGTCCTCTTCCGCGGCGACAGCCAGCAGATTGGACCTGACGGCGTCCGCCACGTAGGTGAAATCCCTGGTCTGCGACCCGTCCCCGTACACCTGGAATTTCCCGCCGTCCAAAGCCGCCTCGATGAATTTGCGGAAAGCCATGTCCGGTCTTTGCCGGGGTCCGTAGACGGTAAAATACCTCAGACTGCTGGTGGGAACCCCAAAGTTCATGGCATAGAGAACGCACAAATGTTCAGCGGCCATTTTGGTGACGCCGTAGGGCGACCGCGGCTGGGGCAGGGCCTGCTCGGTCACCGGCAGGGAAGGTTGGTTGCCGTAGACGGAACTGCTGCTCGAATAGACGAAGCGCACCAGGGTGTCCCGGACGGCCTCGTGCAGGCAGGCCTCGAGAAGGCGCTGGGTGGCCATGACGTTGCGGCCGAGATACTCCTGAAAATAATCGCCCCAACTGGCTCTCACTCCCGCCTGTGCGGCCAGGTGGAAACACGCGACCTTGCCCTGCAGTAACGCCACGGCATCAAGATCCTGGAGATCCGCCTCGAGGAAGGTGAACCGTTCGTCATCCAGGAAACCCGCCATGTTCTCACGTTTGAGCGAGACGTCGTAGTAATCGGTCAGGCAATCGACTCCCGTGACCTTGCAGCCCATGGCCAGCAAGGCTTCGGTCAGGGTGCTGCCGATGAACCCCGCGCATCCGGTGACGACCACCGGAGTACCCGACCCCAAAATCCCGACGACCCGGTCCGGCAACGAAGCAATGGTATCCTGAAGCTCAATTCCCTCCACTGGAACCCTCCAATGCCTCGTCGATACGCTGTTGTTCCCTTTGCAGGGCATCCCGTTTCATTTCCTGGATTCCCTTGACCATGTCCGGGGGTCTTTCGCCGGTGCGCTGTTCCCAGGCATCCAGGACGCCTTCGGCCTCGGCAACCCGGTCGAGGGCCTGAAAAGTGTGGAATTGAAGCTGGTAGTAGAACAGCCTGTCGGGGAAGTCCGCCACCTGCTGCGCGATCCATTCGATCGCCAGATTGGTGGCCCCGCCCCCGACGATACTGCGCAGGGTGTTGTAGAGGATCCGCTCCTCCGTTTCCACCGGGACATTGCCCTGGAGAGTGCGAAGGAAATCCTTGGCTTCTTCATCATGGTAGGCCTGCACCAGCAAAAGAGGATAGTACTCCAGCGCCAGCTCGTTGAACGGAGCGATGGCCAGGCTCGTCTCGAAGGCCACCAGGGATTTTAGCAGCAGGCGCTTGTATTCGTTGGTGTCAGTGGCTGCCGCCTGGGTGGACTGGACATAACAATCGTACCCGGCGCGGTTGAGGGCGGCGGGATAGTTGCCCAGCAGATGCCGGGCGTTGACATTCCGGAAGATGTCGGTTCGGGGCGATCCGATCATGCCGGCCAGGCTGTCCAGGTCGGACACGGAGAGCTCCCCGTTGCGCTGACCCATTATCGGGGGGCCGCTGTCGCTCGCCAGACCGGCCATTTCCCGGTACAGCCCTTGCCTGTCCGGGGTGCTTTTATCCATCAGGGAACCCATCCGATACACGCCCAGCACGTTCTCCAGGACCTTCTGGGAATCCACCCGCGGCATCCCTTCGGGACCCGCGGTGCCGGTCAGCCGGTACGCCATTCCCTCCATCATCATGTTGGGAAAGTAGCGGGCCATGTTCTCCTGGGGAATCGTCACCGCAAAGAAAACCGGAAGACCCGGACCGGAATGGTTGGTTGTAATGATGTCGTGGACCACATAATCCTTGATCATCAGGACCGTACGCTCCCCGGTCTTGGGATCCTCGAAAACGCGGTGCCGCAGGGCGTCGATCTCGGTCTCGTTCCTCTGCATGGCCAGGGGCTTGTCGGGGTGGTTCTTGAGCTGCTTGATGTACCAGGGCAGATTCACCAGCGACAGGTTGACCACCGTGACGTCCGAGCGGAATTTTTCAACTTCCTGCAGATACCAGATGGGAAAAGTATCATTGTCCCCGTTGGTGAAGATGATGGCGTCTTCATCCAGCCCCGCCAGGATATTCCAGGCGTATTCGTAGGCGATCCTGTTCTGGCTGTTGTCGTGCTCGAAATACTTGGTGTGTCCCGGGAAGGCGGGCACCAGGGAAATGATCAGCAGAACAGCCGCGGTGACCATTCCCAACGGACCGATCTTCACCCTGGGAATGGCAGTGCGCCAATCCAGACCCTCTTTATCCGCCTGTTCGGCGGACTTTCCTTCGCCCCCCACGGCGTAGCGCATCAGGGCCGTGGCCCCCAAGCCGATGAAAACGGCAAAAAACATGAAGGCGGCGAAATAGAAGTAGTCCCGGTCGCGCACTTCGTGGTCGGTGAAATTCAGGTACAGGGTCAGGATTTCCCCGTTGATCAGATAGCTGGTCAACGGCAGGAAAATCAGGGGCCGGATCCGGCGCAGGCCCTGGAACAGACCGACCAGGGCCAGGAAGACCGGACCCAGCACGGTGGTGACGACCGTCAGGGTGCCGTGACCCGGACCGAGGAAGTAGAACTGTTTGAACAGGTAGTTGTAATAATACCCGAACTGCCAGAGCAGGGGCGCCCGGCGCTCAAAGGGATCCAGGGGTGGATACTGCTCGCGACGGATCACCGACAGAAGGGTTTCGAAGTTGTCGGGCGCCGTCTGGTTGATAAACGGCTCCGGGCTGGCCCCGGCGCGGATGAGCATCATCACATGAACGGTCAGTCCCACGAAAAACAGGGCGCTGCCCACCAGCGCGAAGTGTTTGCCCTGGGCGCTGCGCACCCCCACCACGATCACGTAGGCGGCCAGGATGAAAATAACAAGCCCGTTGTTTCGCATCGCGGTCGAGAGCAGGAAAATGAAAAGACCGGTACTCATCAACATCAGATCGAACACCGGCAACTGGCGCCGGGAGGCCAACAGGACCAGCAGAAAAATACCCGGGTAGGCCAGGATGCTGCCCAGATGGAAACCCACGCCCAGGGCCAGCAGATAGATCATCAGCAGCAGAAGGTTGTTGCTGCCCGGGTGCTCACGGTGATCGTACCAGCGGATGGCCAGCCAGGTGAACAGGGCCAGCATGAAGGCGGACAGCCCGTACACCTCGGCCTCGATGGCGTTGTTCCAGAAGGTATCGGAAAATGCCAGGAAGAAAGCTCCGACCAGCCCTCCGAGATGGGCCAGCCAACCCGCGTCGGGATCGGACCTGCGGGCAAGTTCCCAAATGATCAGGTAAATAAGCACCACGGCCAGGGAACTGAAAAAGGCGGACATGAAATTGACGGCCCAGGCGGTGTGCATCGAGGCGGTGGTAATGTCCCCCGATCCGAAAACGATGTCGAAAACCCGACCCACCAGGACGTACATGGGAGTCCCCGGTTGGTGGGGAACCCCGACGATGTGACTGGTGGTGATGAATTCCCCTGCATCCCAGAAGGGAGTCGTGGGATTCAGGGTCGCTATATAGACCCCCAGGGTCACCAGGAACAAACCGATGGAAATCAATATCTGGGGACGGCGCAGCCATTTGTCGATCACGAAACAACCTTCACTCGGGGTTGGCGGTATATGCTGTAAAAGGCCCGGAACCGGGCCGCGAAAATCCATCGTAAACTAACACACCCGGTGGGGAGCAACAACATTTGGGTTCACTAGTTCCCGGTTCGTGGCGACCGCCCCCACTTGCCCAGCCACAACAGGATCCCACCCTGCAGGCTGAACACCACCTGAATCAGGTAGGCCGCCAATTCCATGGCTACCGCCTGGCCCTCACCCAGGCCCGCGTGGGTCAGAAGCCTGGCGGACACCGATTCCCGCAGCCCGATGCCATTGATCGTTACCGGCAGGGTCAGACTGATGGCCAACACCGGAATGAGCACCAGCAATTGCAGGGCCTGATCCAAGCCCAGGGAAAAACCCAGGCCCAGGGCCACCAGCAGATGGGTGACCAGGCGCAGGAACTGAACCAGCAGGCTGAAAAGAAAGATTCCGTTCAGCCAGCGCACCTTGGGACGGTACAGCCCGAACTCGGTGGTGATCTTGTCCAACTGCCCCGCCAGTTTGGCCATCCCCAGACGCAGGAACAATCCGGGAAGCTGCCTGCCGATCCTGTTCGACAGGAGAAAGGCCAGCACCAGGACCAGGACCACCAGAACGGGAATCAGGAACAGGGCGGATACCGGCAGGGGTATGCCGGCCACCGATACGGCGGTCATGACCAGGACCCCCAGCGACGTCAAGGCCCCCAGGCCGATCAGGCGGTCCAGCAAAGTAGCGGCGAAAACGCCGTGCGGCCGATCCTCCTTCCTGCCCAGGTCGACGATTTTATAGGCGTCGCCGCCGATATTGGCCGGCAGGAAATTATTGAAGAACAGGCCGATGAAATAAAGGCGCTGGATTTCACGGGGCGGAGCGGTGATCCCGGCCACCTTCAGGATCCAGGACCATTGCAGGGCGCCCCCGAAGGCCGACAACCCGTAAACGACGAAAGCGGCCGTCAGCCAACCCCAGTGGGGACTTTCCGCGGCCTGGCGAACCTCGGTCAAGGACATGCGCGTCAACAGGAAACCGATCAGGACTCCGCTGACAGTCAGCTTGGCTAAAAAAACCAGGATTTTCCGGATCCGTCCCCCGGTTTCCCCGTTGTCCCTGACCTCGTTCACCGGGTCACCCCCCCACCGCGCCGGGCCGCCACTTCACTGAAAAGTTCGAGTGATTCGGCGACACACCGGGGCCAACTGAAGGTTCCGGCCCATTCCCGGGCCGCCTGGCTGCGCTGCGCGAACAGGTCGGGATCCCCCAGAATTTTCAACGCTTCACCGGCAAAGGCCTCCGCATCGCCGTAGGGCACCAGTGAACCGGTGACCCCGTCGCGCACGGAATCCTTCAGGCCGGGCCGGTCGCTGGCCACCACCGGCAGGCCGCACTGGTTGGCTTCGACCACGGTCAGCCCCCAGCCCTCCTTGGGGCTCGGATTCAGGAAAACATGACACTGATGGAGGGAGGCGACCAGTTCATCCCAGGGTTGGAAACCCCGGAATTCGATCTTGTCCTGGAGGCCCAGTTTACGGGTCAGTTTCTGCAGGCGGGCCTCGTCCGGGCCGCGGCCCATGATAAGCATCCGGGCGGCCGGCATTTGGCGCTGGATGACATCGAAGGCCCGGATGGCCACGTCGAGACTCTTGTACCGTCGCAGCCGGCTCCAACTGACCACCAGGGGAGTTTCGCTGCGAGGCGGCGGGTCGGTCAGGTTGAATTTTTCATGTTCCAGTCCGCAGTAGATGGTCCGGATACGCGCGCCGTCCATCCCGCGGGCAATCAGGTCGTCCCTTGTGGAAGGACTGATCACCTCGAAATCCACATCCCCGTAGATCCGCGGAATCAGACATTCGGCGCCGTAGACATAACTGGCGGTCAGCGGATTGGCTTCCCGGTACACGGTCTTTCCGAACAGATGGGGCACGATGGCCACCAAAGGCACATCCCCACGGTAAAGAGGGGTGTAGAAGGGGATCTTGTTGATGTCTTCGACCAGCAGATCGTACGACGAAGCCTTCAACATTCGCCGCACCACCGCGGGCAGGGTGAAGTTGGCCACCGCCCAGTGGCCGTGGCGATGGATATTGATCCCATCGATAACGTCGTGCCGCAGCGCCCCCTTGTAACCGGCGCAGACCAGATCTACGTCCCAGCCGGCGACCACCGCCCCCTTGAGAATATGATGCAGATGGAGTTCGGCCCCTCCCCCGAGAGGGTCGCGGATATCGCGCCAGTTGACCGCCAGGATCCTCAGGACACAGCCTCCGGCTTGCGGGCAATCACCCCGATGGTGGGAGTGGTATAGAGGGACAGTCTGGTTTTCCCAAAGGCGCGGCGCCAGGCTTCGCCCAAGCGGGCCAGCGGAGGAATCGGTTCGGGGTTCATGGGCAGTTTGCGGCCCGTCCGGGTCATAAGGATCTTGCGCAGGGCGCGGTACCACAGTCCCGGAACCATCCAGTCGCCGTAGCTGCGCGTGATCTCCAGGTTTTCCCCCACCATCATTTTTTCAAGTTCCGCGATGGTGAATTCGGTTTCCCATCCCGCGAACCACTTGTCGATGGCGATGAGGAATTTTTTGCCCAGGGTGTAGTAGTGGAAGGTCTGGGGCACGTCGATCACCAGGTGGCCCCCGGGCTTAAGAACGCGGATGTTGTCCCGCAGAAGCGGAAAGGGATCGGGGAAATGTTCCAACAGGCCCTGATGGAACACCACATCGAAGGTCCCGTCGGCAAACGGCATGGCTGTGCCGTCGCCGCAGACCGGAGCCACTTTAACGCCGGACATGTCCGCCGCCTTGATGGTCAGCCCCAGGGAGCCGGACACGTAGTCGAGGGTCAGGACTTCCGCCCCCGCCCGGGCCAGGGTCACGGCATCACGGCCGGTGCCCGCACCCACTTCGAGAATACGTTTGCCGGCCAGGTTTCCGCCGGATTCGAGGTCGAATATTCCAGTGATCTCCCGCACCATGCGCCCATCGGTGCCGTACACGTCGTCCAGGTCGAGGTTGTCCGCCTCTTCCCAGAATTTCTGCCAGTGTTCGGGAGTGGATTCTCTCACGTCGTATCCTCGGCGTCCTGTTCAGGGTCTTTCGGGTAGACCTGGCTCGCGGCCTTGTCCAGAACCCCGTTGACGAATCCCACCGCTTTTTCTTCGCAGTAGCGGCGGGCCAGTTCGCAAGCTTCGTTGATGATGACCTTGAAGGGAACGTCCGGGCTGTATTTGAGCTCGGCCAGACCCATGGTCAGGATCACCACTTCCAGGGTGCCCAGCCGCGAGGGGTCCCATTTGCTGCTGACCAGGGAGTTCAGCCACCGGTCCAGTTCCGCGGCGTTGGCTTTGACCTTGCCGGCCAGATCGCGGGCGAATTCCGTGGTATCGTCCGCCGATTCCCGGCGGGTCAGTTGGTCGTCCAGAGTGTCGATCAGATCGGCGCCGCTGATCAGCGACGCGTACATCGACTGCAGAACGATTTCCCGGCCTTTCCTGCGTTTGCCCACGAGCTATTCCCCTGTCAAAGATCGGATTGGAAGAAATGCCCTGAATTCAGGAAGGTTCCCGATTTCAGGCATGGATCAAGCAAAACGGGGAAGGCGGAACCTTCCCCACACAAGTTTAACCGTGTGGGACCCAAAAAGCAACGGTTGTGCCTTCGAGAATGTGTCCGGCCCGTCTCTTGCGGTTGCCCGGACATGGCTATTCCTAAACCGCACACCAAATCATGGGCCCCTCCTTTTTGTCCAAACCCTAAATGCCAGCACCACAACAACTTTGGCGGCCCCTGGCCCTTCAAAAGGATTGGCTTCTACACCCGTTTCACCAAACCTTGCCGCATCCAGCGGTTTACCTGCAAGAGTTGTAAACGCAGCTTTAGTACCCAAACCTTCTCCACCACCTACTGGCAAAAGCGGCCGGACCTGGATGCCCGGATCATCATGAAAACAATCGGCTGCATGGCCAACCGCCAAATAGCCAAGGACTTGAAAGTGGCCCCGGAAACCATCAATCGCCATATCGCGCGCCTGGGCCGCCATTGCATGCTCTATCATCAGCAAATGATGCAGGGGAGTCCACCAGTGCGCGAGGTGGTTGTCGATGGATTCGAATCGTTCGAGTTCAGTCAGTATTTTCCCATCCACCACCATGTGGCTGTGGAAAAAGGCACAGACTTCTTTATCTACTTCACCGACAGTGAGCTACGCAGGAAGGGAAGAATGACCGAGGCCCAAAAACGGCGGCGCCAAAAATTGGAGATGGAACTTGGAAAGCCTGATCCCAAAGCCATCGAGATGGACATGCAGGAGTTGCTTGAGGTAGTCCTGCGGGGTCAACCCACCGCTACGGTTTTTAGTGATGATCATCCAACCTATCGGCGCTCATTCAAAAGACTGAAAACCCAAATCGAACACAGGATCACCCCTGGCAAGGCGCACCGCGATAAGAATAACTCGTTATGGGAAGTCAACTTGCTGGATCTTCTGATCCGACATTGCAACGCCAACCACAAAAGGGAAACGATCGCGTGGTCCAAGCGCCGCCAGGCCAGCGCTGAGAGGTTGGCCATTCTGTTGGTTTGGCGAAACTACATGAAGGGTCGTCGGGAAAAGGTCCGAGGCAGCCCGACACCGGCGATGGTCCGTCGAATGAGGAGCAACCCGCTGGGGATCGAGGAGTTATTGCGACACAGGATCTTCAGGACCCATTGCGAACTGCCGCCGAGTTGGAGCAATTATTATGAGCGGAAGGTAGAAACCCGGGCTATAATGCGGAATCGGAATCATGAGTTGAAAATGGCGTACTGAAAAAAATCTCCCTTTGCTCAAGTGAAGAACAAGGGGAGGAGAAAAACACAATTTCGAAGGCACAACCCTTGGTAACAGGTTCAAAACCCGGTTGGTCGCTCCGCGAACAAATCGCCCTGGCCGCGATTCTGCTCGCTGCCGCGGTCTTCATTTGCCTGCGGTTTGGTGAATTCCCCGTCGGGGCGGGAATGGACGACGCCTACTATATCGAAATGGCCCGCTCCCTGGCCGAAGGCCGCGGTCCGGTCATCCACCTCAACGATACGGGACCCGGGTGGCGGCCGGAAATCTTCCCACTGGGTTTCCCCCTGATGTTGAGCCCCCTGGCCCTGCTGCGACCGGAATCGGTCAACATCTTCAAGCTGGTCCCGCTACTGGCCATGGCCTCCCTGATTCCGATCTGTTTGATGATTGCCCGCCCCACGTGTGTTCGCCTGGGCTTGGGCCTGGCCGCTCTGGTTTCTCTGAACCCCTGGGGAATCGCCTTCGCGACCAGGGTGTTCAGCGACCTGCCTTTCACCGCGGTTTCCCTTGGGGCGATTCTGTTGTTCCTGAACCTGGAAAAAGATTCCCGGCCCAGGCCCCGGCTGTTCATCGCCCTGGTTATCGCAACCGGTGCCGCCATCATGATCCGTTCGATCGGACTGGCGCTGGTCACGGCCATGGTCATCCACTGGCTGAGTTCGCGGAATTGGCGCCGCGCCCTGTTTTTCTGCGGAGGTGTGGCCGCGGTCCTTCTCCCCCACGCGCTGGCCAGCGACAACCCGGGCGGAGGCCTGATTACGGCCGGTTACCAGGCCCAGGTCCTGGGCGGGGGGGCCGCCGAAAGTTGGCGCATTTCCCAGGTGACCGGGAATCTGCTCGGATATCTGAAGGAACTGCCGGTGATCCTGCTGCCGGTGTTCGGCAACCCGCTGGAAAACCTCGCGGCGCGCGCCGGGATGAACGCAATGGTCGGCCCACTGCAATTGATCCTGGGCATCGCCCTGCTGGCCGGGGTGGTGTGGGGTTTGAAAGTCTCGGCGGCCTCCGACCGCAACAGATCGCGTTTCCTGGCCATCTACCTGGCGGTCTACGGCGGCGTCCTGCTTAACTTTTCGGGATATCCGTCGGGGATCCAGACCCGCCTGCTGTTGCCGGTACTTCCCCTTTTGTACCTGCTGTTGCTGCTGGCCGGCGACCGCCTGCCCGCCCGCGCGCGCAAGAATCTCGTCCTGCCTGCCGTGATTCTCGTGGGCATATTTTCCCTGGGTCACAACATATACCGGGCCACCCATCCCCTGAACGCCGGTTCCCCCTCCTCCGGCCAGGTATTCATCGACCCCCAGCCCGGTTCCGGCTGGATCAGGGAAAATACCGATCCCTCCGCTTTGATCATGACGCGCTGGCCGCTACGACAGCACATCCATTTTTTGCGTCCGGTTGTGGGTTATGGAACAGCGGGAGCGGACGATTGGATCGCTAGGATCCAAAGATTCAAGGTGGATTACATTTTTCTGGATTCCGTCGGGTCGCCTGCCGGTATTCCCGACCTGTATGCTTTTCTCCAGGCGGATCCGGACCGGTTTGAGATGGTCCACCACGACCCCGCCTCCGGGGTCATTGTTTTCAAGGTTGGGGAAAGCCCCCACCCGCCCGAAATTTAACCGGTAACCTACCGGGTCAACCCTCAGCCCTTATCGATGGTGGCGCACAGGTCGATCATTTCCAGGGCCGTCAGGGCAGCATCGAAGCCCTTGTTGCCTGCCTTCGTGCCCGACCGCTCGATGGCCTGGTCCAGGGTCTCGGCCGTCACGATGCCGTAGATGACCGGGATGTTCGAATCCAGCGAAATCTGGGCGATGCCCTTGGTCACCTCGCCGGACACGAATTGAAAATGGGGGGTGTCCCCCTGGATGATGCAGCCGACGCAGATCACCGCGGCATAGCGGCCCGTCTGGACAAAACGTTTGGCGGCGAAGGGAATTTCGAATCCCCCGGGCACCCAGGCCGTGTCGATCTGGTCATCGGTCACACCGTGACGGTGCAGGCAGTCCAGCGCCCCGTCCATAAGCTCGGATGTGAAGAAGTCGTTGAAGCGGCTGGCCACGATGGCGATTTTGGCGCCCCGCGCGTCGAAGTTACCTTCAAATTTCCTGCCCATCGTTTTTCTCCTTTATAGGTGATCCAACAGGTGGCCCATGCGGGCCTTCTTGGTTTGCAGATATTTGGCGTTCGCGAGGGTGGGTTCGATCTGCAGGGGAACCCTGGCCTCGATGATCAGTCCGTAGCTTTCCAATCCAACGATCTTGCGGGGATTGTTCGTCATCAACCGCATGCGGCGAACCCCCAGATCGCGCAGGATCTGGGCGCCGATGCCGTAGTCGCGCAGATCCGCGGGGAAACCAAGCTTCTCGTTGGCTTCGACCGTGTCCGCGCCCTCGTCCTGCAGGCGGTAGGCCTTCATCTTGTTGACCAGGCCGATACCCCGGCCCTCCTGGCGCATATACAGGAAGACACCCGAGCCTTCGGCTTCGATTCGGGCCAGGGCGGCGGCCATCTGTTGGCCGCAGTCGCAACGCTGACTGTGAAAGAGATCACCCGTCATGCACTCGCTGTGGACCCGGACCAGGACGGGGTTTGCGGGATCAATCTCCCCCTTGACCAGGGCCACGTGGGTGGCTCCGTCGACGCTCGTCGAATAGGCCACCATCTCGAAATTCCCGAACTCCGTCGGCAGGGGAACCTGCGCCTCTCTCACCACGAGCTTTTCGTTGTTCCGGCGCCATTTGATCAGATCGGCGATGGTGATCAGCTTCAGGTCGAATTCCGCGGCCATTTCCGTCAGGCGCGGCATCCGGGCCATTTCACCGTCGTCGTCCATGATTTCACAGAGCAGACCCGCCGGATACAGGCCCGCCGCTTCGCACAGATCCACCACGGCCTCGGTGTGGCCCGCACGCTTCAGGACACCGCCGGCCTGGGCTTCCAGGGGGAAGATGTGCCCGGGGCGCGCCAGGTCCCCGGCCCTTGTTTCGGGGTCGATGAACACCGCGATGGTGCGGGAACGGTCGGCGGCGCTGATTCCTGTCGTCACCCCCCTGGCGGCATCAATGCTCACGGTAAACTTCGTGCCCAGGGAAGCCGTGTTCCTGGCGACCATGGCGTGAATATCCAGTTCCTGCAGCCGCTCTCCGGTGGCCGCCAGGCAAATCAAACCGCGTCCGGTCTTGGCGATGAAGTTCACCGCCTGCGGCGTCACCTTTTCCGCGGCGATGATGAAATCGCCCTCGTTCTCCCGGTCCTCGTCATCCACCACGATGACGATCTCCCCGTTCCGCAGAGCCTCCAACGCTTCGGCGATGCTGTTGACTGGGGCTTTTTCGTTCATGCTATCTTCCATTTCTCCGGGACCGGCCGAAGCCCTTGGCCAGCAGGCGGTCCATGGTCAATGCGGATTGTTTCCTTTTTTCATCGGCGGAGGCCGGTCCGAAACCGGGCATCACTACGCCACCCGCGCCCCGGGCCGCCTTCACCAACACATCCATTTCCAGGTTCACATTTCGACCTGTCCGGATATCACCGAAAGTGGTCACAGCCAGGGTGTGGGAAATCAGGTTGACGGTAAAACCACGATCGAAGGGGCCTTCATCCACGGTCAGACTCACCCCGTCGATGGCCACCGATCCCTTGGGCGTCAGGTAGGCGGCAAGTTCCTTCGGCAATCCCACGGTCACCAGCAGGCTGCCGCCGGCGTTGCGAACGGCCTTGACCGTGCCTATCCCATCCACGTGCCCCTGGACCAGGTGGCCGTCCAGGGGATCCCCGGCGCGCAGGGCGGGTTCCAGGTGCAAACGGTCGCCGCGGCGCCAATGCCGCAGGGTGGTCAGGCGTTTCGTTTCGGCGGCGGCTTCAACGCTGAAGACACGGCCGGAACACGCAACCACCGTCAGGCAGATCCCGTTGACGGCAATGCTGTCCCCGACCTCGGCCCGCCCCGCGGTTGCGGGCGCCTCGATATCCAGGCGTACCACACCCCGCCGGGGGGCCATCCCCCTGAGTTTTCCGACTTCCCTGATCAGACCCGTGAACATTGCGGTTTTCCTGCCTTGTTCCCTTTGGTTAAACCGTGACCCGGGCCAGCACATCGGCGAAATTACGCCGGTCGTGAATGACCAACAGGTCGTCCCCCACCCGCAGGTGCCGGGTCAGGGAAAAATCATTTTTCGTTTCGCCATGACCCAGACCTTCGGGCCAGCCCACGCCGTCATTCAGCACCGTCGGCGCCAGATACCGGACCCAGCGATCAACGAGATCGGACCGCAGGAACGAAGAGGCGAGCCGGGGCCCGCCTTCGACCATGATCGTCAAATGGTCCTCCAGAACCGCCGCTTCACACAGGGCCGCCGGATCCACTCTTCCTTCAGTTTCGCGGCAGAAGAGTATCCGTCCCCCATCGGCCTCGATCTTCGCCCGGTTGGCTGATTCCCGGGAACCGTTACCGGCAAAAACCAGGTAGTGGTCGCGCTGGAATCCCCCGGTCCAGCTCAGATCCGTATCAACGTATCCGGCCATGGGTTCGTCCTGGGGAACATCCACGCTGTCAACGGCCAGACGTCCGTCGAGCCGCGGGTTGTCGGCCCGCACCGTACCTTCGCCCACCAGGACGAGATCCACCCGGCGACGCCGGCAATGGACATCACGGAGGGCCGCCTGTCCCGTCAGGAAAACCGGTGCGGCCTTGCGGCGCGACTCCATGGTGGGAGCAAAACGGCCATCCAGACTGAGTGCTGTCTTGAGTTCGATATAGGCGTGGGTAAAGTTGTCCGTGGTCACGAACGGCCAGATAAAATCGAGGGCTTCATCCGCCAGGACGCCGCAGGTGACATCCATCCCCCGGTCGCGCAGATAGCGGCAACCGCCACCGGTAACCGTGGGATTGGGGTCCCGCATGGCCACCACGACGCGCGAAACGCCGCTGGCCGCTACGGCCGGTGCACAGGGCGGGGTACGGCCCTGGTGATTGCACGGTTCAAGAGTGACGTAAAGGGTGGCGCCCCGCGCCTTCTCCCCTGCCGCGGCCAATGCCATCGGTTCGGCATGGGGCCGGCCCGGTCCTTCGTGGGCACCCCGCCCGACGACGACCCCGTCCCTGACCACCACCGCACCGACCGGCGGGTTGGGCCAGGTCCGGGATTTCACACTGCAGGCCAACGACACGGCCTCAGCCATGAAGCAGCGGTCCAGGGCCGCTTGATCGTCACCGTACGTGCTCTTGCAATCCAAAGCATCCATGATGGAACCGGCGGGGAATATAATGAGGGCAGGAATAGACGGATCTGCCCCAAAAACACGAGGGAATCACCCGCTCGAGGGGACAGCAACAGACCGCCAACTTCTACCATCCAGACTTTCACTGTCGGCCCCGGAATTACACCGAGTCAGCTTCCGCCCGAAGGCAAAAGGTCGCGGGCTATGACCGCCGGTGGGGAATTTCACCCCGCCCCGAAGTTGAGGTTTTTCGGGTGGAGATCACCCGAAGGATATTGAGTTTTCTGTAACAAACCTAGACGGTTGAAGCGATTTCGTCAAGCTCGGTCTCAGGCCGGAGGCTGCCGCAGTTCGACCTTGTTTCCCTCCGGATCCAGGAACCAGCCGAAACGCCCGAACTCGGATTCCTCGATGTCGCCCATGACTTCGGCGCCGCCTTGGCTAACACTGGCCAGGCAACCGTCCAGGTCGTCCACGATCAGGTTTATCATGAAAGCCTGGTCAGAGGGCGCGAAGTAGGTCGTGTCCTTTTTGAAGGGAGACCAGACACCGTAGGAATTCGCTGGTAGGTCCCCGTGTTTCAGGCTGGCCCCGTAGGGATGTTCCACGGGAAGGTCGAGCCACTGC
>JAUVII010000331.1 GCA_030592845.1 Candidatus Krumholzibacteriia bacterium | reverse complement strand
GTTGGTGGGCCATCTGGCCATGCCTGATTCCGTGCAGGCGGAGATCAGGGCGGTGGCTGAAAAAGAACTGATTGATTGGCGTGATTTTGAACTGGAGGTCCAGGACAGCTACGATGCCATCTATCGCAGCTGGTACCAGTCCGGTAATGTCCGTAAACGGGTGCACCGAGGCGTTGGTCTGGGCAACAGTCTTGTGTATCTGCGTGATGCAACCGCCATCGATCCCACTTTTGTCGAAGCCTGGGCAGCGCGAGGGCGCCTGGCCTGCGAGGCCGGCGACATCCACAAGGGGTTGGAATACCTTGATACCGCCCGTCTGGCCGCGGACGTGTGCCGCGAACATGGCCAACCTGTAAGCGAAAAGATCCAACTGGAAATCTACCGGGAACGGGCCTGGGCCCTGCGCGATCTGGCCCTTTGGGACGAAGGTCTCAAGGCGGTTCAGGAGGGGCTCGAGTTCAAACGCGGCGACCGCGATCTGGTCCTGATCAAAGGTTTGCTGCTGGCCGGCGCGGGCCGCTATTCGGAGGCGGTCAGCCTGGCGGTGCGGATGCCGCCTCTGCGTTATCCCAAAATTGGATTGTTGAACATGGGACTGGAAATGCAGGAATCGGCCTACGGCAACCTGTGGATCAAGTCCCAGGCCCTGATGACTATCGGGGATTACGAAATGGCCTTCGCCCTCTTCGGGGAGAATGAACTATATCCCTATCGCGGGGTGCTGGTCCATTCCTCCAGGTTCTGGGAGGATCTGGGTCTGGTGGCCGAGCTGAACGGTTCCGAGGATGCACCGGTCTATTATGCCATCGGTTATATCACACGAAAATACGACCGCTACTATCCCGTCGGGGCGTTCAACATGGGGCCCATGGTGCTGGATGTTCCCAACGGTCGGATGCCCTGCTACACCAGTTTCGGGAAGCGGTTCTACGTGGCGGGTTCCCCATTGTCCTATATCGCACTCCAGATGAACCAGATGGCCATGGGGATATTCGAAGACCAGAAAATGCAGGCCGCAGGCCGCGCGCTCAGAGCTTTGGAAATTGCCGAACGGCGCAATATCAGGCCGGAAGTCTGCCGTGCTTTCAGGGGGCGCATCTACTTCGCGGGCGATGATTTCGACGTTGCCCATGTGGAACTGAAGGCGGCGCGTGAGGCCTTCCGCACCCAGGGCGAAGTCGATGCCGGCACCAGTCTGCTTCTCGGCATGCTCGAACTGCAGAGTACCCGCTATCAACCGGCGGCACGTTATCTGGAAGAAGCGGTGGAAAAGGATCCTGCCTCGACGGTCGGCTGGCGGTCCCTGGGTGTGGTGTATGCGAATCTGGGTTTGTCGGACAAGGCCCTGGTAGCCATGGACAAGGCCCTCGAACTGCAGCCCTACTCGGTTTCCGGTCTCTACAACCGGGGGCTTTACCACTACCAGGACCGGGATTATCTGGCGGCGGCGTTGGACCTGGACCGGGCCCTGCAATTCGAACCGGAAAACCGCGAAGTCCAACGTCTGCTCAAAATGGCGGGGCAGGGTTATGTGGCTGATGGCGGCGAACCGGCGGATCTGCCCGCTGGGGCTCGTGATAATGAAACCGTGGTTGAAGGCGGGGAAATGGTGACCGGGTTGGAGGTGGATCCCGACCAACTCCTGGCCCAGCTGGAAGCTGATATCGACAACTTCTTCACCGTACCCGATTCCCTGGCCGAGAAGTATAAGGACCTTGATTCGGCGGTTGCGGAAATGGAGGCCGATTATTGGCGGGTGGGTGATATCCGGACCCGGAAAATGCTGGCTTTGGCCTATATTGACCTCAAGGAACTTGAAAAAACACAGTCACTGCTGGCGCCGGGGTGGGGGGTAGATCTCGAACCGGAGGAGGAGATCATGCTCTTGTACGCCGACCGCATGCTCGGCGAGCAGGAGCGGGCTCGGATTCTGGCCCAGCAGCTGATTGAAGGGGAGGCCGGTACGGACAATCCCTACATTTGGGCACTGACGGCCTTGACCATACGCGATGATCCTCGTGCGATGGATGATTCCCTGGTAAATGCGATGTTCAATGGCAAAATGAACTATGGCCTGGCTTCCACGGCCGGTACCGATATCACCACCTTTGCTTACACAATCAATATGGCGTATGGATTCTCCACCCTTCGCACCGCTCATAGCACTTATGGATACTATATGTATCCAAAAAATCCCTGGATCCAACGTGAGGAACAAATGCAAAACAGAAGCGGCAAAGGTTTTTCCGAACCATTGATCAAGTAGGCCAAAGGGGGTGCTGAAGTACTTCCAGCTGATAGTTCAGGACGAGGCCATCATGTGGCCGGCCGAAGGCGTCGAAACTTCCTGCGTGATCAAGGCGGGGCTTTTTTACGAGGTCTCGCCACTTCTTTTGGTCCTAGGTCCGAGTTGCAAGCCGCGGGCTACAAATTCCTGACCCTCAGTGAACTTCAGAAGCTCGACACCCGCTGACCTTGTCGTAACGGCTCCTTATCCCTACAATGATCTCGTCTTGAATGAACCATCGCGTTCGCCAGGGGGG
>JAUVII010000024.1 GCA_030592845.1 Candidatus Krumholzibacteriia bacterium | reverse complement strand
TTTTGAAAAACAACAATGTCGGAATACTGCGGATACCGAGTTTTCCCGCGGCTTGCGGATTGGCCTGGATATCCATCTTTCCAACCAGCATCCGGCCGTCGAACTCCGCTGCCAGCTTTTCAATAGTCGGCGTCATCGCCTTGCAGGGTCCGCACCATGGCGCCCAAAAATCCACCAGCACGGGCTGATCGCTTCCGCCAATTTTGGTATCAAAGTCACTGTCCGTGAATTCCACAAGTCCTTCTGACATGTCGCATCCTTTCCGGGTGGTAACCAGGTCGGCCGCAAAAGCTTACCTGGGTTTACATTTCATTGAATCATTTATTGTCGGTCCGGCAGAGATCAAGGATGAGCTTTTCGATTATGATATTCGGTTTCAAGGGAGATCCTTTTAGCCGCCGATCACACGACAGGGCCGCGGTAAGCGCGTTTCCAAGACCATCTTTGCCCATCCCTCGAACCATCGGCTCCAGAAAGCGGAAACTCCAGGGATTCTGGGCCGAAAGCGCCCCGATTTCCCGATCATCCATTCCCGCTTCCCGGCCCGCGGCCAGGATGGAACCCTTACGGACCCGGGATATGATCAAGGGAGCGATTTCATAGGCCGATCTCCCCCATTCCGAAAGCCGGTACCAGGTATGGAGAACCTGCCCCGCTTTTCCGGGCTCGAGGTTGGCGGTGATTTCATAACCCTCGAGAGCGGCCTGATCCATGATGATCCTGCCTATCTCTTCGGCGCTGATCTTTCCACCACGGTCCTCGGCGAGAAGGGATAACTTGTCGATTTCACTTTTCAGACTCAACAGGTCGTTGCCTACCAATTCACACAGGACCCTCGCCTGGTCCACCTCGAGCGGCAGGTTTTCGCGACGGGCCGCCTTGAGAACCCACTGCACCAGGACCTCGCCGACGGGGGGCGTGAAATCAAAAAGGAATTGCCCATCCAGGCAGATCTTCACCCATTTTTTGCGTTTATCTACCTTGTCTGCAGTCAGGATCAGAATGGTTTCGGGGACGGGCTTGGCGAGATAATTTTCCAAAGCTGCCAGGACATCACTTCCGCCCAGACACTTATCGGCCTGTTTGACCCAGATCACCTGTCGGTTGCCGAGCATGGGAAGACTGAGGGCCTGCTGCAGGATTCTTTCCAGAGGTGTGACATCACCCTGGAAGACGTGGTAATTGAAAGCGGAACCGCTTTCCCCCAGAGCATCCTTGCGAATCTTATGAACCACGCCTTCTATCCGAAGAGTGTCTTCCCCGGCCAAAAGATAGGCGGGCCGGAATTTACCCGTTTTCAGGTCCTGATCCACCAGGTCCTGAAATCCGGGAAGACTCGGACCTTTGGCCTTTCGGGAATACGCCACGGAACTCCTTGACGGCTACCAGTCTTCAACGACCTGGGCCAGAATATCTCGCACAATTTCCTCTACCGCTTCGTCCCTCGCCGTTTCTTCACTTGTCCCCTCGGTATCATTGAGGACGTAGTTACCGATGCCGGTAAAACGCTTTTTGTCGAAAATCTTTTCCCCGGTCGCCCTCACGGTAAAGGTCAAAACGACAGCAAGCTGAACCTGGTATTCGTTGACGGTCAGCTCCCGGGTGGTGGCAACTTCACGCAGGGAATAACGGACAACCTTACCACTGATGATGCTATCCGCATCAGCTTCGTCAACAACCTTGAGCGTATTGTCGACCTGCAGGGCAAAAATGATGTCGTCGGAAAGATCCACACCGAGATTTGGTTCGGCGGTCAGGTTTTCCAGATACTGCACCGCAACCCTTTTCAGATTTTCATCCACCCTGCCGCTGCTGGAGGAATAGACCCCGCAACCGGCCACCGGAACCAGGCCGGCCAGCATGACAACTATCATCCCCCAAAACCAGGTTCGCCGGCAATAAATATGGGTGTTTGAAAAAGAATATTTCATGATTCCTTGATGCCGTACTGTTTGACCCGATACCTGAACTTGTCCCGATTCAATCCGATAAGACGGGCTGCTTCGGACTGGTTGCCACCAGCGGCTGCCAGGGCTTTGCGAACCAGGGATTCCTCAATCTGGTCAACGAGATCCTCAAGGTCAACACCCTCTTCCGGGAAAGGTTTCCTCAGGACATCCTGAACCTGTCGACCCAGGTCCACCGCCTGCCCTGAACGGTCCAGACCTTGGAAATGCTCCTTTTGGAGAATTTCGCCACTGCTCAGAAGGACACTCCGTTCCAGCATATTCTTGAGCTCCCGAATGTTTCCGGGCCAATCGTAATCCAACAGTGCCTGTTGCGCCTCATCATCAAGGCCGGTAAACCGTTTGTTGAATTTCAGATTGAATTGGCCGAGAAAATAATCCACCAAAGGCAGGATGTCCTCCACCCGGTCCCGCAACGGAGGTACGACGATCTTGACGACATTGAGCCGGTAGTAGAGGTCTTCCCGGAAGGACCCTTCCCTGATCTGGTTTTCGAGGTTGCGGTTGGTGGCCGCCACGATCCTCACGTCCACGGATATATCCTCGACCCCACCCACACGCCGAAACGTCATTTTCTCCAGGACGCGCAGCAATTTGACCTGTACCGGCAAGGCCATCTCACCAATTTCATCCAGAAAAACCGTTCCCGAGTGGGCAAGTTCCAACAACCCCATTTTCTGCACCGCCGCCCCGGTGAAAGAACCCTTTTCGTGCCCGAAGAGTTCACTTTCCAGCAATTGCTCGGGAAGTGCGGCGCAGTTGATTTCCAGAAGGGGACTATTCCTGCGTACGGATGTGCGGTGAATGAGATTTGCGACGACATCCTTGCCGGCCCCGGATTCGCCTTCAATCAGGACGGTGGTGGATTCTCCCCCGGAAATTTTGCGCACGACATCGTAGATTTCCTGCATGGAGGGAGCCAGGCTCGGAACGACATCATCGATCCCGCCGAAAAGGTCCCCGTGCTGCTGGTTCCGAAACCTGCGTCGAGCCTCCGAATTACTTTCCAGCGCCTTGGCCACTACCTTCAACAAACGGTCCAGATTGATCGGTTTGTTCACGTAGTCGAAGGCGTCGAGTTTCATGGCCTGAACCGCGGTGTCGGTTTCACGGTAGGCGGTAATCATGATCACACAAATATGGGGCATGGCACTTTTCAGGCCCCCGAGAACCTGGATGCCGCTCATGTCCGGCAGCATGAGATCCAACAGGACGAGGTCGGGAACCCTTTCCCTGGCCAGTTCAAGACCTTCAGCACCTGTGCCGGCGGTGATGACCTCGTAATCCTCGTCTTCGAGGGTGGCGGCCAGAAAAAGACGGATGGCCTCTTCGTCGTCGATAACCAGGATGAGGGGTTTCATCAGAACACTGGATTCCCGGGTTTGTCAGTCTGAGGGGTAAACTTTCAAAGCGATTATGCATGGGCCGAGGAACTGAGGCAAGGAGGGAATGCCTCCCTTCCGGGCAAGGGAAAGGCCGCTCCTGGGAGCGGCCACGACCTGTTTCCGATACGCAATAGGATCCCTCGGCAAATGGGAGTCGGCTACCGGGCTCCTTCACCTTTCAGGACAACCGAGACCGTTGACAACAGGATACTGCCGTCCTGTTTGAAACCGGCTTTCCGGATGTATTTCCGGTCCAATTCCACTTTGCGTTTGACGGAATCGATACTGTCGTCATACCCATTGATCACCTGGGCCAACCCCGTGATTCCAGGCAGGACAAGCAAGCGGTCACGGTAGTGCGGAATATCCTTTTCCAATTGACGGACAAAAACCATCCGCTCGGGCCGGGGTCCGATGATGCTCATCTCCCCACGCAGAACATTCAGGAACTGGGGCACTTCATCAAGGCGGCTGCGGCGGAGAAATTTCCCCACACGGGTAACCCTCACGTCATTGACTTTCGCCCACTGGGGACCTCCGGATTCGGCATTCGTCCCCATGGTTCTCAGTTTGATGACCTTGAAAGGCCGGCCGGGCTGGAGAACCTTGCGGCGGTCATTCCCGGAAAATCCATGGCGTTGCCGGCGGCGATTCAAGCCGACTCTCTCCTGGGAGTAGAAGGTCGGGCCAGGCGAATCCAATTTGATGATCAGCATCAGGGCCGGCAACATCAATCCGAAAATGACCAGGGCCAAAAGGGACACGACGGTATCGAAAACCCTTTTCACACCCAGGTAAAAAGACCCGTGAAGACGCCTTAGGTCGAGCCCTTGGCCAGCGGCCTTATCAATTCGTGTGGTAAATGACTCAAGTGCCTGCCCCTGAAGCTGCGCGGCATTGTCCTGGGACATCATCGCTGTCGCTGCTCCCCCGCTCCGACCGGAAAGGTCAGGATGGTCAAACCATTTTCTCGGTTTCATAATCGCCCCCTCCGGGCTTTTTGTTAATATAAACCGCTTCGGCATAATCCCCGCCAATACACCATACTACCAAGAACTGCCCGTTGAACGGACCTGTTGTCTGGCTTATCCCCAGTCCCCGGATTCCCCCGAACCGGGCACTTTTATTGATAGGACCTTTATTTTATCCTAAATCAATCCCCATGGCAACCCAAAAATTGTGGTTTCACTACATTTGACCTCCATTTAACAATAGAAAAGATATTTCCTTGTTGCCAAAACACCCTCACAGCACCATTCTACGGAGGCGTCGGCACAGAAAAAAGAAATGAATAAATCAATTATTTTTGACCTTTGGAGACTCAAGAACGGAGGCACATGCATCTTCCCCGCCGATTGACTTCCCGTTCTTTTGCCGTCATTGGCTTTTCCGTGGCGCTTTATGCGGCCCTGGCATTGATTTTCGGCCTCGATGATATTCTCAGGGAACTTGCCGGCTTCCCTCTCTGGCAACTTGGGGTTCTGGCGGGCCTCTCACTGGTCAATTACACTCTGAGATTTTGGCGTTGGGAAGTCTATCTCCGCGCCCTGGACGCCCGGATTCCCCTGCGGGAGTCCCTCGGCCTCTATTTTTCCACCTACGTCATGGTCATCACCCCGGGCAAAATCGGGGAGATTTTCAAGGCGGGAATACTCCGGGAAAAATTTGGGGTTTCCCTGTCCCGGGGTCTTCCGATCGTTCTCGCCGAAAGAATCTATGACTTCCTGGCTGTCCTGGTACTCGCGGCGGCGGGAGTGTTTTTCTGGCCCGGTTCCCTGACCGGATTGTCCACGGGACTGATGGCGGCGGCGACCATCCCCCTGTTCCTGGCCCTGTTCCAGAACCGGCGCCTGCGTACCTGGCTGATCGGCCGGATATCACGTTCCGAAATGTTGTCCAGGCACCGGGTGGGACTGGACGAATCCATGGATTCCCTGGGCACCCTGCTGGGCATCAAACAAGCCCTGTTTTCCCTGACCTTGTCGACACTGGCCTGGATGTGTGAATGCCTGGGCTTGTGGCTGGTCTGTCGCGGGCTGGATTTTCCGGTACAACTGGGCGAGTCCCTGTTCGTATACGCGGCGGGTACCCTGGTGGGATCACTGTCCTTTTTGCCGGGCGGTCTGGGTGGAACCGAAGCCACCATTATCTGGCTGCTGGGAAGTCTTTCCATGCCGGGGGCGACGGCGGCCGCGGTGGCCCTGCTGGTCCGATTGTTCACCCTGTGGCTGGCCGTCATCATCGGCCTGGTTTTCTTCCTGGCCTTTCGGCGCATCCTCTTCAGCGGAGAAGAAAAAAACCAGCCTAGTTGTCGTTGACCAACCGGTCGTAGCCAATCGCGATGGTAATGATGGACGCCATCATTACGAGAACCCTCGGGACATATGTCCAGAACCAGCCGGTCTTATCGTATTTGACGTGAAGCGTATCCCCCGGATAGACTTGGGGATTCCCCAGAGGACTGCCTTGCTGGAGATAATCTTCCAGATTCACCAATGTCGATATGGCCTTGCCGCCGTCTTCATGGACCCACCATATCACTTTGATGTTGGCCGTCTCGTTGGGAGCGCCGGCAAGCATGAGGACATCCATCATGGGCATGGGCTCCTCGATGGGAACGATCGTGGGAACCTCCACCCCTCCGAATACCTTGACCCCCTGGGTCGGGGGAACTCCGGAAGTCCCTTCAAGCAGGGTGGGGATGATCAGCGTATCACCGTCGCGCAGTTCAAAGACGGGTATGGTCCGGCCCTCCATGACCCCCACCAGATCGATGGAGTGGACCTTGGGTATTCCATCCTCCTCGCGAATAATTCTG
Source organism: Candidatus Krumholzibacteriia bacterium (assembly GCA_030592845.1). GTDB lineage: Bacteria > Krumholzibacteriota > Krumholzibacteriia > LZORAL124-64-63 > LZORAL124-64-63 > JAGLCY01. Next base: position 20,536 of record JAUVII010000024.1, on the reverse strand, counting down.
GCGAGCCTGAGGTCGGCGTTGGCGAGCGGGCCGCCCACCGCGCGAAGGACATCCCACAATGACGGAATATCCTCGTAAGCCTGGGCGCCGGGACGGGAGACAGCTCCCATCACATAGATTTGGGTGGACCCGCTGCGCTCCACTTCCAGATGCAGGGTGTCGAGATCGTCGGGGTAGAACAAACGCAGCTTCTGTTTGAGGAACAGGGTCGCGTCGGACACGGACATTCCGCCGAGGGCCACTTCTCCCACCTGGGGAAGGATGGCGCGGCCACTCGAGTCGAGCACCAGTTCAGCGGCCAGATCGGGTCTTCCCGGTACGCTCAGTTTGATGATGTCTCCGGGCCGCAGGACCGTTGGGGAGTCATTCAGATTCTGGCCCAGGACCAGCAGGGGATTCAGCAAAAAGGAAAGCAGGGCGATCCAGGCGACGGGCCGTCGCCATGAACGGCAAGGTATCGCGATCGTCGGTCCACAATTTCTCTTCCTCATGCCGGTCCTCCGTCCCTCAAGTATTTTCCTGATACCACTTCACGGTTCTTTCCAGACCCTGATCAAGATCAACGGAACCCACGTAATCCAGATACTCGCGCGCCAGGCTGACATCGGCCTGGGAATGCTTCACGTCCCCCGGGCGGGATTCATCATAGCGGGGCTCGATGTCCGTGCCAATGAGATCCCGTATCTGCAGACAGAGATCCTTCACGGTGATCCGGCCGCCAAGGGCGATATTGTACGAACGTCCACCGGCCTCGGACCTGGCGGCGCAGGCGGCCAGATTGGCTTCCACTACATTCTGGATGTAGGTGAAATCCCGGGACTGCAATCCATCCCCGTGAACAACCGGCGGCTCGCCCTTGAGAAAGGCGGTGATGAATTTTGGCACCACGGCGGCGTATTGACTGTTTGGGTCCTGGCGGGGACCAAAAACGTTGAAATATCTCAGTCCGATGGTGCTCAACTTGTAGAGATTGTTGAAGACCGCCCCGTACAGCTCGGAAACCCGTTTGTTGACCGCGTAGGGTGACATCGGCTTCGGTTGCATGCCCTCGTGCTTGGGCAATTCCTCGGTGTCTCCGTAAATGGAACTGCTGGCTGCAAAAACAACCCTTCTGACGCCCTGCTGGTGGGCGCCCCAGAATACGCGCAGCGTGCCGCCGATATTATGCTCGTCGCTGGTCAGGGGATCCGCCACGCTGCGCGGGACGCTGGGCAGGGCCGCCTGATGAAAAACGCAGTCCACACCTTCACAGCATTTCATGACCGTATCGATGTCGGTGATCGATCCGACATGAAGTTGAAGGCCGTCGATGATGTCGGCGATGTTTTCTTCACGACCCGTGGACATGTTGTCGAGAATCACGACTTCATGCCCCTGGTTCACCAGCTCCCTGCTCAAGTGGGATCCGATGAAACCCGCGCCGCCTGTCACCAGGTATTTACTCATGGACTGGTCATCCCTCCGGTTGGTATTGGCACCCGGCTCAAAGTTTGATCAAATCGGCCGACTTATGTCCCTTGAGGGCATTGCGTGTGTCAATGATCACGGGTCCGGCGTCAAGAAGCACGGTGTGATCCACGGTCGGATGCGGGGTGACGATCACCACGGCGTCAAAACCTGAGATCGCATCCGCCGACAAATCCCCCAACCGGTTGGCGCTGATTGCGTCCGGGATCGTTTCCACATGAGGATCGAACCAGGAAGTTTCTCCACCCAGGTTGGCGATCATTTCCAGAATGTCCAGGGCCGGGGATTCACGCATGTCGTCGATGCCCGGCTTGTAGGCCACGCCCACCACCAGGATTTTACTTCCATTGACGGATTTGCGCCTGTCGTTCAGGGCGCTGGTGACAAGCTTCAGGACGTGCCGGGGCATGTAGCTGTTCACCTGTCCGGCCAGATCGATGAACCTGGCTTCGGAACCGGCCTGCTTGGCCTTCCAGGACAGATAGAAGGGATCGATGGGAATGCAGTGCCCCCCCAGGCCGGGACCGGGATAGAACGGCATGAAACCGAAAGGTTTCGTGGCGGCGCCGTCGATGACTTCCCAGACATCGATGTCCATGGCACTGCACATCAGCGCAATTTCATTGACCAGACCGATGTTTACGCTGCGGAACGTGTTCTCCAGGAGCTTGACGGTTTCGGCGACACGGACGGACGAAACCGGAACCACGGTATCCATCACCTGGCCGTAGAGATTGCCGGCAACCTCGGTGCAGTTGGACGTGACGCCCCCCACCACCTTGGGAATATTGACGGTGTGGTAGGTGGGATTTCCCGGATCGACACGTTCAGGTGAAAAGGCCAGGAAAAAGTCCTTGCCGACCTCGAAGCCGTTTTCACTCAGAATGGGCAGGATGACCTCTTCGGTCGTCCCGGGATAGGTCGTGCTTTCCAGGACCACCAACAGGCCGGAGTGCATGCTGTCCGCAATGGACTTCACGGCGGACTGGATATATGAGATGTCCGGGTCGCGGGTCTTGCCCAGCGGTGTCGGCACGCAGATGTTCACGCTGTCCACGTCGGCCAGTTCAGAAAAATCCATGGTGGCTTTCAGGTGGCCCGATTTCACGACACCGGCAAGCTCTTCGCTGGAGATGTCGATGATGTAGCTGTCGCCTTCGTTCACGGCATCGACCTTGGATTTGTCCAGGTCGAATCCCGTCACCTTGAAGCCGGCTTTGGCAAAAGACACAGCCAGGGGCAACCCGACGTAGCCCAGGCCCAGGACGCCCAGCCGGGCCTCCCTGTTCTTCAGTTTTCTGATCAACTGCTGCATGAACTTCCCTCGTTTATCTGGAATGAATTGGGGAATTCGGGCACTGACTATTCAGGCCCGTCCTCCTCCGTATCATCGGCAAACCAAGCTGACGGTTTACCAACTACTTGGAGCCATTGAATCCAAATCCCCCATTAATGGTCCTGGTTCCGGAATTCTTCCTTCAAGAGCTTCATTTCCACCCTGGTTTCCTTCAGATCAACCACTTTGTAATACAAACGCCGGAGAACCGAAAGGATAAAAAGCCCCATCAGGAGAAGGGCCCCACGGCGGTACCAGGGGCTGAGGTCGGCTCCATGAGCGCTGAACAGGTGGAGTATGGCCCGGGTGAAAAAAACCAGGGTAATGATAAAAGCAACAAAAAGAAGAGCGGTCAGCAGGCCGCTGCTGAAATCCTCGCGGCACCGGAGGTATTGCCGCAGCGGAAAATCACCGCCACGCCCATCCTGGAAACGGGAATCGAACATTTCGGATTTCTTACGGGATCTCTTCGAAATCAGCATCACTGATATCCTGTTCCGTCAGGTCCTTCAAGGGCTGGCCGGATTGCTGCGCGCTGCCCGGATCATTCACGCCGCCGCCGGGGGCCGACCCGGTCGGATTGGAAATAACCCTGGATTTAAGGGAAAGATAGAGCCTGCGGACCAGCAGGCCGAATAAAAAGAAAATGAGGATTCGAAAAATATTCATGATTCACACGGATGGAACAGGTGGTACGCCCGACAGGATTCGAACCTGTGGCCTTCTGCTCCGGAGGCAGACGCTCTATCCAGCTGAGCTACGGGCGCACGATTGGTGGCGGAATTATGGAACATGAACCCCTTGGCGTCAAATTCCATGTGAGTTCCGGCTATGACCGGGTTGTCAGGCATATCCCAGCAACTGTCGCGCATAGGCTACCTGTTGATCCGGTCCCCCCTCGATCCTGCTTTTATCGCCACCCAGAAGGCGGGCGATTTCGGCCACCCGGGCCTCCCCGGGAACGGGGACGACCTGCAGGATGGTCCTCCCGGCGGACACTGATTTTTCGACTTTGAGATGATGTTCCCCCCGGGCGGCCACCGTCGGCAGATGCGTGATGCAGACCACCTGGCCATCAGCGGCCAGCCGGCCCAGCAACTCGGCCACCGGAACGGCGTTGTCCATCCCGAGGCCTGCATCGATTTCATCGAACAGCTGCAGGGATTGGCGTGCATTCCCACGTTGGAGAACGGACAGACCCAGGAAGATGCGGGATTTTTCACCTCCCGAAGCAATCCGGCCCACCTCTCCAAGGCTTTCACCCCGATTGGTTCGGGCCAGCAACTGGATTTTATCCGCGCCCCGCCGGGTTATGCGACAAGGCTTATTACCGACCGGAATCGAGCTTGTCTCGTCAAGGTCCGCAAGGATCACGAATTCCAGTTCCAGTTCCGGGAGGGCCAGCGGCCGGATGGTCTCCACCGCGCGGGCGGCTACTTTCGCGGCACCCTGTCGGCGGTTTTCCCGCAACGCACCGGCCGCTTCACCCAGTTCAAGCCGGGCCTGGTCCCGGGACAAGGCGAGTTTATCGAGATCGGACGCGGCCTCCTCCTGCCGGGAAATCCGCTCCGCCAGGGCCCCGCGCAATTCGATCAATCCTTCAATGGTCCGATCGTATTTTCGTCGGAGGTCCTCATACAGGGCTTTGCGCGCTTCCCATTCATCCAGTTGTTCGGGATCGGCATCCACACCATCGAGAAAACGTTCCAGGCCGGAAGTGGCTTCACTGACGGCCGCTTCGGCCTCTTTTATCAGTTCCAGAATGGATTGCAAACGGGGGCTGGCATCCGCCAGGGGGTTCAGAAGACCGTCCGCGGCACCAATCAACTGACGCGCGTTGATCTGGCCTTCGGTAAGGCCCTCCCTCGCCTGCCCCGCGGCTTCCATCAGGGCGCGGGCGTTGCGACCCAGGGCAAGACGCTCGGCCAGGGCATCCTCCTCATCGGGGTCCAACCCGGCCTGCTCAAGTTCCTGATACTGGTAACGCCACATATCCAGCTGCTGGCGGGCAAATTCCTCTTCCCTGAACCGATGCTCGTACTGAGCCTGAAGATCCTGGAAGCGGTCCAGGGCCGTGGCCACTCTTTCCCGTTCCTTCTCATTTTCCAGGATGGCATCCAGAAATTCACCCGGAAACATGGGTTGGGACAGCAGTCGTTGCTGGTCCTGGCTTTGAATTGAAAGAAGCTCACCACCAAGTTGTTCGAGTAGGGGAAGGGAAGAAACCAATCCGTTGATGAGAACCCGGCCACGGCCTTCCCGCCGGAGTTCCCGACGTAAAACCAGCATGCCGTCGGACCCGAGCCTGATACCCAAACCCGCCGCGAACTGACAGGCTTCTCTCTTTCCGGAGAGGTCGAAGACCCCTTCGACGAAAGCCAGATCCTCTCCCTCACGGATCAACTGGCGATCGGTTTTCCCGCCGGTCAAAAGGGAAAGCGCGCCGGCGATGAGGGATTTACCAGCGCCGGTCTCGCCGGTGAGCATCGTCAATCCGGTCTCGAATCCCAGGACAAGATCATCCACCAAAGCCAGGTTGCCGACCCTGAGCTCGCGCAGCATCAGGATTCGCTCCCGCTGCGCCTTGTGGTGCCGCCCCAATTCAACTTGTGGCGCAGGACACGATAGAAACTGCTCTGGGGAAATTTGACCAGGTTGACTTCACGGTTGGCCTCCTGGAAGGCGAGGCGATCACCATTGGCCAGAACATGGGTCTTCTGACCGTCGGCGGTCAGGATGGCACCTTCACCCGTTTCATGAAGTATAAGCTCTATCTTCGTATCTCCCGCCACGATAAGAGGCCTCATTCCGAGGCTATGAGGGCAAATGGGCGCCACCAGGAGACAATCCACTGTTGATTGGCAGATCGGTCCTCCGGCGGAAAGATTGTAGGCCGTGGAACCGGTGGGAGTGCTGACGATGATTCCGTCGCCGAGAAAGCGGCCCAGGGAGTCGCCATCCATCAGCAATTCCATGTCCAGGGCCCGCGGAAGTGGCCCCATATTGACGACCAGATCGTTCAAGGCGCTCGCTTTGGCGATTTTTTTCCCTTGGCGCCATACAGAACAATAAACCCGCGACCGGGTTTCGAGATGGAATTTCCCGGCCAAAACCATCTTGAGGGCCGAAGGCACCTCATCCAGGGGAACGTCGGTCAGGTAACCGAGGGACCCCAGGTTGACCCCCATCAGGGGTACGCCCGACAGCCCCAGCACACGGCCGGCCCGCAGCATGGTCCCATCGCCACCCAGGGCGATGACCAGATCCACCTTTTCGATCAATTCCTGGTTGGGCATCAGGGGAATGGAAGAGGGGACGCCACCGACAAGATCCTCCGAGGCAAACACCTCGACCCCAGCCGCGGTGCATTGATCGGCGATCATCTGAACGGCGCGTGGCAAATCGGTTTTGCGGGGATTTCCAAATAATCCGATACGGGTAATCGACGCCATATCGCCCTTTCCGGGGCTGCTCATGAGGCGCTCTGGGCCTCGGACCCATCGCTCCGCAGCTCCAACATCTCCTGGATACGGACCGCCAGACCACGGCTGTCGAGCCCCATGTCTTCCAGCAACTCACTGCGCGAAGCGTGCTCCTGAAAGACATCCGGGATGCCCAGGTTCAGAATCCGGGGATGGCCGCCCACTTCGGTTGCCGCCGCCCACTCCAGGACAGCTGCCCCGAAGCCACCGACCAGGGAATTCTCTTCCACGGTAACGACCAACCGATGGCGTTGCCAGACATCCTCCAGCAGGGCCTCGTCCAAGGGCTTGATGAATCTCATGTCCACCACTTCGGCCGACAACCCCGACTTGGAAAGGAATCGCGCCGCCTCCAGGGATTCCTGAACCATGGAGCCAACGGCCAGGATGCAGAGATCGTCACCAGCGGCAAGGGTTTCGGATTTCCCCAGGGGAATGGGGACCGGGTCCCCGGCCAGCGAAACGCCGAGACCGGATCCCCGCGGGTAACGAATGGACGAGGGTCCGTCTTCCCGGTCCAGGCCCGTGGCCAGCATGTGACGCAACTGATCTTCATCCCGGGGCGCCATGACAACCATGTTGGGAATCATCCGCAGATAGGTGAAATCGAAGACTCCGTGATGGGTGGGACCGTCCTCGCCGACCACCCCTCCCCTGTCCACGGCGAATACCACGGGAAGTTTCTGCAAAGCCACGTCGTGAATGATCTGATCGAGCGCCCGCTGCAAAAAAGTGGAATAAATAGCAACAACGGGCCTGCAACCGTCACTGGCCAATCCCCCGGCAAAAGTGACCGCGTGACCTTCGGCGATTCCCACGTCATGGAAACGGCCGGGACAGCGATCTTTCATGGAGGTCATTCCGGTGCCGGTGGGCATGGCTGCAGTGATTCCATGAATGCGCGGATCCTTTTCCGCCAGCTGCACCAGCGTATCACCGAAAACCGAGGTATAACTTGGCACCGAAGGAGGCACGACCTTGATCCCTTCGGACTTGTCGAACTTGCCCACGCCGTGATACCTCTGGCCGTCTTCTTCGGCGAATTTGTAACCCTTGCCCTTGCTGGTGATGCAATGGATGAGGATGGGCCCCTGCAATTTGCGCACGGCTTCCAGGGTCTTGACCATCAGCGGGAGATCGTGGCCGTCGAGGGGGCCGAAATATTTGAATCCGAGCTCCTCGAACAGGATGGTAGGCACCACCAGCTGCTTCAGGCTTTCCTTGATCCGGCCCGCCATTTTCTGGGCCTTGGAGCCATGGGGAATCTTTCCCAGGAGATCCCAGATATCGGCTTCCAGACGGACATAGGGCTCCCCACTGGTAATCCGGGTCAGGTATTTCGAGATGGCACCCACATTGGGAGAGATACTCATCTTGTTGTCATTCAGAATGACGATCATGTTGGTGCCGAGTTGGCCGGCGTTGTTGAGACCTTCGAAGGACAGACCGCCGGTCAGGGCGCCGTCCCCCACCACGGCCACGACCGCATTATCCCGGCCGGACGCGTCCCGCGCGGCCGCGAAACCGACAGCGGCGCTGATGGCCGTGCTGGCGTGGCCCACGCCAAACATGTCATGGGGGCTTTCCGCCTGCTTGGGAAATCCCGCCACGCCGCCCTTGCTGCGCAGAGTGTGGAACCGTTCCCTGCGGCCGGTGAGAATTTTGTGGCCATAGGCTTGATGGCCTACATCCCAGACGATCTTGTCGGCCGGGGTGCTGAATACACGATGCAGGGCGACGGTGATTTCCACTACGCCCAGGCTGGCGCCCAGGTGTCCGCCGGAGCGGGATACCGAAGTGATGATTTCATCGCGCAATTCCGCGCAAACCTGCTCCATGGAGTCCAGGGGCAGCTTCTTGAGATCATCGGGGCTTTTTATCTTCGGCAGGAGGGGTTCCATACCAGTCCTTTCCCTGCGTATCACACGATTCCTGAAAAGATTAACCCGGCCTGATGCCGAACGCCAGAGCGAAAAGGCTGCCGAACACCACCCCGACCACCACATGGGACACCTGGTGTGTCCTGGGATCCAGAAAACCGGCCACCCGCTGGTGCAAATGCCCCGCATCAGGAAGGGAGGCAACCAGATGGAAAACCACTGCCCGCTGCCGGGAGGCCGCTATCCTCAATTTTACGGTATCGTGGATCACGATGACGGCAAAAACCAGCGCGAAGGCCGTCTGCCCGGAACTCCATCCCGAGCGGAGGATGACCAGCACCAACAGGCATGACAAAATGCTGGCCTGCAGGCTGGGCAGTCCTCTTCCCTGAGCGGCCACCGCCAGGTCGAAGTGGCGCTTGGTTATGGAATACACCGCTACTTTGAAGACCTGCACCAAGGTGCCGCAGGTAACGACGACCAACCAAACCGGCCAATTGAAAAGATGAGTCATTCGGTTACCGATCCCGGTCCCACATCATTCCGGCCAGGGCGCAAAGGCGGTTTCCGGGTTCGCCAAGAGGCAATGACGCCTCCAGATTCCGCAGGCCCCGCCGGCCCAGACGCAACATTCTTTTTCGCGCGGCGGACAGCCCCTCCACGCGAACCCAGGTGGCTTTGTCAGCCGCGACATCCTTACCGACACTTTTTCCCAGTTGGGCCGAGGTAGCCGTGACATCCAGGATATCGTCCGCCCCCTGGAAGGCCAAACCCAGATCCAGGCCCGCCTGTTCAATCCTCGCGAGAGATGCCGGGCCGCTTCCGGCCAAAAGGGCTCCGCAGGTAAGTGAGGCAGCCAAAAGACGTGCGGTTTTGTCCCGATGAATGAGCCGGACCGAGGCTGCCGTGACCGGGGCGCCTTCGCCATCGAGGTCGTTTTGCTGTCCCCCCACCATTCCGGCGGGACCGACTGCCCGTCCCACGAGATCCACCAAAGGCCCTGCGGAAGCACCCCCCGCCCGAGCCAGGACACAAAAAGCCAGAGTCTGAAGACCGTCCCCGGCAAGGATTGCCGTTCCCTCACCGAACGCCACATGACAGGTCGGGCGTCCCCGGCGAAGATCGTCATCATCCATGGCGGGCAGATCGTCATGAATCAGGGAATAGGTGTGCAGCATTTCCAGCGCGCAAGCCGCGTCCATGACGTCATGCCGGTTGAACCCTGAATTTTTTTTGTTCTTTTGCAGGGCATCCCAGGTCCATAGAGCAAGGAGGGGACGCAAGCGTTTGCCCCCGCCCAACAGACTGTGACGCATGGCGGATTTCAGCCGCGCAGGGGTCCCTTTTTCGCCGTTGAGCAAACGCCGCAAATTCGTATCCACGGCTTTACGTTCGGCTGCAATTTCCCGCTGGAGTTCAGCCGTTTCCATCCAGGCCCTCTTTCCTGGCCATGGCTTCCCACGTGTTTTCAAGCAACATGGCGATGGTCATGGGCCCCACACCTCCGGGAACGGGCGTCAGGGCCGCCGCGTGCCCCATCAGGGCCTTGGCGTCCACATCACCCACCAAACGGGTCCCTTTGGGCCTGTCAGGGGCGTCTATCCTGTTGATCCCCACATCGACAACCACGGCACCCTTACCGATTTCCGCGGTCCCAAGCGCCTGCGGCACCCCGATGGCGGCCACGACCACGTCGGCGGAAGACGTCACCGAGGCCAGGTCCCTGGTTCCGGAATGGCACATGGTGACCGTGGCGTTTCCATCAGCCCTTTTCAGGGAGAGCAGAAGGCTAAGGGGACGGCCGACGATCACACTGCGCCCGACAACCGCCACATTTTTGCCGGCCATGGCGATGCCATAGTGGGCCAGAAGGCGTAGAATCCCTTTGGGGGTGCAGGGAACAAAACGGGGATTTCCGGCGACCAGGCGGCCCAGGTTCTCGGGGTGAAAACCGTCCACGTCCTTGTCGGGATCCACGGAGGTCAAAACCAACTCCTGGTCGATGCCGTCAGGCAGGGGAAGCTGGACCAGAATCCCGTCGATGGCCTGGTCCGCGTTCAGATTCGCTATCAGGTCCAGGATCTCGCCCTGGGACGTTTCCGCGGACAGGCGGTGGGTCACATGGTGGAAACCGACTTCTTCACAGCCTTTTTCCTTGTGGCGGACATAGACCGCCGAAGCGGGGTCCTCGCCCACCAGGACCACGGCCAGGCCCGGTTTGCGCGGAGCCCGGGAGACCTTGTCCTTGATTTCGGCAAAAACGGCATCCCTAACGGGTTTCCCCTTGAGCAGAATCGTTTCCACTTCAGTCCCCTTATTTGGCGTAGGAAGTCGCCCTGGTTTCGCGGATAACCATGATCTTGATCTGACCCGGATATTCGAGCTCCCCCTCGATGCGGCGGCTCACTTCTTCGGCCAGCATGGCGGCATCCGCATCGGACACCTTGTTGTGATTCACAAGCACCCTGACTTCGCGACCAGCCTGAATGGCGTAGGATTTTTCAACACCGTCAAAGCTATCGGCGATCTCCTCCAGGTTTTCCAGCCGCTGGACGTAGGTTTCCACGCTTTCACGCCGGGCACCGGGCCGCGAGGCGGAAACGGCGTCCGCCGCGGCGGTGATGAATGTATAGGGCGAGGTCGCCTCCACATCCTGATGGTGCCCGCCAACGGCATTGATAACCGTATCATTTTCCCCGTACTTTTTACAAAGCCTGGCGCCGATGAGTGCGTGGGGACCCTCAACCTCGTGGTCCGCGGCCTTGCCCAGGTCGTGGAAGAAACCGCACCGTCTGGCCAGCCTCTGATCGAGGCCGAGTTCCCCGGCGACGACCCCGGCAACCGCGGCGACTTCCGAGGAATGCTTGAGCAGGTTCTGGCCATAGCTGGTCCGGTAATTCAGGCGGCCCACGTAATAGTAGAGTTCGGGGTTCACGTTCTGCAGTCCGAGATCGATGCAGGCCTGCTCGCCGGTCTCCAGAATTTTTTCGTGCATTTCCTTGCCGGTTTTGTCGACGATTTCCTCGATCCTGCCCGGGTGGATACGCCCGTCGTGGATGAGAATTTCCAACGCTTGCCGGGCCACTTCACGCCGCACCGGGTCAAACCCGGAAACAATGACCGCGCCCGGGGTGTCGTCGATGATGAGATCCACGCCGGTGGCCATCTCGAAGGCCCGGATATTCCGGCCCTCACGACCGATGATCCGACCCTTCATTTCATCGCTGGGTAAATCCACCACCGATATGGTCCGCTCGGCCACATGCTCGGAGGCGTACCGCTGGATGGCCAGACTGAGGATCTTGATCGCCTCTCGCCGCGATGACCGCTCGGTTTCCTCCCGCACCAGCTGGATACTTTTGGAAGCCGCGAGCCGGGCCGCGCCAACCATGTTTTCCATAAGCTCCTGTCGGGCGTGGTCGGCCGACATACCGGCGACCTGCTCCAGCTTGGTGTTCTGTTCCACGAGCAGAGCGGACAGGTTTTGCCGGTCCCGGTCCATCTCTTCCTGACGCGTCCGCAGATTTTCGTCCAACTGGTCCAGACGGCTTTCCTTCTGGTCGATGAAAGCAACCTTCTTGCTGAGATTGTCCTCGCGGAAATCCAGGGTTTCCTGCCGTCGTGTGCTTTCGGTGCGGATTCTATCGGTTTCCTGATCAAAACGGGTCCGGGCCTGGTAGAACTCTTCCTTGGCCTCGAGTTTGGCGGTTTTCAGAAGATCGGAAGCATTCTTGTTCGCGTCCTCAAGCATCTTCTGCCGCGCCTGGCCGGCCTGGCCGTGAAGTTTTTCATAGCGGATCCTGAACGCGGTCCACCCCAACAGGAAAAAAAGAACCGCGGCGGCTATGACATAGGCGTACGCCGGAACCTGCGGCATGGTCACTCCTTCCCGGGTTATGGAGCTGTAAGGAAGAGAATCCGAGGCAAAGAACCAAAACTGATGGACTACCCCGCCCGGTCGTGTGAGCCGGAAGCAACTGAACCGTGTTGCTCCAGGTGGGTTCCCTGTTCCGACCTTCTATCTTCCCCGAAGGGCGTGATATCGGACCGGAAACTCCGGAAACCCCTTATCGAAGTGTTGGCTCACTTGTACGACACATCACGTGCCGGGCAGGGAATCACCACCATTCTGTGCGGTGCGGTCTTCCCCGACTTCCTGAATCAGAAGCCGGGTCAGATGGGTTGTTCTATCTTCGAGCGAGGCCGTATTTTCCAGGCGTTTTTGTTGTTCTCGAAACAACTCGTCGGCAATATTGACGGCTGCCAGGATGGCAATCCGGTCAGTGGAAACAACGGCTGCACTTTTGGCGACCTCGTTCATGCGTTTATCAACGAAGGCCGCTACTTCTTGAACATACTCGGCTTCGGAGCCCCCTTTAAGGGTGTACTCCTTGCCGAAGATGGTGACTTTCACGCTCTCAGGTTCCAACTCGGACCGCTTCCCGCTAAAGGCCGGCTTCAACAAAAAAAGCCACCGGTTATCCGATGGCTTCCAGTTTCTGAAGCAAATCTCCGACCTTGTCCTCGATTTCCTTCCTCTTCTGCTCGTAAACCTCGACGGCCTCCGCCTGCTGGCGTGAATCGCCGAGTTCGTGATTCAATCGATTTTTGGCATCTTCGAGATCGGTGTTGATGGCCTCGAGTTCGGTGCACCGTCCGGAAAGACGAATGTTTTCCGCCCTCAATTCCTTGATCAACGCCACGGCCTCCAGGACCTTGGCCTCGAGAATGTTGAGATTGTTGTCCATAAGGTGTCCGCTCTCTTCCATGATCCCGGTCATCTTGAATGGGAACCGACTCCGGCAAATAAATAACCGGAAATCAGTCCTGGCTTCTCGGTTCTATCTGCAAGCGGCCTGACAGCCCCTTCAGGATTTCTCCAATGGCCCTGTCCACCGTCTTGCTTTTCAAATTACCCTTTTGCGAGCGGAACTTCAAGCGAATTCCGAAGGCTCCCTTGCCCTCGGGAACGCCCTTACCACGATAAATATCAAAGAGATCCACCCGATCCAGCAGCGGTCCCGCACAGTCGATGACAGTCTCCTGGATGGCCCCCCAGACCGTGCCGGCGGGAACCAGCAGGGAAAGATCCCGCTTTACCGCGGGAAATCTCGTAAAAGGAACGTATTTCATGGGTTCCGGCGTCAGATCCATGGCACTGAGGTTGATTTCAACCACCGCCACAGGCAAATCAATGTCAAATTTTTCCAAAATGCCCGCTTCCACCCGGCCGGCCGCCCCCACGGATTTGCCGTTTCGATCCCGAATACACCACTGGGAACCGGCTTGGAGCCAATTCTCGGTGTCGGCGGGTTCCAGGGCCACGGACAGTCTCAGGTGGGAAGCCAAAGCTTCCAGGACACCCTTGATTTCCAGGAGATCGGCCGGCATCCCGTCCAGGCCCTCCTGCCGCCAACCGGCTATGGCGAATTGAAGGAAAAGCGGCTCTTCGGGCAGCAGTTGATCGTCTTCCTGCAGAAAATCGGTCCGTTTGGCTCCCGCCGGCCAGAAGACACGGTTGACCTGGAACAGCCGGACAGGCGGTTCGGATCCCGCGTTCAGATTGCGGCGGGCGACTTCCAGAAGCGCAGGCAGAAGGCTGGTCCGCAATTGTGTATCACCACCATGATGGGGATTGATCACGCTCAGCGTCCGGGCCCGACAATCATCGTCCGCGAATTCAAGGCGCTCCAGAACGCCGGACGCCAAAAAGCTGGAAGTCACCAGTTCATTGTAGCCGCTGGCCGCGAACCAGTGGCGCATTCGGGTATGAACCAATTCATCCGGCCTCCGAACACCGCCCCCGGCTCCACGGTAACCGCCCCCGGACGGCAGATTATCCAGGCCGTAACTCCGGGATATTTCCTCGATGAGGTCGACTTCCAGGAACAGATCGCGACGGAAGGAGGGAATTTCCACCATCATGTCGACGGCATTCCTGCTCCCGGTCCCGGAATTCCCCATGGGCTGGACTTTGAGTCCCAGAGCCTGAAGGTGCTGAGCCGCCTGGTCGGTGGTAATCGTGGTCCCAAGGACACGGTTGACCTGCCACAGGCGCAAGGGGATGCTCGCGGTGCTTTTGCGATCGGGATCCTGACGGTCCGCCCAGGCGGGCAGGACATGTGCTCCGGCCAGATCCTGATACAATTGCAGGGCGCGCAGAGCGGCTTTTTCCACCATGTTCCAATCGGAACCACGTTCGAACCGGTAGGAACTTTCACTGATGAGTCCGAGACGCCGACTGGCGGTCCGAACCAGTTTCGGATTGAAGAAGGCGCTTTCCAGGACAATCTCGGTGGTTGATTCGGTCACCTCACTGTTGGCCAACCCCATGACACCCGCCAGGGCGATCGGCCCGCTTTCATCACAAACCAACAGGGTGCCTTCATCGAGCTTACGTTCCTGGCCATCCAGGGTCACAACGGTGGTCCCCGAGTCCGCGGTCCGGATATTGATGGTATCGCCGGTCAACTTGGCGCGGTCGAAGGCGTGCATGGGCTGGCCGAGTTCGAACATCACGTAGTTGGTGATATCGACCAGATTATTGATGGGACGGCTCCCGATGGCGCGCAACCTTTTCTGCATCCAATCCGGGGAAGGGCCGATCTCGAGATGGGTGGCACCGAAGGCTCCGTACCTTGGGCATTCCACGTAGTCGTCGATCTTGATTTTCAGGCCCAGGTTCTCGCTGCTTGGCTGGTAGCTCCAGACCGGAGGCATGACGACCTTGGTTCCATATATGGCAGCCACTTCCCGGGCCACCCCGATGTGACTGAGCCAGTCGGGACGATTCGGGGTAACTTCGATATCCAGGACGGTGTCCGAAAAACCGTACAACTCATCCGCCGAAGTGCCCGGGGCCAGGTCAGTATCCAACTCCATGATGCCTTCGGATTCCGCAGCCAGGCCGAGTTCGTTGGCTGAGCAGATCATGCCCCTGCTCTCGACACCCCTTATCTTGGACTTCTTGATCTTGAAATCGCCGGGAAGAACCGCGCCCACCCGGGCTAACAGGACGGTCAGTCCCTTGCGGACGTTGGATGCACCGCACACGACCTGGACGGGTTCTCCCGTTCCGTCGTCCACCTGGCACAGGCTCAACCGGTCCGCGTCCGGATGCTGCCGATGGTCCGTCACATGGGCGACGACGACGCCGGGAAACGACTGCTTGAATTCCTCCAGGCTTTCCACGTTGAGTCCGGCGCTGGTCAGCTTGGCCGCCAGGGCCTCGGGCTCATCGTCCCAGGACACGTATTCGGCGAGCCAGTCAAGGCTGATTTTCAAGACACACCTCGGAATTGTTTCAGGAAGCGCAGGTCGTTTTCATAAAGCAGCCGGATATCACCGATCCCGTATTTCAGCATCGCGATCCGGTCGATGCCCATACCGAAGGCGAAACCGGTGTAGACATCATCAGGGTAGCCGGCGGCCTTGAAGACGTTGGGGTGCACCATGCCCGCCCCCATGACCTCGAGCCATCCGGTCTGTCCACACACTCCACAGCCCTTGCCGCGACAGGACACGCACTGCATATCCACCTCGACGGAAGGTTCGGTGAAGGGAAAATAGTGAGGCCGGAACCGGGTCGGTTCTTCGGCGCCGAAGAAGTTGCGCACGAACGTGTCGACGGTATCTTTCAGATCAGCCATGCTGACGGCCTTGTCGACCACCAGTCCTTCAATCTGGTAGAACTCCGAACTGTGGGAAGCATCGGCATTTTCGTTGCGATAGACACGGCCCGGAAAAATGCAGGCCAGGGGCGGTTCGTTCCGTTCCATGGTCCGGACCTGGACCGGGGACGTTTGCGTGCGAAGGCAGATCTTAGGATCGATATAGAAAGTATCCTGGATATCCCTGGCAGGATGGTCGTCGGGAAAATTCAGGGCGGTGAAATTGTAATAGTCCAACTCCACTTCCGGCCCGTCGTCCCGCGTGAACCCCATTCCGTAGAAGATGTCGCAGATGGAATCCAGTACCGACAGGAGAGGATGATTCGTCCCTCCGGACGTCGGCGGAACACCCGGCAGGGTCAGGTCGCCCACCATATTCGTGGCGGACCCGCCACCTCTCAGTACGCACTGACGGCTGTCCAGAAGCGCTGTCAGGTCGACTTTCAGCAGGTTCAGTTCGGCGCCCATGGCGGGGCGGTCGGCGGGGTCCACATCCTTGAGACCACGCAGAAGAGCGGTTATCTCGCCCTTGCGCCCAAGAAGGGCAACCCGGATGGCCTCGATATCAGAATCGCTTTCAGCGGCTTTAATCCGCTCGAGGCCTTCGGACCGGAGCCGGTCGATGGTCTCCTTCATGTCAGGATCCCCTCTGCCGGGTGGTCCCGGCATGGTGGTTGAACCAGGATGCACATTGCGCCGAACCGGAACCGGGGCCCTGAATTCCGAGGAATTAAAGGGCACCCTTGGCGGCCTCGGCCAACTTGTTGAAAGCCGTGGCATCGTGAACAGCCAAATCCGCCAGCATCTTCCGATCGATATCGATCTCGGCCTTTTTCAGACCATTGATCAAATGGCTGTAGCTGAGGCCGTTCAAACGGGCAGCCGCGTTGATCCTGGTGATCCAGAGCCGGCGGAAATCCCGCTTCTTGTTGCGGCGATCCCGGTAGGCGTAGGCCATGGCGCGTTCCACGGTTTCCCGGGCAGCGACATACTGGTTGCTCTTGCCGCCGACAAAGCCTTTGGCTCTCTTCAGATACTTCTTCCGGCGCGCCTTGGCGGCTGGATTATTTGTTGCTCTTGGCATTTCATTGCCTCCTCTATCTCGGTCTCGTCAGGACGATGCGGGACCGGACCAAATTGGTGTCAGGGTTATTTGCCCAGCATTTTGCGGACACGTGCTTCGTCACTGGGAGCCATCAGGCCGCTCTTGCGAAGGTTCCGCAGCCGCTTGGGGCTCTTGGCGGTGAAGAGGTGGCCATGGTAGGCCTTGCTTCTCTTGATCCGTCCGCTGCCGGTCAGCTTGAAACGCTTGGCGGCCGCGCGGTTGGTTTTCATTTTGTTGCCCATGTTTTTGCCTCTCTAAATTCATTCTGACTTGCGCTGACTGAACTGCCGGACGTATCGAATGGATCAGACCGATTCAACCGTCCGCCGACCGTACCGTTTGGTTACGGCCCTGCTTTGACTAGTGGACTTTTTTCGGTGCGATGACGAACGTGATCAACCGGCCTTCCCGCTTGGGAAGGGATTCCGGAGTCCCGAACTCCTCGACTTCGCCGATCAGGTGCTTCAGGAATTCCATGGCCAGGTCCAGGTGGGATATTTCCCGCCCCCTGAACCGCATGACCACCTTCACCTTGTGCCCTGCCTCAAGAAAATTGACGATGTGCTTTTTCTTGAATTCGTAATCGTGATCGTCGGTCTTGGGTCGGAACTGGATCGTCTTGACCTTGACCGTGTGGGACGCCTGTTTGGCCTTCTTGGCCTTCTTGGCCTGCTCATACTTGAACTTGCCGTAATCCATGATCTTGCATACAGGCGGACGCGCGGTAGGCGCTACTTCCACGAGATCGAGTCCCCGCTCCTCGGCGATGTTGATCGCCTCCATGGTCTCGAGAACACCCAACTGTTCTCCGTCTTCGTCGACGACCATTACCCGGGGAATCCTGATCATCCGGTTGACCCTGGTCAACTTACTGTCTTTGATAGTCCCTACCTCCCTTTGGGATGAAATCGATCCAAAAGCTGTGTCCCCCATCATCCCGCCGCATTCATGACAAAACCGGCAGACACAAAAAAAGCGGACACATTGGTCCGCCACAGGCCTCTTCAGGCACCGGGTTCATAACCGCTCCGTCCTCAAAGGATCCCGAGGGAATCTTTGGGCCAGCTACGGTGAGAGGGCGGACCTCTTCTTGGATTCGCCAGCAAAGGGATTACCCACCCCTGCGGCGTTGGAATTGCTATATAGACTAAGTCCTGTTCCTGACCGCGTCAAGAATATCCTCGGCGATCTGATCCACTTTCCGGGTTCCAAGATCCCCCTGATGGCGGATTCTGAGGGAAACTTCGCCGTTTTCGGCCTCCCGGCCCCCCACGACCAGCATCCAGGGAACCTTGAGCACTTCGGCCTCCCGGATCTTGAAGCCGATTTTTTCGTCCCGGACATCTTCGCCCACCCTCAGTCCGCTTTCCCTGAGCTTTGCGGCCACCGAGAGGGCATATTCGTGCTGGTCACGGCTGACCGACATCACGCGGACCTGTTCGGGCGCCAGCCACAGCGGAAAATCGCCCGCAAAGTGTTCGGTCAAGATCCCGATGAACCGCTCCAGCGAACCCAGGATGGCCCGGTGTACCATGTAGACATACCGGTCCTTTCCGTCGCTGTCGGTATAGGTCACGTCGAAGCGCCGGGGCAGGTTGAAGTCGAACTGGATGGTGCTGGTCTGCCAGCGGCGGCCGATGGCGTCGATGAGTTTGACATCGATCTTGGGTCCGTAGAAAACGGCTTCGCCCTCTTCCCGGGTGTACTCCAGACCGTGTTTCCCCAAGGCGTTGACGAGGGACGATTCCGCCGCTTCCCATTCCTCGTCGGTGCCGGCGTATTTTTCCTTGTTCTCAGGGTCGCGGACCGACAGTTCCACCTTGAAGTCGTCGAACCCGAAAGCCCCCATGATCTCCTTCACCAGGTCGATGCAAAGACTCACTTCGTCCTCGAGCTGGTCGGGAGTGCAGAAGTGATGGGCATCGTCCTGGGTGAAGCCGCGCACGCGCATCAACCCGTGGAGGGTTCCCTTGAGTTCGGCCCGGTAAACGGTGCCCAATTCGGCATAGCGAACCGGCAGACCGTGATAGCCGCGGGTCTTGCGCTTGAACATGAGAATGTGGCCGGGGCAGTTCATGGGTTTGACCACGTATTGCCGGTCATCCTGTTCGAAGATGTACATGTCGTCCTTGTAGAACTCCATGTGACCCGAAGTTTCCCACAGGCCGGCCTGGGAAATATGGGGAGTCGTCACGGTCTGGTAACCGTTGCGGCGGTGGACGCCCTTCCAATAGTCGATGATCTGTTCGCGCAGGAGATCGCCCCGCGGAAACCAGTAGGAAAGACCAGGGCCCGCTTCTTCCATGATGCCGAACAGGTCGAGCTCCCGCCCGAGTTTGCGGTGGTCCCGTTTTTTGGCCTCTTCCAGCATCTCCAGATGGGCGTCCAGATCCTTCTTCTTGAAAAAGCTGGTCCCGTAGATCCGCTGGAGCATGGGCTTGGTGCTGTCGCCGCGCCAGTAGGCGCCGGCCACGCTGAGAAGCTTGAAGGCCTTCAGGTCCTTGGTATCGGGAGTGTGAGGCCCCTCGCACAGATCCTGGAACTCCCCCATCCTGTAGACGGAAAGCTGCTCCTCCCCCAGTGAGGCGATCTGCTCCAGTTTGTACGGCTGGTCGCTGAAAATCTTTTCGGCTTCCTGCCGGCTGACTTCCCGCCGTTCGATGACGACCTTTTGTTTCGCCAGTTCACGCATGCGTTTCTGGATGAGTTCGAGTTCGTCCTCGGTGAACGGATCTTCCCGGTCGAAATCGTAGTAGAAACCGTTTTCGATGTCGGGACCGAAAGCGAATTTCACGCCGGGAAAAAGGTCCTGCACGGCCCACGCCAACAGATGGGCGGTGGAATGGCGCAGGGTTTCCAATCCAGCATCGGTATTGCGGGTGATGACCAGCATGTCGCCACCGGCGGTGACCTTTTCAGCAAGGGGATGATGGACACCGTCAACGGTCACGGCCAGGGCGTTGCGAAGGAGGCCCTCACCTATTTGGCGCACGGCGTCGCCATAGGTCCGACCTTCCTCGATCTGCAGGGAATTTCCGTCCGGCAGTTTCAGCTTCAATTCCGACATTTGTGGTAATCCATCCTCGGCTTATGGTGGAGGGCAATCCCGTGTCTCCCGCCACCGTCCAAATTGTCCCTAAGATGGCCAATCTACACGCGGCCCATGTGACAAGCAAGGCATAGGTCTGGTTTTTAATCCTCCCGTCAATCCGGAATAATCCGGTGATCCTCCACATGGCCATATTCGTAATCCCCCCACAACCATGCAGGCTATTTCGACCATGGCTGTCCAACTTTCAAAGCCTACTGCCATTCCTCTGAAAAGTTACTGTTCGTAATAATTGGAAACAACTATAGTTGAGCATTATTCTCTTTAACATCAGAGAGGAAATGCCCAAGTGCCAATTTTCAATTCGACTCCCTCGCGGGGCGGTCCATGAGCAGATTGCTGAACTTCGATCGGCTGGTGGAAATCTCCGGATTCTTTTTGATCCTGGTCCTGCCACTAACCGTTTATCTGAAACACTTGAGCTACTCCCTGATCGCCCCGGAAACCCTGTTCATTTATGCCCTGATCCTGGTCTTTTCCGTTATTT
>JAUVII010000068.1 GCA_030592845.1 Candidatus Krumholzibacteriia bacterium | reverse complement strand
TGGCCAGACCCGCGGTGGACGATCCGAAGATCGCCGAAAATTCCGGGTAGCTATAAATCAGCACCGGTTGGTCCAAAGGCCCCTGGGTGGCCATTCCCACGAATCCCGCCGTTGTGAAATCCACGGGATCGATCAGCGCGGCCCGGGCCGAAAATGCCGATGCCAGAAGCACAATGGCCAGGATCAGACGGGCCGGCGCTTTGGTTGTCATATATAAAGTCTCCCTTTCCCTGTTTAACGGGAAAAGTATCAGGATCCGGACAGATTCAGCCTGGGATATTTGATATCATTGCAAAAAAGACCCCCCGGGGGGGCCCTTGACGACAATATATATGTTGTCAAAATCTTCTTTCTGACAACAAATATATTGTCAAAAACACAGAAATGACCAAGTTTAAATTTTAATATATTGGAAACAAATGAGTTAAGGAGCTGAAAGTCCAGCCACGGGATCAAAGCGGACTAAACACAATTTCAGAGGCACAACCAAAAGTTTATGGCCCAATTTCTAAAACTTGAACTGCAACCCGGTCTTCGTATCCCAATCCGACTGCTCCACACCTTCGGGCGGACGGGAATTATGCTCCAGCTTGTACCCGGTGAACAGGGACAGCGAACCGGTCAGCTCCACCTCGAGCGCCACCTCGCCGTACAGGCGCCAGTCCTTGAAATCGCTCCAGTTCGGTTGGTAAAAAACCAGGAAGTCGATGACCACGTTTTCGTTCAGCCGCGTCTCCAACGAAACGAACCCGGAAAAACGTTGGGCCTTGGTGTGTCCCTCTTCGTCCTGGATCCTCTCCTGCTCGAACATTTGCGCCGCGCCCAGATAAATGAGCGTCTTTTTACCCTTCACCGCCTGCCAGCGGCCTCCGATTCCCAGAAGGAACCTGGAGTCGAGTCTTTGGAAGGGATTTCTCTGGTGCTGCAGGAAGGCGAGCGTGGCCCAGCGGTCGCTCAGCAGGTAGTTGTGCCGCAGGTGGCCCAACGTCGCGCGCGCGGTTTCAATACCATGAACGGTGGTCCGTTTTCCCGATCCGATCAGTCGCCAGACGTTCGCATCGGAGCGCAGTTGCACCCGGCCCGAACCCTCGAAGGTGGACTGGGGAGTGTTGCCACCGCTGGCCCCGTAGCTTCCGGCCACCGCGCCGGACCAGCCCTGTTCATCCTCGGACCAGCCCCGCAAACTGTTGACGATGGCCGCTCGCGCGCCGGTGGCCGCACCGGCGGTCAGGCCGACCGCCACCAGCAGCACCAAAGTGATTTTCCGCATGTAACTTCCCGGTTGTATTAATTCAGGTCCATCAGTTCGGCCACATACCTGGGCGCGGGCGATCCGAAGCTGAGAACCTCGTTATGAAATTTCTTCAGATCGAATTTGCCGCCAGTCTTCTTTTCGTAGGCCCGGCGCAATCCGTTGATCTCCATGTTGCCCACGTAGTAGGTGGACAGCTGGGTCGAGCTCAACTGAGCGCGGATCCACTTGCCGGCCGCCTCGCCCTCTTCCTGGAAGCCGTCGACCATCATCATTTCCATGGCTTCACCTTCGGTCATGCCGGCGGTGTGGATTTTCTGGTCGATGATGGAGTTGATGATCAGGCGCAACCGCATCTTCAACTGCTGCAGATGGAGTTCGGGCCCGCCGTAACCCAACTCGACCATGAGTTGCTCGGCGTAGGTGGCCCAGCCCTCGACGAAGGTGCCGCTGGAAAAGATGGCCCGCAACGGCGTCGAAGCTTCGAACTTGTTGGCGTGGGCGATCTGCAGATAGTGACCTGGCATGGCTTCATGGATTGTCAGATTCAGCAGCATATAGTCGTTGTACTCGCGGAAAAACGTCTCGGCGCGTTCGGCGGTCCAGTCCTTGGGCGTGGGGCTGATGGCGTAGAACGTCGTCCCGTTTTCCTCGAGCGGTCCCGGGGAATCACAGTAGCCGATGGCGAACCCGCGCTGGTGCTCGGGCATGACGATGATCTCCACCGGATCGTCCGGAACATCGACAATGTCATTTTTGAGCACGAACTCCGTGATCTCCTTCAGGCCTTCGCGGGCCTGGGGCACGATGGTTTCATTGGTGGGGTGGTCGTCGGCCAAGCGGGACAGCACCCGGCGGATGACCGCGTCCTTGCCCGGGGTTTCATCATCGGTATGGCCGCCGAAATAATCCCGGTAAAGGGGCAGGGCGATTTCGTACATCTGCTCGCGGGTGGCGATCAGGTCGCTTTCGGCGCTGGCCAGGATTTCCGCGGATGTCAGGTCGGAAGAAAGGGCATATTGCAGCTTCTTTTCCCACAGCTCCGAGCCCAGCCGAAAATTGCCGTTCGAGCGGGGCAGCAGATCCGACTCCAGCCAGCGGCCGAAATGATCCAGCGCCGCGATGGCACGCGACCGGGCGATGGCGAAATCGTCCCTCATCTCCGGCGCCTGGTCGAGGTAGGGCTGCAGGCCGTCCATGACCAGGTTGATGACCCCGGGGTTCTGGCGGATGGCCGTCTGCGTCATGATCGGCGTTGGATTATCGAGATTGGTCCGGGCGGCTTCGAGCATGTGCGGAATCTTGAGCAACCGTGACTTGACCGATTCCAGCCGTTCGGGCAAGGGGGCGAAGTCGCGGGCCAGGATGTTGTAGATCCCGTCACCCGGGTTGTACATGGTGGGGTTCCACTTGTATTCCTTCACCTCGGTAATCATGAAGATGGCCCGCTCGCAACCGTCCTTCAGGATTTCATAATCGATGCGGTTGGCCTGGCCGAGCTTGCCCGGATCGATCTGGGCCAGGGAGTCGAGGTAGGCACGGTTGAACTCCACCCGGGCCTGAAAACCCGTTTCGGACAGGTCGCTGATTTCGCTGTCGAAGCGATGGTCCCCCAGATTGGTGGCCCACTCCGGGTTCAACTCGAGCATACGGTCGAGATAGTTGGTGGCCAGGGCGACAAACTGGTCGTCGACCGAGGGTCCGGAGGAACAACCGGCCACCGTGAGAACAACAACCAGGGTTATCAATGAGGCGAGACGGCGAATCATCATGAAAATCCCCTCCAGCTAAACATTCGGTCAGACACAGGAATCGGGCCGCGGCAATCCCGCCACACGACAGGCCCCTTTGGCCGGCCCGTTGGGAAACAGTTCGTAGATTTTCCGGAGCGTAAAACCGGTCTCTTTGCACAACACCCTGATCATGGGCGCGACGCCGTGTTCCGTCTGATACCGGCGCAGAAAATCGATGACCCGCCAATGGTCGCTGGTCAAGGGGTCGATTCCCTCATTCGCGGCAATGGTTTCGGCGACATCCCGGTCCCAGGCGTCAAAATCCTTCAGGTAGCCCTTGTCGTCGAATGCGGGCACGCTTGCTCCAGGTGCGAATAGGTAAAAAAGCCACTGTCACTGGCGGGATACTATAGCAGGGATGGGAAAAAATCGGGACCGGAAAGAAACCGGGAATCGCCGTCCGCATCGCTCGCGCATAATCACGAACGGGCAATTCCCGGAAGACTATTTGAGCAGGACGCCCCTGGTGGCCGATCGGCCCACGGAAGTCTCCAGACTGAACAGGTAGACTCCCCCGGGCTGAGCGAGACCGTGGGCATCAAGGCCGTCCCAGCTGCAGGAAAACGGGCCGGCGGGAGCGGTGCCTTCATGAAGGACCGCCACCTGCCTGCCGCGCACATCATAGACCGTCAAGGCAACCCATCCGGCCCGGTCCAGATCGAAAAGGATCTCGGTCCGGGGATTGAACGGGTTGGGCCGGAGGCGGATTTCGGACCGGAGGCCGGGAACGTCGTTAACCGCACTAAGCGGATCATCAACGATGATTGTCGTTGAACCCAACGAGACGTCCGCATACCAATCCCCGTTGATGTCTGAAATATCAGCCTCAAGGGAAATGATCGGCGTCACTCCTTCGGCCAAGGTCTCGAAATCCCACCAGTACAACTCGCCCGGTCCGTATATCGCCTGACCCGCAGCCATGATCACGGCGTATCCGTTCCACTGGCCAAGGGTATCCTCTTCGAATCCCTCGAAAGTAAAAATACCGCTATCGGTGTCCAGGGCGCCGGCGCCTCCGCCTATCGTCCTGACGATGGTGGTGTCGTAGGTCACAACCACATTGACCGTGCGAACATCGATCGTGTCATCGAGCATGATCGACAGCCGGCCAGAGGAAGCAGGAGCGATCGTGGTATCGGGGGGAGAAAAGCGCAGTGTGACCTGGGCGTTTACGGGCGCGATCCCCGCCAACAAGATCAAGGAGACCGCAGTCATGACCAAAACCGCACGTAACATTTTTCTCCCCCGTTCATTAACGGATGAATCCGATTGAGCACAGGTGGGCGCGTTGGGTAAACCGTTGGACCGAAGGTCCGAGAGTATCCCAACACGCCCCACCGCGCGATGATTACTTCATCAACGTCATCTTGTGGACCGAACTGTACGGTCCGGCATCGATCCGGTAGAAGTACATGCCCGAAGCAGCCTGGCGGCCGGTGTCATCCTGGCCGTTCCAGATCACTTCGTGCAGACCCGGTCCCCGTGTCTCGTTCAGCAGGGTCGCCACCTTGCGGCCATCGATGCCGTAGACTGCAAGTCTGACGGCCTGGGCCTCGGGCAACGAGAAGCTGATCTTGGTCATGGGGTTGAACGGGTTCGGATAGTTCGGGTTCAAGGCGAACACACGCGGCGTCAGGGTGCCGCTCTTTTCGTCCATCGTGAACTCGAGTTGGCTGTTGTCGTAACCGCGGACCTTGATCGTCAGATCCTTCACGTCGATCATGTCCGCCGCGTCGATGACAAACAGATCGCCCGAACCGGCGAAGCCCACGTTCACACCGGTGACGGCGACGCTCACGTCGAGCCGTTCACCCACGTTTTTCAGGAATGTCAGTTCGGACTGTTCGTCGA
The DNA here is from genome assembly GCA_030592845.1 of Candidatus Krumholzibacteriia bacterium. Lineage (GTDB taxonomy): Bacteria > Krumholzibacteriota > Krumholzibacteriia > LZORAL124-64-63 > LZORAL124-64-63 > JAGLCY01. The sequence continues at coordinate 10,302 of JAUVII010000068.1, read as the reverse complement.
GCAATTCACCCGCCGTTACGCCGCTGACCCGCATGTCGGTCCGCACGTTCACGCCTTTGACGCCCGATCCTTCAACCAGGCGCAGAGCCTGGCGACCGTCGTCGTAACGCACCCAGGCCAGCTTGATGACCGGGGAAATCCGCGGGGCGGTTTTGGCCGGGCCCACGACGTCGAAGTTCATCGAGAAGACCATCAGGTCCTCGAAGTTGATCACGCTGTCGGTCAATGGAATGCCGACACGGCTCCAGTCATCGGTCGGACCAACGTCCAGAACGTTCGCGGGATCATCATGCGGCACGCTGTTACCGAACTCGGTTCCGAGTTCGTTCATGTCCCACACGTCGACTTCACCGTTGGGCACGGGGTCCACGGCAGCTCCGCCGTAAACGTCGCCCAACCAGTAATTGGTCGCCCGGTCGTTGGCCGCCGCGACCGCGCTGCCATTACCGGCCGCGTCAACCGCGAAGACCTCGTAGTAATAGACGCCGCGGTAAGGTGTGGCCCAGACGTCCGTGAAGGATGCCGTGGTAACCAGGCCACCGTCCACTGAGATCCATTCGCCAGCAGGACCCGGGAAGACCCCGTAGCCTGTGGGACGGGTCGGAATCATTTCACCGGGCTGGTCGTCGTATTCGGGATAGGCCGAAACGCCAACCGCGGTGTCGTACCACAGGCCGCGGTAGACCTCGAAATGGTCGACGTCGGCCAGATCGTGGGTCCAGCTCACGTCCACCTTGTTGTGCCGGGGCTCCGCGGTGATACCCGTGACCGCGGCCGGAACGGTGCAGTCGACCTCGATCGTGGCGCCGCTTACCGAACTGTAGAAAGTAACGTTGTTCGGATCACGCAGCGTTAGGTTGGAAATGGTCACATTGGCCAGACCGTCGGTGACGGTAAGGAGATCGACCGTGAACAGGCCCACATTGGTCGAACCAGGCGGGAGTTCCTGTCCGCTGTTCGCCACCGTGGAGCCTGTCACTGTCCAGGTTCCATCACCGTTGGGATAGACCAGGAAGGTTTCGTTGTTCGTCGCCCCACCAAAAGGCTCGGCGCTGACGAATCCCGTCGAGACGGTCGGCAACGAAACCGCCGGATCCGCGCTCAGAATCATGTTGTAGAGAAACAGGTCCGGCGTGCCGGCATCAGAGGTGTAGCTGATGGTCAAAGGCACTGTCAGTCCACAGGTCAAGGGACCGGTTGCCGGCGGCGCAATGGCGATGGATGCCATCCCCGTCCAGGGTTCGAACAGAATGTTGTCGCTGACCTCGTTGCCGGTGCCGGCGGAATTGAGCGTCGGGTGGTAAGGACCCGAGAAATGACCCCAGTCATTTCCACGGGCGTCAAACGGAACAACGGTGTTGGAGAACCCCCCGTAGGTAAGGTTGTTCGCCAGCACATTGCCGCTCGCGGAACCCGTCACGACACCACCGTCCTCGTACATGTTCAGGCCGTAATCAAAATGCTCGATCGTGCAGCCTTGAACCGTGAAAGCGACCGGACCTGAAGCCCAGGCTGTCGGACCCCAGCTATCCACGACATCGTTGCCCGTGAAGGTTGAGTTGTAGATCGCGAAAGACAGAGCGGACTTATCCATCCGTGCGACTGCCGCACGTGGATCCAGCGGATTGGGGGAAATTTTCATCGCAGCCTTGGCGCCGCCTGAACTGTAGGCATAGAGGGGATCACCCTGCGGGTCGGTTACCACACAACCGTCCATGGAGCCCGAAGCGTCAATGAAATAGACACTCGTCTTGCAACTCGTGATGGTACAGCCGTTGGCCTGTACGTTACCGGAATCGAAGACCAGAAGGCCCGTAGCCGTCCAAGATGGCTCCGTGTAGTTGTAGTCCGCAATAACACAGTCTGTCATCACGCCCGTGGCACCGCCGGATACCTGAATCCCGTTCTGGGCCGGAAGGCCGAGTCCCAGGGGACCGTTTCCGGTGCAGCTCACCCGGGTGGCCAGGATATTCAGGCCCGTCCCGTCAAACACCGTACCGTTTTTCTGGATGTCGGTAATGACGATATCGGTGAAGTTGACCGTGCGTGACACTGCATCGTCATTGATGACGTACAGTCCGGTGCCATGCTGGGTCCCGTTTAGGGGTTCATTGCGCAGTCGAGTAACCGCCATGTCACTGTACGTACCATTGGCGTTATACAGACCCAGGCCCACGAAACGGTAGTTGGTGGCCCCGTAGCCCTGGCCGTCGATGGTCAGGCCGCTGATAGTCGTCCCACTGGCACCATCCACGAAAATGACGGGGAAGTTGTCATTGGACGTGGTGAAGAACAGGGGCATGCTGTTGGGCGCGTCGACAAAGGTCGCGCCGGCGCCGGCGCCTGTAATGGTCAGGCTGTCCTTGGCAATGTACAACTGCTCTTCGAAATTGCCCGCCGCGACATTGATGGCATCTCCCGGCGAAGCACCGTCGATGGCGAACTGGATTCCCATCCCTGCTGCCACGACATGGGTGCCACCACTGATCAGGGTAATCCACGAACCCGGGGCGATGCTGTCAAGACCCAGCGCATGGGCAATGGCGTTGGCTTCCGTGTCCTGGAAGTAAGTGAAACCCGCAGCGTCGGGACGGAAATTGAAGTTCCGAACCAGATAACCGTAACCCGTCACCGTGATATTGGTGTTGGTCAGGCTGAACTCATCCTGTGAAAACAGGACACCTTCACCGAAGCTGCACGAGGCGCCGTCGATGTTCACATTGGACGAACCGCGATTCAGATAGCCTACATCCGAAGCGTAAATCGCGAAGCTGCCCCAGTAATTGTTCAGGGTGGTGATGTTGTTGACCGTCACCCCGACACAACCGGTGACCTGGGCCCCGTTACCGCCCGTGGCGTCACTCGATGTCAAGTAACTCATGACCACGTTATTGTAGCCGTGGACATCAAAACCGGTCCGACGGTGTTCACCCTGGATGGTGATATACCGCAGGGTCAGGTTGTTGAATCCGCCAGGCGGATTGCTTGTCCCGCTGGCATGGATCGGAAAATTCTGATTGGTCGTATTGGCCACCAGCGTAAAGTTTTCAAGTGTCACATCGTGGGAAGCCACCGACATGCCGTAACCACCGGCGGTCGGAATATTGATGACGACCCCCGCTTCACTCTGCCCCGTCATTGTCAGGGGAACATTGAAATACAGGGTGTTCGGCGGGTTGTAGGTTCCGTCGTCGACGGTGATGACATCGTAGGCCACGGCGTCGGCAAGGGCTGCCTCGATGGTGGCATAAGACGTGCCCTGGGTAGTGTTCTGGACGGAGAAAGTCGCCGTCGCCGAGTAGCCGTTGACCACGAAGCCCTCATCGGCACCGGTGATGTAGTTGGCCGCCGTGTCCCCAAAAATCCAGTTGTAGCCGTAGGCCACGTTTGTTCCCAGGACATCCGGAGCTCCGCTGCCCACGCCGTTTCCCCCGGTGATATAGGAAATCGGGGGCGGCGCGATGGTCAGACCGGCCACATCCTCGAAAATCAGATCGGCGGCTTTCCCTGTATAAGTCGCCACCCAGCTGGTGCCGGGTTGTCCGCCGCTTGAACCTGTGGTCTCGTATACTTTGCAGCGTTTTGTCTTCAGGAAATTCCAGTCGGGAACATCCCAGCGGCTGCCCAACCATTCGCCATCCGACGGTTCATTGGCAATCACAGCATAGTTACCCGCGCCATCGGTGACCCAGATATTGAAATACGGTCCGTAGGGAGAGTATGAAGTCGTCCAGTCATCGAGCCGGTCGACATGAAGTGTCGCAATCTGGCTGACGGTGGCTCCGTTGATGTCGTTGGTGCCCAATCCGGCCTTTTGCCCTCCGGCAAAAACGACCATTTCAACCGAGTCTGTCACATAAACGTCGTTGTCCCGAATAATCGGGGAGCCGCTCGTCCCGTCGCTCGCCTCGCGGATTATGAATGCTTCCCAGCCCGGATTGATTACCGGAGCCTGGGCCAATGCCCCACTGGCGAAAGCCAGCGCGATCAGGATCAGAAAAAACTTCTTCATGGTTTCCCCCCATGCAGATTGTTTAGTAACAATGCCAGTCCGGTTAACAGGCCGACCGGCGAAGCTTCATGCCCCGCCGGCCGACGTAGTCACGAAATGGCTACTTCATCAACGTCATCTTCCGAACCTGGCTATAAGGTCCGGCATCGATCATGTAGAAATACGTACCCGAAGCCACCAGCTGGCCCGCGTCGTTGCGGCCCATCCAGACGACTTCGTGATCACCCGCGCCGCGGGTTTCGTTCAGCAGGGTCGCCACCTTGCGTCCGTCCAGACTGTAGACCGCCATCACGACATCCGTCGCCTCGGGCAACGAGAAGCTGATCTTGGTCATGGGGTTGAACGGGTTGGGGTAGTTAGCGCCCAGTTTGAAGGCCATCGGCGTATTGGAGCCGCTGACCTTGTCCAGGTTGTAGTCGAGTTTCGAGTTGTCGGTGCCGCGCAGGTCGATGGAAAGATCTTCCGGCTCGATGGCGGATCCGGACTCGATCACGAACAGTTCACCGGCGCCGACGAAACCGAGATCCCGACCCATCAGGGCCAGGTTCACGTCCAGCGCGTTTCCGGTGTTGACCAGGAAGGCCATCTCGTCCTGGGAGGCCAAAAGGTCACCCTGGGAAACCGAAATCACGGCAACCCCGGAACGGACATGGACACCCTTCAGGCCGGTGCCGCGGACCAGGTGCAACGACCAGGAGCCGTCGTCATTATGCACCCACGCCAGGTCGATGACCTTCGAGATGGGCATGGCCTGTTTGGCCGGTCCGACCACGCTGTAGTTCATCGAGAAGACCATCAGATCCTCGAAATCGATGATGTCATCGGTCAGGGGAATACCCACCCGACTCCAGTCATCCGTTGGCCCGACGTCGCACATGTTGTTATAGGGAGCGGGGCCGTCCACCGTGGCGAAGCACGCGCCCAGCACGGTGATGTCGTCAACGTCCACATACCCATCGATGTAGGGAGGAACATCGCCCAGCCAGTAGTTGGTCGCGCGATCATTGTCCGCGGCGGCGATGCTGCCGTTGCCGGCGGTATCCACGGCGAACACTTCGTAGTAGTAGACACCGCGGTTGGTTTCATCCGTCCAGGTGTCGGTGAAGTTGAGCGTCCCCACCCCAACGGTGCCCGCATAGACCCATTCGCCGCTGGCGATGGCGCCGGCGCGGTCGGCCGGACGGGTCGGCACAATGGCGCCAACATCGTCATATTCGGGATAGGCCGAATTGTTGATTGTCGTGTCGTACCACAGGCCGCGGTAGATCTCAAAGGTCGCGGTGTCGGTTCCATCGTGAGTCCAGGTCACATCGACACCGTTGTGCCGCGGCGCCGCGGTGATATCCGCCACCGGTCCTGGCGCGGTGCAGTCCACCACGAAACTCATCCCATTCATGTCCGCGAAGATGAAGACATTGGCAGGATCACGGAAACGGTAGCTGATGATATCGATGTTCACCGTGCCGTCACCCGAGGTGACCAGGTCGACCTTGAACAGGTCTTCATCGGTCAGGATGCCGGGATCCGAGCCGAACAGACTCCCGTTGACCGTGAACTGCCCTCCGCCGTCATCAACGGTCTGGAAATAATCCATGTTGTAAAGCTCGACGAAACTCCCCGCGGTCAGGGCGTTCACCGGGCCGGTGATCTGCAGGACAACTTCATAACCGTACAGGCCGGGTGTGGCCTCGCCGCGGTCGAAGCTGAAGGTCGCCGTCTTGGTCACGCCGCATAGGGCGGGATCGGCACCGGTCGCCGTCGTGTTCAGCGCCGCGCCAGCAGCAAAGTAGCCGTAGGCCACTGCCGCCGCCGATTCACCACCGATTTCCGGGTAATGGTCGCCATTGCCGTAGACCCAGCCGCCACTGGCGTCCTGGGTTTCGGCCAGCCAGGCCGCGGCGTCATAGAGGGACGTCATGTTGGCTGAGGTGTGCGACATGTGATCCCACAAAGCGAAAATGACGTAGGCCGTCGTCTGCCAGTCGGTGTCGTCGAAGCTGGTCTCCGCACCGTACTGGTAACTGTAGGCGCCATTGGCATACTGGCATTCCAACATCACGGTTTCCAGAGCCGGGATTTCCGCCACATGCAGGCCGGTGGCCTGGAAGGCGGTGATGAGACTCGCCACTCCCGCGGGATAGAACCAGAACTTGCTGTTGGTCCAGGTGGGGTCATAACCCTTGGTGGTGGCCACGTGGGGTTCGAAAAACCCCGGGCTGGCATTGAAACTGTCCTGGTAAAGGACCTCGACGATTTCCGCCGCGTCGCTGGCGTAATTGTTGCCCGGGAAGAGGGCTTCCATCCGCATCAGACCTGTCACCGAAGGGGCCAGGTCCCAGGGAATGATCCCGTTGGGCCAACCACCGTTGCCGCGATAATCACGCAGACCCTCGGCGAAAGTCGTCGCCGTGCCGCCGTAGTTGGCCAGCCGGTAGGCCCAGATGGCCTTCGCGCCGTTCTGGTAATCCAGCGGATTTGTTACCGCGGGCAGAGAGGCAAAGTCGAGCAGGAATACCATGTCGGCCGCCGACCTGATACTGCCGGGGCCCACGGAAACGATGTAATCGGCCGCGTCTTTCATGGTCGTGAACAGCGCGGCGTCGGCCTCGATCAGGTAGGCCTGGTAGGCCCCGTTGGCACACACACCGTACAGGTTCAGTGAACTTGCGGTGGCTGTATGCTCGAAGCCGGGCAAGACCCAGTCCCAGCCGGCATCCTGAAGATCCTGGTCGACAAAACCGTTACCGGCATTGTCCTCGGTAATATCCGCCTGCATGTAGCGGATGTAATCGGCACCGGCCAACGCCGACGCCTTGAAATCGGTCGGATCACCGAAGGCCTTGTCGTTCATGGCGGGGATGTCGCCCCGTTCGCCTTTGAGAAGTCCTTCAGGATTGGCGATGGGTCCGGCCGCCATGGCAGCTGTTGCCGCCAAAGCCAAAATGGCAAAGATCCCAAGGATGGTAAGCTTGGCGCGAAGATTCATGGGTTTTCCCCCAACAGAAAAGCGATGATAAATTATTCAGGTAGGTTAAGGCGGGCGAAGACCTCAATCCCCCGGCGATGGGCGAAAATTTGGGTGAGAAATACCCCCTTCTCTCATAAAGAGAATCAAATCCAGATCCCCATCCATGGGGCAAAATGACTCCAACGACAAAAATTGCTCTCGCCGTGACCGGTAACCGGATGGCGAACTATTCTGATGATGCCTGATGTGGTGAAGGCGTCCTTTGGCGACCGGAAGTCGGTCGGAGTGGGACGCTATTGGGGCGAGGCATTGAGATTGCCAGAAATTCCTGCGTATGTCAAGGAAGTTTCCCTTATTGCACAAATTCGCATTAAAGGAACAAAAAGGGGAGTGTTTAACCCATGATTAGACGTTCGGGACCTTAAAAACACCGGATTCTTTTGTGATAAGTCAGCACTGATAATGACCGCTGCCGAATAAGTGAAAGGTCCCTGGAAATACCAGGTATTTTAGTAGGATAAAGATCCTCCGGGAGGCATTTTCTGCAATGATATTTGCGTTGGCCCGCGGCTTCATTGCAGTGAAATCGCAATTTCACTAACATGTTCCTTTAACGTTCGCCCATACAAATTTTCTCATCAGGAAACGAGGGTTTTCCGGCAAATTCCATAAATTCCAGGCCTGCGGGCCATCGTAACGCATCCGGTCAAGGGGGATCACCATGCGTTCCATCACATTGATTACCGCGCTGCTGCTTTTCGTGGCCACTTCGGCCTTTGCCACCACCTACTACATCAAGGCCGACGGTACCGGCGACTTCGCCACCATCCAGGCCGCGCTCGACGACGCCGACCCCGGCGATACCGTCCAACTGCAGGCCATGACCTATTTCGGTCCCGGCAACAGGGATCTGGATTTTCACGGCAAGGCGATAACCCTGCGCGGTGATCCCAACCATGCGGCCGACTATGAAATCGCCTGCGAGGGAAGTCTCTCCACGCCACGCCGGGGTATCCATTTCAATGACGGGGAGGGAGCAGGAACCGTGGTCGAAGGACTTACCATCCACGGTGGATATGCCGCGGATTCCGGTGGCGGCATTTTATGTGAAGGCAGTTCCCCCACGTTCCTGGATATCGTGATCATCGATTGTGTCGCCGTGATCGACGGCGGCGGCCTGGCCTGCATCGACTATTCCTCGCCTGTAATAGACGGTTGCAGCTTTGGAAGTAATGAAGCCGGTGACGACGGCGGCGGCCTGTTCGCCCGCAACTTCTCTTCACCAGACATCGATGATTCGTACTTCAGCTTCAACATCGCCGACAATCGGGGCGGCGGCGCCCTGTTCGTGGTCAACAGTTTTCCCACCATCGATGGGTGCCGTTTTTACTCCAACACCGCGGCCAAGGGCGGAGGGGTGATGTTCACCTACGCTTACGGTCCGGTGACCGATTGCATGTTTGAATCGAACTGGGCCACGGAAACCGGCGGCGGTGTGGAGTGCTACGGGAACGCCCAATGCGTCTTCACCCGCTGTACCATTGTAAAAAATCACGCTCCCGAAGGCGTGGCCGTCTGGTTCCGCAACAACTCGTCCCCAACCTTCGAGAACACCATCATCGCCTTCAATTACACCGGTTCGGTGGTCGGCCGGTACAGCGACGACTGCAACCCTACCTTTGCCTGCTGCGACATCTACGGGCATCCGGGCGGTGACTGGATAGATTTCATTGCCGGATGGTACATGGTCGACGGAAATTTCGCGGGTGACCCGTACTTCTGCAACTATCCGGCGGGGGACTTCCATCTGGACAGCGTTTCCATGTGTTCCGCCGCCCAAAATCCGACCTGCGGCCAGATCGGCGCCCTGGGTGTAAATTGCTCCGTTTCACCGGTGGAGGAGAATCTGGTTGCCGCACCGGTATCGCGGTTGGTGGCCTGCAAACCGAATCCCTTCAACCCATCGACTGCGGTGCTATACGAGTTGGTCGCTCCCGGCGCTGTGAACCTGCGGGTTTACGATTTGGCGGGGCGGCTCGTCAGGGTGTTGAAGGCGGGCGCTGTGGAACAACCGGGCCGCCGTGATGCGGCCTGGGACGGTCGGGATGACGGTGGCCACCAAGTGGCGGCGGGGGTTTATATCCTGTGGTTGGAGGTGGGCACACAGGTGGATGTTTTGCGAGTTGCCCTGGTCAAGTGACAGGGAAGAGAAAGGGCCCATGGGGGCCCTTTCCCGCTATGATAAAAGCGTTAGGCTGCGGGCCACAACCACCCGAACATACCACCGGTCACCAATCCGTAGACCAGGCCGTCGAATACGTTCTTCATGGTCGCTGACCACGATTTTTTGTACCAGATCGAATTCGACAGGTGAGCCATGCCGTAGCAGCAGAAAGCCGTCGCCCCGGCCACCCGGTGCACGAGCAGGTAGTCCGCGCCGGCGGGAATCGTCATGCGCGTGATGTAGGCCACAAAGATTCCCGTCAACAGACTGAACAGGAACCATTGAATCAGACTCCGGCCCATGCCGCACTGCCCGTTGGGCATCACGGTCATGAACGCCACTGGTCCCTTGTTCTGCTTTTCCTTGAACTCGGGCGAGCCCATTTCGCCCATGGAGGCGGCGTGGGGCAGCACATAATCCCCCGGCGGGATATTGAAGCCGCGCATGGCCTCCATCACACCGTCTTCTGAGGGGATTTTCCCGTAATCGGTGTTGTGGTACTTCAATACCATGTGAATGATGGAACTGACGATGAACACCGCCACGGCGGACAGCACGATGGGCAGCCAAAGAGCGAACAGGGATATCATATCGAACTCCTTCCGGTTTGGAGCCGCATCATATCCCTGAATTAATGAAAATGGACAGCAGAAACATTTATACCGGGCCGCAACTTCAATCGTCGCAGGCCTCGTCTTTTTCAACGGCCATCCAGTTTATTCGCCATTCGTGATGTTTCGCGGTCTCCGCCTGCAGGGGACAGTAATCGCAACTGCCCTCCACAAAGGAGGATACCGCATTGCGAAGATTGATCCGAAAACTGGTGGGACTCGCCTGATAGATCGAGGATCCCCCCGTCGTGGACCAGTGATGGCTTTTGCCCTCCAACGAGCAGACATACAGGGGCGTTTCCTTGAATTCGCATTGGGACGTGTCGACATCTATGAAAATCTGGTTCTTCACCGTGGGGTGCTGAATCCAAGCCTGGGGATCCGTGGTTCCGCTGTAGACTTTTGACTTCATTCTTTCCTCCTGTTTGTCTGGTTGTTCTTTCTCTCAATTCGGGTCCGTGAACCCCAGCGACTGATCCTGCGTAAC
>JAUVII010000168.1 GCA_030592845.1 Candidatus Krumholzibacteriia bacterium | reverse complement strand
CTACTCCTCCCCTGCAAACGGCGAAGGCCTCTTGTCGATAAACGCGTCCCGCGCTTTGACGAATTCCTCACCCGACCACGAAGCGTGCCTGAGTTCCGCGATCTCGTTGAGCGCTTCATCCGGCAGCACCTCCGCTTCTTCCAACAGATTGAGGATGCGCCGCGTTCCCCTTAACGCGCTGGGTCCGCCTTTGGCCATCGTTTCCATCAGCTGATTCGCACTCTGATCGAGTGCCTCCGCCGCCACCAACCGGTTGAAAAATCCCACATGGAACGCCCTTTTAGCGGTGATGGCCTCCCCCGTCATCAACATCTCACGCACCATGGGCGAGCCGAAGCCGCGGATCATTCTTCGTAACCCCGTGTGGCTGTAGACCAGGCCCAACCTCACCGGTGGAACACCCAGCCGCACACCCTCGGCCGCCACCCGCAGGTCGCAGCAGGCCAAAAGTTCCACCGCCCCGCCGTAGGCGTCGCCCTGTACCGCCGCCACGATGGGTGCGGGATAATTAGTCAGGCGGTCCATCAACTGCTCGAAGGGCGCCAACGCGCGCACACCGGGGTCGCGGTGAAAAATCTCCTCCGGAATATCCTTGATCGAATAGCCCGTCGAAAAGTGTTTGCCGTTGGCCTTGATCAACAGGACGGGCGCGTCGGCCGCCGCCAGTTCATCAAGAGCGCCGACCAGCGCGGTGAGCATCTCCCGGTCCAGCACGTTGCGGGGCGGCTGGTTCAGGACCAGTTCGGTCCAGCGGGATCGGGGATGTATTTCCAGGGGCATTGATTTGGCCTTTCAACTCTTTGCTGTTTAAACGGTCGGTTACTTAATAGCGGAAATTTCCTCCCCTTGGATAGTTTTTTCTGGCTTTTTCGTCTTTTGTTCGCTATATTGGTTTTTCCTCCCAGATTGGTAAAACGCCATGATAACAATCGCCGCCGAAGCCGGTTTCCAGGCCGGTCAATCCGCCGCTGTCGCCGACTCCTCCCTTAAAACCGCCATCCGTGAGATGGATGACGCCAAGCACCGCGCCGTACTCTGGTTTGCCGACATCATGACCCGCCGCCTTTACCGCATGTTGGGCTATTCCAACATGCCCCAGTACGCTGCCGCGGAATTGAAATTCTCAAAAACCAGAGCCGGTGATTTCATTCGATTGGCTCGCAAGCTCGAACAGTTGCCCGCGGTAAAAAAATCGCTGGCCGACGGTAATCTCGGTTACACCAAGCTTGTGGAAATCATCAAAATCGCCACCCCCGTGACCGAGGAGCACTGGGTCGCCGAAGCTTCGAAAACCGGCCGCAGGGAATTGGCCCAAAAAGTTAAACGGGTCAAGGCCAAGGCCCGTCGGCGGCAAACCGAAATTGGTCAGGGCAGTCTTCTCAAGGAGAGCCCTTCCGAAAAGAAACTGGCTGCCGAAGCGCCCGTTCGCGTAGCCCTGGAAATGACTCCGGAACAGTTTGCCCGCTTTGAAGCGCTGATGGAGAAAGTCCGGAAAATTGGGGCCGTTCCCGCGGGCGCTTCCCGGGTCGATACTTTGCTGGCTGGTCTGGATGAGCTGGTCCGTGGAACATCAAACGACGTAACCCAAGACAACAAAAAGGATTCCACCAAATCAACCCGCCGGCGGGTTTTTTCACCGCCATTCCAGATTCATGTCCACCGGTGCCCCGAGTGCTCCAAAATGTCAGTGCAAACAAGCCGCGGCGAGTTGGAATTATGCGATGCCGACGCCAGACGCGCCGAGTGCGACGCCCGCATCAAACAACCGGGCAAACCCAACACCGCCACTATCACGCCCGGCCGGCGATCCGAAGTTCTCCGCCGCGACCGTTATCGGTGCCAGGCTCCCGGGTGCGGGAACAGCCGGTTTTTGGAGGTTCATCACATCAAATCCAGGTCACATGGTGGCGGAAACACCTTGGATAATCTGATTACCCTCTGTTCCGGGTGTCACCGGCTGCATCATGAAGGGAGGTTGAGGACCTAACCCGCGGCAGCCGCGATGTCCGGCTGATCACCGCCGAATTTCACGCCCAGTTCGCGTAGGAAACCGAAAGGGGGAATCCCTCCAGCCAAAATAAACACCTCGTCGTTAGGCACGATGACCGGTCCGTCCGGGCCATCCAGCGCCACCTTGTCTTCATGGATTGAAGACACGGTTGTCGCGCCCTGGAAATCAAGTGTCCCGTCCGCGATCAGCGGGGCAATGCGGTCGGCGTTGCGCTGTTTGATGCGCATCATCTCGGCCTTCCGGTACGAAAGCGTCACCCGGCAGCCCTCCTGGTGGGCCAGACCCATGGCAGCTTCCACCGCCGAGTCGCCGCCGCCCACCACCATCACCCGGCGGCCCTTGTAGGCTTCGGCGTCGATGAGTTTGTAGGCGACCTTGGCGAGATCTTCGCCCGGGACGTTGAGTCGGCGGGGTGTGCCCCGTCGGCCCAGGGCCAGGATCACGTTGCGGCAACGGAATTCACCCGCCGAAGACTGCACCACAAAATTGCCAGCCTCACCGGTCGCGCCGGTCACCCGCACACGGGTTCGGATATCGAGGCCAAAATCAGAATGGAGTTTTCCCCATATCTCCAGAAGTTCTTCCTTGGAATATTCGTGGCGGAGCAACTTGCCCAAACGCGGTATCTCCACAGGCTGGACCATGACCAGTTTGCGCCGCGGATACTGCAAAATCGTGCCGCCGGCTCCCTGCTGATCCAGAATTACACAGGACAACCCCTGTTCGGAGGCCACCAGACCGGCGCTCATGCCAGCGGGCCCGGCGCCCACGATCACCGCATCGAGAATCCCATCGTCAGAAGAAGTGGCCGCGGAAACCGGTCCCCGCACCGCAGCGATCCGCTTCATGACTTTGCTGCCCTGCTCCACCGCGTTGTTGATCAGGGCGAAGCCGCTCAGCTCCCCCGCGATCCAGATGCCCGGCACGTTGGTCTGGTTGTGTTCATCCAGCAGGGGGATGTCGTCGCGTTTGGTGATGTCGCCCAGGCCTACTTCGATGGCGCCGACAGGACAGGCCTCGGCACACTTCCCATGACCGATGCAGCGGGCGCCATTGATTACCACGGCCTTGCCCAGCACGACACCCAGCACATCACCTTCGGGACAGGCGGCCACGCAGGTGCCGCAGCCGATGCAGGCCCCCGCGTCGATCAACGGGTACTGGCCCGAGGCTTTGTCCATGCCCAGTTCGCGCGTCTGTTTCAGCCGCTGGGTATCGAGCACCCTTTGCCGGCGAAACCGGACCGTATAGATGGACACGCTGGTGATACCCAACGCCAAAACCACGGCCCATATCAGGATTGTTTCCACGCTTGCCCCCGTGTAAGCAGGTATGAAGGGAATCAGAAACGATGGCGCATTTCCAGGAACCAGCGGCGGCCCGCGATGTCGTCGCCCCAGTCGTGGCGGTAGTCGGCGCCCACGGACCAGTGATATGACAATTCCTGCGAGGCTCCCACCTTCACCCAGCTGTTGGAACGCTGTTCGTCGCCCACGCTGCCCGAGTACTCATAATAACCACCTTCAAGGCGAAGCCGCAGCCCCCCGGTGGTGGTTTTGGTGGCGCCCAGCATCGGCGCCCAGCCCGAAAGGTAGGGTCCGTCGAAGCCGCGCACCGAGGCATCCAGGCTCAGTCGGTTAACCGGCCAGTTGGGCGCGTACGCCCTCGCCCTCCACGAGGTGCTGGTTTCGCCGGTGCGGTTATCATCCCGCAAAGTGCCGGAAAGATTCAACCCGATTCCGCTGGCCGAACGCAGGTTCAACCCCGCCCTCCAGCCCACGCGGCCGGCCTCGGTGAACAGGTTGTCGGGAAGTGATTTTGTTTCCCAGGTGCGCACCGGAACGCGGTCGTCGTAACCGAGATTGATATCGATCCCACGCGTGAAACGGTAGCGGCCGGTCAACGCCAGGCTCGAAACCGAAAAGCTGGAGCCGGCGGCTTCCTTGCGCCATCCGCGGTTGAAATCAAACTCGGCCGCCTGCAGAAGACTCAACCGGCGGCCCGAATTCCAGGTCGTGGTCATGGTCAAATACTCGCGGCTGATTTCACCCGAGCGATACCGGCCCACGCCGGCCACGACCATATCCAAAAGGCTTCCATTACCCACTCGATGGTTCAAATGAAAGGTGACGCCAGCCAGGTGGTCATCCGTACCGAACCCAAGGTCCCCCCACTCTGGCGCAAAACCGCCGAAGGCTCCCAGACGAATGCCGCTGCCCACGCGGCGATTGAAACTCAGCCCATCGAAAGGCCCGGCCGCGGAGGTGTAGCGTCCACCGACCCGGCCCACGGCGAAATGCCAGTCCAGTTCGCGGCCGTCACGCACCAGGGCCACTTCCTGGATGCGATTGCGCCACTCCTGATCCGGAGTCGAGGAGTAATATCCCGACCGCTGAATGCGGCGAACCGATCCGCGGGCACGGAAATCCATCTGGTTTCCCAAACGGGTCACCCGCACCCGGAAGGGCAGGCTGTACAGGTTGGTTTCCAGGCCGCGGTCGTCGGTTTCGTCGCTGTGATCCCACTGCAGGGCGACCGAGCCGCTCACCGACGGCCCCTTTTTCGACACCACCTGGGTGTCTTTTTCAAACCCCGCCCGCGTTCGCTGACGTGGCGGGGCAACAACAACGGCGGGGGCCACCTCGGCCACCTCGTATACAACCCGGTCACCCGCCTGAATCTCCGCCACCCCACTGACGATCCGGCACGACGCAGAATGCTCCGCTGTAAAAACCACTTCGAGTTCCGCGACCGCCTTGCCCTCGCGCACAACCCGGACCGTCATGCCCACGGTCAGTCCCGCACCGCTGCCGGCATCGAGATAGACATGCTCCGCCGACAGGTAACGGACCCCGTAGGTCACTTCCTCGGCGCCGACCACGCCGACACCCGAAAGTCCGGCGACCAGAACACAAACCAGGAAGGCCAGGCGGCGCACCATCAATGAGTCCCCCGCGGATGGCAGCGGAAGCACTCCGAACTCAGATACTCGTAACCCGAGACCTCCCGGTGATCGGCATCCATATCATCGCGTGGATGCTCATGGCAGAGAATGCATTCGAATGCCGAGTAATTCGTCGGAACCACATGGCATTCCATACATGAAATCCCCTTGTGAGCCCCGCTGTCGATGGGGAACAACGGATCGTGGTCCCAGGTGGACGGTATCCAGGAAGAAGTCGAATGGCAGTTGGTGCAGGATGTCGGGAAATCCGACGCCATGTGATTGGGATCCGTTGTGCCGTCATATTCGGCCTGGTGGCAGGCGAAACAATCCGTGGGCGTGCCCGTGTAGCCGGAATCATGGCAGGCCAAACAATCTAAAGTACGATGCGCCCCGGTCAGTGGGAACGCCGTCGTATTGTGATCAAAGGTGGCCGGTTTCCAGGCCGAAGTCGTGTGACAGGCCCGGCAGTCCGTCGAAAAACCCGCGGACAAATGAGCCGGATCCACGGATCCGTCGTAATCATCCCGGTGGCAGGCCACGCAGTCGGTGGGGGTGCCCGCGAAACCGTCCTCGTGACAGGAGAGGCATTCGAGGAACCGGTGGGCCCCCGTCAAAGGGAACGCCGCCGAATGGATGAAATCACCCGAGCCCCAGGTCGCGGAGAAGACGCCGTGGCACTTGATGCAATCGGTCCCGAATCCCGACGACTCGTGGTCCGGACTGGTCGTCGCGTGGTAATTGTCCGCGTGGCAGGCGAAACAGTCGAAGGGTGTTCCGACGTAATCCGAACTCACCGCCCCCGAATGACAGGCATCGCAATCCACACGTTCGTGGGCACCGACCAAAGGCAGGGCGGTGGCGTCGTGGTCCCTGCGCATCTGGTCCCGATCCACCCAACCGGCCGGGTTGTGGCAATCCGCGCAGGACGGACCAAGCCGCCCGCGATGGATATCCTGATGGCAGTCCGCGCAGGCCGTCCCGACGTGGGCGAACACCGGTTCCTGATGGCAGTCGCGGCACCGGGCGTGCTGGTGAAGCCCCTCGAGGGCATACCCGGTAACGGTGTGGTCGAATTCCTTGGCCCGTCCTTCTTCATCCCAGGACTGCTCCGTGTGGCACAGCATGCAGTCCAGTTTCATGTCCCCATGGGGATTGCCGACCCGGGGCCCGGCAGATCCGTTTTCCTGGCCGAAGCCGGCCAAGGGAATCATCAGGAATATCAACAGGAGACGCTTCATCGGTTGGCCCCTTCGGATCCCGAGACGTTGACGTGGCAATCCTTGCAGGCCGCCGGCAGCGGCTTGAAGTGGAGCAGCCGCTCGTTGCCGGTTTCCACCGGAAGGTGGCAGACCTTGCAGGCCACCCTTTCGTGCCCGCCCTTGAGGGCGAAGCTGCTGTCGCGATCGTGGTCGAATTTTTCCGCCAGCCAATCCACGGTCACGTGGCATCGATCGCAGGCTACGGCCTGGCCGTCGGCGGTCAACTTGTCGGCAAACTGGCCCTTATGCACATCGTTGTGGCAGCCCGCGCAATTCTTGGCCAGACCGGAAAAACCGACCCCTGATTCAGCCCGTGGGTGGCAAGTGAGACAAGCGGTCGCCTGATGCCTGCCCTCCAGGGCAAATCCGGTCAGGCCGTGATCGAAAGCGACCCCGCGCCAGCTTTCCTGATCGTGACACGAGACACAGCCTCGGTCCGTCATGTACTTGTCGGCCTGGCCGAGGTGGGGATCCTGGTGGCAGTCGGTGCAGGCGCCATGGGCGGGAACCAGATTCGCGGCCTCCGCAACCAGAGGTTGATGGCACGCATTGCACGGAGTGGCCCGGTGCGCGCCGCTCAAAGGGAAAGTCGTTTCAGCGTGTTTGGACAGGGGAAAGCCAGCCGGTTTAAATCCTTCAACCGTGTGGCATTCTTCACATTGCATCAGGCGGGGCCTGGCCAGCCCGGCACTGTCGTGGGCGTCGCCATGGCAGGAAGAGCAGGCCGTGAAATCCGGTTTTTTCCGCTCCTGGGAATGGCAGCCCGCGCAGGTCACGGCAGCATGGCGGCCCAGCAACGGATAGCGTGTGCGGGAATGATCAAACGCATCCCCCTGAATCAAAAGCCAGCCTTCGATGACGTGGCACTGGCGGCAATCCGGCCCCAAGGCACCGGCATGGGGATCTTTATGACAATCAGTACAGGCGGTATGGGACAACCCGGCAAATACGAGGGAAGGCGAATCGTCGGCCGGGACATGGCACTTGGCGCAATCAACCGCCTGGTGTTTGCCGGTCAGGGGAAACCCGGTTTTTTCGTGAACGAACAACGGCGCCGGCCGCCACTTGCCGGTGTCATGGCAATCGGTACAGGCTTTCACCGCGGCACCCCCCGCCTGATCCGCGGCACGATGGACATCCTTATGGCAGGAAGTGCAAGCCGGATCCAACCCCAGGTAGG
>JAUVII010000360.1 GCA_030592845.1 Candidatus Krumholzibacteriia bacterium | reverse complement strand
TGCCCCGAACGACGAGATCAACTTCGCAGTCCAGTACATGTAACAGGAAAAGCACCTTGTCGACGGATTTGCGATAGTTGGTCGTATCCAGAAGACGATAAAACTGTGCTGGTGAAGTGCCGAGGCGACGGATGATTTCCCGCTTGGACAATTTGCTGTGTTCGACACTCTTTTTTGCAGCGACAGTCAGTTTATAGAGAAGCAGGTCGCGCAGGTAGCCTGGGTCCTGATTGTATTCGAGAACCTGTTCAATATGGATGGTGCCTTCATTACCGGAGGCGAGTTTAAAATTAATAGCTTCACGGCCGAGTTCTTTATCGATGGAAGTCTCGACAACCGGGTCATCGGCATCGGGTGAGGGGCGGGCCTTGGAATACGGAAACAGATACGGTTGGCGCCTGGTGACGATTTCAAACGCCCGCTTGTGGTTGTTGGTTTTCACTGATTGGATTTTCATAACAGACCCTCCGCGCCGGACCTTCGTCATTGGTAAACGTTACCTCCGGAGGTAGCACTTGTCAAGTGGGGAGGTGTTAAGTTGGGGATGCCTGCTGCGGAAAGGGCTTGTTGCGTGTCTTTTGGGATATTGCATTTGTCATGCCGGAACCATGAAGTCCATGCCACCCCGCTTACATCGCCAACGATGTATAATGGGGTTCCCGGAGAATGACATAATATAAAAACAGGTGGTCAATCAGCGACAGGTTATCTCGTCTAGGAAGGCCCTTCCAGGAGCCATTTCTCCAGATCCAGGGAGTACTCCACGTTTCCCTTCCGGTAATGGGCGGCCTTCAGGGGAATGAAGTGGCCGGGAAGGGGAACCGGGGGCGGAAGAAGGATGTGGGTTTCGGTGCTGTCCCCGACCGCGATCAGGACGCGGGAGTGGGGCTGGTCCGTTTCGGCCGGTTGAATTCCGCGGGCATCGATCTCCAACACCAGACCCGGCACGCTTTCATTCGCGACCATGGGATTGCACTGCAGGGAAACAAGGGTGCAGGCGGTCATCAGCAGAGCGCCGGCCGCGACCCGGGTTTTCACCGAGCCGGTTTTATTCGCCAGTACGTACCGGAGTTTCCTGATGATCCGGTTGCGGCGTTCCAATGAGGGTCGGAATCCCATGGGGCCTACCCCACAAGATCCAGGAGGTCAAGGGACCGCTCCATCTCTTCGCGGATCCGCTCGTGGTATTCCAGGGTCTCATCCAGGGTAATCCCCATAATTCTGAGAGCTTCCGGGTCACAATTTTGAGGTCCCCGGGCACCTGGAGCCCCGTAACCCAATTCATAAGCGATGTAGTCGGCCACATGGACCAGGGCCGTCAGCTCGGGGGCGCTGGAGGAGGCGCCTGGCCGGTGGTGGAACTGCACGGCGTCAACCACGTTCGGCGAGAATTTCCAGCTGCGGAAAACCGTTTTGCCGATGGTGCCGTGGTGGATGGGGAACAGCTTCTTTTCGGCTTCGAACCAGGTAAGGTCCTCATCATCGGCGGTCACGCAGATCTCGTCGAAGTCCGATGAGAAATAGCTTTTCTCGATGAGCTTGCCCACATCGTGCAGCAGGCCGGCGACGAAAGCTTCCTCGCGGTGATGGAGGCGGCGGTCCTCGGCAATGACCTTGCTGATGCTGGCCACGGCGATGCTGTGTTCCCAGAACTTGATCATGTCGATGCCCTCGGAACCGGATTCATCCCTGAAGTAGT
>JAUVII010000253.1 GCA_030592845.1 Candidatus Krumholzibacteriia bacterium | reverse complement strand
GGATCAAATCCCGGGTCAGGGTCGAACTGGAACAGAACTCCGGAGTCGATGGTCGTGCCGGCGAAATCAACTTCGGCGACCTGCAGGCTGTTGAGGTCCAGGGATCCTCCCACCAGGGCCAGATAGGCAGTCAGATCCACCGGAGCATCCACCGGCCGGTCGCTGCGGGCGGCCACGGATGAATCCACATCGATGGGCAGGACATATGCCTGGGCCCCAAGGCCAGACGCCGGAAATACCAGGCTGATGGCCAAAATCAGGAGGGCCGACAGCCTGAACAGAATTTGAGTGGATTTCATACTTTCGAATCTCCGTTTCACGCCAAGAGGTCCTGGCGACAACATCCCCATGGATATTTTCCTGTTGATCTAATATTATATCATATTTTCGCACCAGCCTGGGTATTTTTGAATGGGCCCCACTGGGAGAATTTCCTTTCGATTTACCCCCAATAACCCTACAATTGCACTCCTTTGGCAGAAAAAGCGATCCATTTGTTCCAAAATAGCTTCCGAAATGGAAATTGACCATGACCCAAGGCAGATTTGTATTCCACCATTCGGGACTGATTTTGGCCCTCCTATTGGGTATGTTCCTGGCTTCCTTTCCTTTCGGAATGGCCGCCGCTGAAGATAATAAAACCGGCGATCAAGCCACCGGCCGGCCAAAGATCGGTGTCGCCCTCGGAGGCGGCGGGGCCCGAGGCGCCGCCCACATCGGGGTCCTGCAGGTTTTGAAGGAAATGAATGTGCCGATCGACTACGTGGTCGGTACCAGCATGGGATCTATCGTCGGCGCCCTGTATGCCGTCGGCATCCAGCCTGAAGAGATCGAAACCATCGTGGTCGGGGTCGACTGGGACGATTTGTTTTCCGACCGGCCGGAACGCACCCAAAGGATTTACCGCCGCAAGCAGGATGATTCGGCGGCCTTCATTCCCGTCGAATGGGGCTGGAAAAACCGCATCGTCCTGTCGTCGGGAGTGGTCGCGGGACAGAAGCTGAGTTTCGCTTTCCGCAGTCCAGCCCTCTACCTGTCCGGGCACCACGGTTTCGATAACCTGGCCTACCCCTTCCGCGCGGTGACAACCGACCTGCAGACCGGCAAGATGTTTGTACCGGACCAGGGCAACCTGCTCAAGGCCGTGCGCGCGAGCATGAGTATTCCGGGTGTCTTTCCGCCTGTTCATTGGGATGACAAACTATTGGTGGACGGTTACCTGGCCCGCAACCTGCCCGTGGATGTGGTTCGCGCCATGGGCGCCGATATCGTCATCGCCGTGGATGTCGGGGGACTTCCTGAAAACACCGATCCCAAGAACCTCAAAACACTCATGGGCATCAATAACCAAAAAGGAATCATCGGAGCGCGGCAAAACGTGGACCCCCAGCTGCTCAATGCCGACATCATCATCCAGCCCGACCTGACCGGCATCTCCTCGCGGGAATTCATCCGTGTTGGTGAAACCATTGAACCCGGACGTATTGCCACCGAAACCGTTGCTGAACAACTGAAGGCCCTGTCGGTAAGCCCCGCCGACTACCAGGCCCACCTGGAGGCCCACGCCCCCCGGAAAATCGGGAAATTAATGATCGATGACATCACCCTGGTCAACAATACCCGGGTACACGACAAAGCCATCCTCAGGAACATCAAACAGAAGACGGGTCAGGAACTTGACCTCGACCAACTGAAATTCGACCTGGCCAAACTCTATGATTTCGGCGTGTTCGAGCTGTTGGATTTCGAGCTGCGAAAGAAGGGTGACGGACTGGTTCTGATCGTCGTGGCCAACGAAAAGTACTACTCCCCCAACATCATCAATTTCGGACTGTCCTACGAGGGCGGCGAGGGCGGCAAAAGCAATATCCAGGCTCGCATGCGCTGGACCCGCCTGGAGATGAACCGCTTCGGCGCGGAATTGCGGACCGATGTCCAGCTGGGAAAAAACGCCCTCGTGCAATCGGAATACTATCAGCCCCTGACCTGGCGACGGATTCCGTTTTTTGCCCTGACCGGCAAGGCCGAAATGGACATCAAGGACTGGTATTTCGAAAACCACAAATGGGGGGAATACAAGACCACGGAATTCAGCATCAAACCCGAACTGGGGTTCCGGCTCGGTCACTACGGGGAAATCCGGGCCGGTCTGGAATACGGCCACCTGGACTCCCGGGACAGGACCGGCCTCAGCCTTGCCGAGTTCGAGGGGACCGGAGGCGGTTACGTGGCCAGGCTGGCCATTGACATGTACGACCTGGCGTTTCTTCCCCGGCGCGGATTCGAAGCCCTGATCCAGGTTAACCAGAAAAGACCGGAATTCGGTTCCGGCCTGGATTTCACCAAACTGAACGGTGGAATAGCGGGGGCCCATACCTTCAACAAACATACCATCTACATGGCTTTCGAGGGCGGAACAGCCATGAAGACCGACCTTCCCGAATTCGCGATGTTCACCCTGGGGGGCCTGGGCCGGCTGTCCGGTTACGCCAAGGATCAGCTCCGCGGCGCGGTGTTCGGCCTGGCCAAGGTTGCGTGGTACCATCAATTCGCGGGTAACATGAGCCCCTTTACCAACTCGTATTACGTCGGGGTCCAGTTGGAGGCCGGCAACGCCTGGCGCGATTATGACATGATGAGTTGGGACGACCTGCTGTACAGCGGCCTGGTTACCCTGGTGGCCCGGACCAGCCTCGGTCCCCTGGCCGCATCCTATGGAAGGTCCGAGGACGGCAGGGACTCCATTTACCTGACCCTCGGTTCCATCCGGGGCTTCCTGAATTGACCGGCGGGATCGCCCTGGATGAATTTTTCGTAAAATGAAATTAAATCGACCAAACGAGTTGAGGATAGCCCTGCTCGTGCCTATCATCTGATAACCAACACATCTTTTAACCCGAGGAAGTAAACCATGGCCTTGAAACTGGGAATTATGGGATTCGGTCGCCTGGGACGGAACATGTTCCGGATCGCCCACGACGATCCCGATGTGACTTTTGCGGCCGTCAGCGATGTCGCCGACGCCGAAACCCTGGTCTATCTGACCAAACACACCACGGTGGAGGGACTGTTCGATGGCGATCTGCGCCAGGAAGGCCACACCCTGGTTTCGGAACACCAGCGCACCCGATTAGTGCACGGCACCCGTCCGGGGGAAGTGCCCTGGGATGTGCTGGGAGCCGACATCGTGATCGAGGCCACCGGGCAGTTCCGTACCCGCCGGGTGCTGGAGCGCCACCTCGAATCCGGCGCCAAGGCCGTGCTTCTTTCCACGCCGTCTGTCGGTGAAATCGACCGCATGGTCATCAACGGGGTCAACGACCACGAACTGACCGCCGAGGACCGGATCGTTTCCAACGGCAGCAGCAGCTGCCACGCGCTGGCCCTGGTGCTCAAGGTGCTGCACGAGGAAGTCGGCCTCAAGAGGGCCACCATGACCACGGTCCACGCCTACACCAGCGATCAGCAGTTGAGCGACAGCGCCGGCGCCGACCTGAGGTGGAGCCGGTCCGCCGCGCAGAACATCATCCCCAACTCCAGTTGGGCCCCAAAAGCGGTGATGAAGCTGATACCCGAATTGGAGGGCAAGGTCGACGGCATCGCGCTGAACGTTCCGGTGGCCGCGGGATCCAACCTCGACCTGGTGGTGGAACTCGAGAAGCCGCTGACAGCCGAGGAGTACAACGCGATCTTCGCCGAAGCCGCCGGGGGCAAGTACAAGGGACTGCTGGGTTATACCACGGAACCGATCGTCTCCAGCGACGTGATCGGCAACCCGCACTCCGGTGTGATCGACTCCCTGGCGACCCTCTCCCTGAACAACGGGCTGATCAAGAGCATTATCTGGTACGACAACGGCTGGGCCTACGCCTACCGCCTTCTGGAAACCGCCAAGAAAATGGCCGCCTTGATCGGCACCGGGGAGGTCAAGTCATGAGAATTGCAATCAACGGCTTCGGACGAATCGGCCGCTCGGTCTTCCGTCTGCTGAACCCGAAAGAGGGCGTCGAGGTCGTGGCCATCAACGACCTGGCCGATTCGGCCGCCCTGGCCTACCTGCTGCGCCACGACACGGTGATGGGTCCCTTCGAGGAACCCGCCGAGATGCAGG
>JAUVII010000260.1 GCA_030592845.1 Candidatus Krumholzibacteriia bacterium | reverse complement strand
AGGTAGGAGACGCACCCGTTGGCGCCCAGGTTGCCGTTGAACTTGGTGAAGGCGTGCCGGACTTCGGCGGTCGTCCGGTTCTTGTTGTCGGTCTGGCATTCCACCAGGATTGCCACCCCGCCGGGCCCATAACCCTCGTAGTTGACTTCCTCGATGATCAGGTCACCCAGTTCACCGGTACCCCGCTTGATGGCCTTGGTGATGGTGTCGTTGGGCATGTTCGAACCACGGGCGGTCAGGACCGCCGAGCGTAAACGGGGATTGGCTTCCACGTCACCGCCGCCTTGACGGGAAGCAACGGTGATTTCTCGGATCAGACGGGTAAAAACCTTCGCCCGCCGGGCGTCCTGAGCGCCCTTGCGGTGCTTGATGTTCGCCCATTTGGAATGTCCGGACATGGTCCCTCCCTATTCTTCGGCGGTCTGGGTCTTCTTGTGTTCGTCCACCAACCGCTTCTGCACGTCTCCCGGCACTTCGGCGTAGTGGGAGAATTCCATGGTGAAGATACCCGTCCCCTGGGTAAAGGACCGCAGGGAGGTTGCATACTGGTAAAGCTCATCCTCGGGAATGTTGGCGATGATGACCTGGTAGGGTCCGTCGGCATCGGTCCCCTGCAAGGCCCCGCGCCGGGTGGAGACATCGCCCATCACGTCGCCCATGTAGGTCTGGGGCACGACGATCTTCACCTGCATGATCGGTTCCAGAATGACGGGCCGCAACTTGTCGGCCTCGTCATCGATGGCCCCCTTGAGAGCTTTGCGGGCGGCCATCTTGAAGGCCGCTTCACTCGAATCGACATTGTGGAAGGACCCGAAAAACAGCGCGCACCTGACATCGACCATTTCATAGCCGGCCACCAGGCCCTCGAGCATGGTTTCACGGCAGCCCTTTTCCACAGCCGGAATGAACTTGCCCGGCACCACGCCGCCGACGATCTCGTTGGCGAATTCGAAACCCGTTCCCCTCTCCAGGGGCTCCATGCGGATAAAGACATCGCCGAACTGACCGCGGCCACCGCTTTGTTTCTTCTGCCGGCCCTGCTTTTCCGCCGTGCCGCGGATGGTCTCCTTGAAATTGATGCGGGGGCGCCTGCGTTCCACCGCCACACCCGTCTGCTTCTTGAGCTTGTCCAGGATAAAGGAGGTGTGGATCTCGCCCTGGGTCGCCAGCAGCGTCTGGGACAGATGGGGCTGGTGGATCAGCTGGAACGTGGGGTCCTCTTCACGAATCTTGTTCAGGCCCGCGGCCATTTTATCCTCGTCGCCGCTGACGGCGGGAGTGATCGCGTCGGCGCTGGTGGCGACCGGATACTTAATGGGCAGGAACGAGAAATCGACACCCGAGGTGAGGGAGTCACCGGTATGGGTGTTTTTCAGTTTGGCGGCCAGGACGATGTCGCCGGGACCGGCGGCATCGATCTTTTCCTTGGTTTTTCCCACCATGACGCTCAACTGGCCGATGCGTTCGCTGGCCCGGCCATCGGTGCAGGTCAGGGTATCGCCCGATTTCATGCTGCCGCTGAAAAGGCGCAGCCAGGTAACGTCTCCACCCTGTGCCTCGTACTGACGCTTGAAGGCAAAAGCCACAACAGGTCCATCAGCACCGGGAGTGAAAGAGGCCTCCTCTTCTATACCGGCCCGCACACCCTTCATCTCACTGCGTGTGCGCGAGAAGCTGCTCGGCAAAAGGTTGTTGGCCGAACGCAGCAGCGACCGCACCCCCACTTCCTTTTCGGCATCCGAGAAGAAGACGGGATAGACAGTCCCTTCCAGGGTTCCCTTTTTAAGGCCCAGGATGACGTCCTCTTCGCTGAGGGTCATCTCCTCGAGGAATTTTTCGGTCAGATCGTCGTCCGCGCTGGCGGCGGCGTCCATCAGCATTTCACGGGCTTCTTCCACCGCGTCGTTCATGTCCGCGGGAATGTCGATTTCAACGGATTTTTCGCCGGTGGACTTGTAAGCCTTCATGGTCACCAGATCGATCACGCCCTCGAAGCTGTCCCCGTTGCCGATGGGCAGCTGAAGGGGCGCCGCGCCGGCAACCCGTTCCTTCAGGCCGTTCATCACGGCCCGCCAGTCAGCCTGTTCCTTGTGCATCCGGTTTACCACGATGAATGTGGGCAGCCCGGTGGAACGAACCAGGTTCCAAAGATTTTCCGAGGCGACCTCGAATCCGCCGTCCGCCTTGACCACAAACATGACACCCTCGACAACCCTCAGGGCCGCGTAAACGTCGCCACGGAAATCGTCCACCCCGGGAGTGTCTATGATGTTGATCTTGTTGCCCTCGAACTCCGCCCAGGCCATGCTCGCGGAAACGGTCTGCTTCCTGTCGATTTCCTCCTCAAAGAAATCGAAATGGGAACTGCCATCGTCCACGTTGCCTTTGCGGCCGACTTTGCCGGTGACATGGAGCATGGAATCGGCCAGGCTGGTTTTGCCAACGCCGTGGGGGCCGACCAGGGCCACATTACGGATCTTTTCCATGGGATAGGTCTTCAACGGGCATCCTCCAGGATCGGGGGGGTCAAAGAAATGGAACAGCTGCCGGGAGCCGTAATTCGATACCGCATTCGGGTGTAATCGGACACGGAACGGATTTTTTGACGAAAGGCAATGGTAATAGCCTGACAAGTTGCTGTCAACAGGGCCCGACCGGAATCCGGCCCGGGGAAAGTTCTGGACACAAACAGACCGGCACATTACCGTTATTCGGGTTACGGAACCGGTTTCGCCGTCCGTCCCTAGCCGAAAATGCCCCACGAAAAAGCCAGCTGTCAGGCAGTCAGGTGCCCTTTAACGCGCCACGGCCTGGTTGAGGTGACTTGATGAATTTCAGAAATTTCCTGTCTATGATATTGGCCCTGGGTCTTTTACTTACCGGCCCCGTCCTGATGGCCCAGGAGCAGACGGAAGAACCCCCCGCTGAAACTGCGGCCACGGAAGCGGAGCAGCCGGCGTCGACTCCCATCCAGGAAGAAATCCTGGCCTACGAGGATTATACGGTCAAAGGGTATACCATCACCGTATTCGGCGGGAGTTTTTCCGGAGCCAAATATCTTGAGAACATGGACCTCGCCCCCCGCACCATTCTCGAACAGGGCGCCGGGGACATCCTTGGTTTCCTGACACAGGACCCCAGCTATTACGACGGGGATGTCCTTCTTGTATCCAAGGACGCCGAGCACTACACCGGAGCCCACAAGGAAGTCAAATCCGGCCCCGCCTACGGTGCGAGGATCGGCATCTATATTTCCAGTGACTTCCATCTGGATATTCTCGGAACCTACGCCAGCGGCGAAGCCGTAACCACCATGCGCTACACCGAAGACCCACTCAATGCCCCGAACAAATCCGAACGGGTGGTCGTCGACAGTGACAGTGGGTACAAGATGTACAAAGGCGGTCTGGCCCTGATGTATGACGCCAAGCCGGCCACCTTCTTTGGTATTGTCCCCCGTCTCGGGTTTGGATTGGGAGGGCTCATCAACCGTTACAGCGAGTTGCCGGACGTCACCGGCCTCTATCTCGAGGGCAACTTCGGACTGAATTATGAGCTTTTCAATAATTTCCAGATCGGCGGCCAGGTGGACCTGACGAACTTTGCCTACGATGTCCAGGAACTGGGTTATTCCAACATGGTCAATTTCGTGACCTACAGCTTGGGCATGACCGTATTCCTGGACACGGTTCCACCCCAGGTCAGGGCCTCCCATCTGGCTGATCAGGGCCACTAGCCGCAAGCAGATTCCCAGGAGATGCCCCACTGAGGGCAGGATCGGATAACAACAGAACCGTATATGGAAAAACCGCCGGGGCGAACCCCGGCGGTTTTCTGTTCCGGGCCCCGTAAAGGACCAGAAACCTTCACGCAGCCACTACTTCTTCTTCTTGGCGGCCTTTTTCTTGGTGGCCTTTTTCTTGGTCACCTTTTTCTTGGTCGCCTTCTTCTTGGTGGCCTTCTTCTTGGTCACCTTTTTCTTGGCGGCCTTTTTCTTGGTGGCCTTTTTCT
>JAUVII010000102.1 GCA_030592845.1 Candidatus Krumholzibacteriia bacterium | reverse complement strand
TCGCAACCGGGCGCCGGGGGCTCGTTCTCGGGCTGGGAGGCCAGGACCTTGCGCATGACTTTCAGGCGCTGGGGCGGTCCGAAGACCGATACCAGCCAACCGCCGCGTCCGTCCATCCGGACCACGATCTGTTCGGCGGGCGGAAGCATGCGCAGCCAAGGCAGGATGTCCTTGTTGAACTGTTCGGGCATCAGCGCGCAGTTGTCGAAGGGCACCACTTCGTGGGTCCCGCGGCGCATCAGGCCGTAATGATTGACGGGATTGGAAAAGACGCGGATCCGGTTCCGGTAACCCAGATCCAATCCGGCCTCGGGGCCGGCAAGCAGTTCGGAGACGTCCATCTTGCCCAGGCGCTTGAAGCAGTCGGCAACGATGTCGGCTTTGGCGCGGCGCTGATGCTCGGGATCCAGATGCTGCATGTCGCATCCCCCGCACTGCCCATACCAGGGGCAGGGAGGTTCCTGGCGGCCGGGCCCAGGTTCCAGGATTTCCTCGATGGTCGCCCTAACGAATCCCTTACGGCGTTCCTTGACCGCGACCCGCACCCGGTCCCCAGGGGCTGTCAGGGGCACGAAGACCGCCTGGCCTTCGTGACGGGCCAGCCCATCGCCGCCCGTGACCAGCTTTTCGATGGTCACTTCGAGGACTGGGGATTCCTGTGGTTTGTCTGTATGCTTGTCATTCATGGTCCGCTTAAACTAGCATGGGGGTGGTCCGGGTGCCAGAAATCTGAATGACCAGCCCCAAAAGGAACGGATTCCGTGCCGGGTATCAATTTATGGAAAAGCTCACTGGTGTTGGCTATCCTCGCTTCGGCTTTGGCGGGGTTGCTCCTTACCGGATGTTCTCCCAAGCGGGTTTTGCGGAGAGACGCCGCTCCGGTTTCCCAACCAAAGGCGAAGGTGACCTCACCTCCCTCCATGGAGGAGTATCCATCCGACAGGCCGCCGGGTGAACCAGGTGCGGGCCTTCCGGAACCGGAATTTCGGGGCGCCACGGGAACATCATCCCTGGAAACATCTGCCGCCATTCCGCCGGGTACGCCGCCCGCGAAATCTTTATCCGGGTCCTCCCTGGGTATGGCAGCGGCGGCCCTGGCGGAAAAGCAGTTGGGCAAACCGTATCAGTGGGGAGCTTCGGGACCCGAAAAGTTCGATTGCAGCGGCCTGGTCATGTACGTCTATGACAATCTGGGTGTCCAACTTCCCCGGGTTTCCGGCCAGCAGGCCTACGCGGGGGTCCATGTGGACCTCAAGGACCTGGAGCCGGGCGATCTGGTGTTTTTCAAACTGAACGGTTCCCGGATTGATCACGTGGGCATCTACGTGGGACACAGCAAGTTCATTCACGCTCCGCGGAAACACGTTCCGGTGCGCACGGAAAGTCTCAACAATTCCTATTGGCGCCGCCGGTTCAAGGGCGGCCGGCGCCTAAGCTGAAAGATCCGTTTTTGACCGTTCGCACTCCCACAAAAAACAATGGCCGGTTTGCCGGACCAGGGTTCGTTTCCACGGCCCTGATCCTGGGGATGGCGTTGTTTGTCATGTGGGCTGGGACGGCACGGGCCCAGGACGAAACCAGGGAACAGCCTCCGGCCAGGACCGGTTTCTGGGGCCGAACCCAGGCGCCAAGCGATACTCTGGGCGCCTACACGGATTGTTTGTGGGGTCCGGTGCCCGCCCGTCACGACAGCGTCTCCACCGATTTGGTGGAACGCTCGCGACCGGCATGGGAAACGGCGGTGATGGTGCCCTACTGGATCGTCGGCATTCCCTTCCGCATCGTTTACCTGGGCCTTGATCAAACGGTCATCGGCATGGACAAGCTGGGGTTATTCGGGGCGGCCGCTGAATATCCGGGCCTCAAGGGCCCGTTTGAAACCTACATCATGCCCGTGATTTCCATCGGCGACGTGGAGGGTTTCACCCTGGGTCTGGATGTTACCCGGCACGACTTCCTGGGTCCGGGGAACATGCTGTTCCTTCAGGGCTCGCGGTCCACCCGGAAAGCCGACGAACTGTCCGGCGGCACCCTGTTCAACCTGGGAAAAACCTGGGCCGTGCAGATTGGCGCCGGTACCGATGAAAAAAACCTGACCAGGTATTACGGGCTGGGGCCGGAATCGATCGACGGCGATCTGTCCTATTATCATCGCCGCACCACCTGGGGCGGATTCGAGGTGGATAAGGATGTCGGCAATAAAATCGGGCTGGAGCTGCGCACCTATTTTTCCAAGGTCGAAGCTCTAGAACCTGTTTACGAAATCCATCAGTCCCTCGGCAGGGTTCATGGGGATGAAATTCCCTTCGGATACCCCGGTCAATCCAACGGCTTGACCATGCGCCTGGCCATGTACCGCAACAACGCCGACCAGACGGGCCGACCCCGCAGCGGGGGGTTCCAGTCGCTGGGCGTTTCATTATTCGAGGCCACCGACGACAGCCGGCTGCAGTACCTCACCTATCATATCAATCTGGAGAAATTCTTTCCTCTCTGGCACACCGACCGGACCCTGGCCTTGCGGGCTTTCGTCAACCGCATTTCCAATACGGGACCGGTGGAAATTCCCTTTACGCGTCTGGTGACCTTCCAGCGCCCCGACGAACTAAGGGGTTTCCATTCCTTGCGTTTTTACGGGATGGGTTCGATGGCCCTTTCGGCGGAGTATCGCTGGCCCATCTGGGTGGCCCGGGGCCGCGATGACATGGGTGTGGACGCCTATCTCTTTTCGGATATCGGTCAGGTTTATGACCGGACCGCGGAAATCAGCATGGATCATTTGAGGTTCACCGGTGGGGCCGGTTTGAGACTGATCGATTCAGAGAGGGGATTCGGAGCCCGCTTCGAAGTGGGGCTCAGCAGCGAGCAAACGGTTGTCCGGCTGAAGTTCAGCCAGACGTTCCAGTACGACAAGAAAGGCATGCTCTATGGCAAGAACCCGACCAAGGTCTACTGACATAATTTGGTTGGCCCTGTTGGGTACTCTTGGCGCCTTGTTGGTCGCCCCGGCGCCATCGTATGCCCGGGAACCTCTGCGTGACGAACCGGTGGTCTGGTACGCGCACGATCGTGAGCCGATTCCCACGCCTGAGTTCGAGGAGCCGGGCCTGGTGCCCTACGCCGTGGACTCCTTTGTCGGCCGTCCGTTCTCCCGCTTCTGGCACCCGGGCCGATTTTTCCGCTGGGTGGGCACCGGCGACCGGGCGCAGGAAGCCGCGGACATCAACTCGCTGGACGAAGTGGTCAATTCGACCTGGTTCACCAACCGGATCGGCCTGACGCCATTGACCCCGGCCGAACTTGTCGAAGGCCCCGCCCACGGGCGCGATCTGGTGACCGGGCCCGACCGCAGCACTCAGTGGACCATCATCGGCGCCAAGACCGCCGGCGTGACGCCCGGTTTCCGGATCAAGGACGCCAAGGGCGATGTCTGGCTGCTGAAATTTGATCCGCCCTCCCATCCGGGCATGACCATCCGCTCGGGCGTGGTGACCAACCTGCTGTTTCACGCCATCGGATTCAGTGTGCCGGTGGATCGGTTGGTGCAGTTTTCCCGCGAAGACCTGGTTGTGGGCGCGGGCGCCATGATGCGCCTGCCGCGCGTGGGCAAGGTGCCCATGACCGAAGCGAACCTGGATTCCATTCTCACGGCCACCGGCTCGATCTTCAGCGGCGAATACCACGCTTTGGCCAGCCGGTATCTCGATGGCCAGCCCCTCGGCCCGTTCGACGACCAGGGAATCCGTGAAGATGATCCCAACGATACGATCCGTCACCAGGACCGCCGCGAGTTGAGGGCCCTGAAAGTTTTCGCGGCCTGGGTCAATCATTTCGACACCAAAATGCACAACTCCCTGGACATGTACGTCGGCAATCCGGGAGAGGGTCACATCCGCCACTACCTGATCGATTTCGCCTCCACCCTGGGATCCTTCGGCGACGCGCTGGTCAAGCGGTTCGGCTATGAATATGGTTTCGACACGTTCCCCATCATGGGACGCACCCTCACCTTTGGTCTTTTTGAAGACACCTGGGTCGCGCTGGAAAGACCCGAGGGCCTGGACGAAGTGGGGCTTTTCGACGTGGCCACCTTCGAACCGGATAAATGGAAACCTGACCTGCCCCACAGCGGCATGGCCGACATGACGGCCCGCGACGGGTACTGGGCCGCGAAAATCCTGTCGGCCTTTACCGACGAGGATCTGCGCCTCATCGTCAACCAGGGTCATTTCCAGAATCCTGCCGCCGTGGATTTCCTGGTCGAAACGCTGGCTGCCCGCCGCGACAAGATCGTGCGTTACTGGTTCGCCAAGGTTCCGCCACTCGATTTTTTCACCCTGACCACGGCGGGCATCGAATTCCATGACCTGGCCGTGGAAAGGGGATATGCCGCAACGGGAAATCCCAGGTACCGGTACCGGCTGTCCGCGGTGGACAAGGATCGCGACAGGAATGATGCGGGCTGGACTCCCTGGCTGGAAACAACCACCACGGTGGTGCCGCTTTTTGATGAGACCCACCGCCTGGCCGAGGACATTTCCCGGGGCGGCGAGGATCATCCTTTCCTGGCGGCCGACGTGCAGGTGGATTACGGCGACGGTTGGAGCAGCTCGACCATTATATACGGAGCCTACGTGACGGGTCGCCTGGTGGCCCTGGACCGATGATCAAAGGATGCCGATGAACCACGCCGCCGACACCAGCAGTCCGACCATCCTGGAACGGGTTCTTCGCCTGTTCGCGCCGGTGCGCCATGGCGAAGGCAGCACGGTGCTGTTGATGGCCCTGAACGTTTTCCTGCTGCTGACCGCGTACTACATCATCAAGCCGGTCAGGGAGGCGTTGATTCTTTCGGAGTGGGGCGCCGAGGCCAAGATCTATGCGTCGGCCGGTCAGGCGCTCCTGCTGTTGGGCGTGATCCCGCTGTACAGTCGCCTGGCCGACCGGATGAACGTGCGCCGGCTCATCTCCACGGTGTTGGTGTTTTTTGCCCTCTGCCTGGTGGCCTTCTACCTGCTGGCCATGGCCAAGGTGCCGCTGGGGATTCCCTTCTACCTGTGGGTAGGAATTTTCAACATGATGGTGGTGGCCCAGTTTTGGTCATTCGCCAACGATTACTACACCGAAGAGCAGGGCAAGCGGCTGTTCGCGATCATCGGGTTCGGCATGTCAGCCGGCGCGGTGTTCGGCGGGTTCATCACCAAGAAGCTGATCCATCCCCTGGGGCTATACCAGTTGATGCTGCTGTCGGCGGCACTGTTGATCGTCAGCCTGTTTTTGACAGTGGCCGCGGCGAACCGCAGGAAGACCACCGGGGCGGCTTTGCCTGATCGTCTACCCCTGGAAGAGGAAAAGATGGAGGGGCCGGGCGGATTTTCCCTGGTCCTGAAGAACCGGTACCTGCTGCTGATCGCGTTGATGATGATCCTCGCGAACCTGGTCAACACCACCGGCGAATATATCCTGGGGGCCAAGGTCAAGGACGGACAGGAACAGGCCGTGGCCCAGGTGGTCCGGACTTCCGGCATGAGCGAAATCGAATATGCCGCCGCCGTGGTGGAACGGCAGAAGGAAGTGGGCCGGGGCATCGGTGGTTTTTATGCGGGATTTTTTGCGATCGTGAACCTGGTGGGATTGTTGACCCAGTTGTTCCTGGTGTCGCGCATCGTGCGCTGGCTGGGCGTGAACCGGGCCCTGATGATTTTGCCGCTGGTGGCCACTGGCGGGTACATCCTGATGGCCCTGTTCCCCGTTCTGGGCGTGGCCCGCTGGGCCAAGACCGCGGAAAATTCCACCGATTATTCCCTGCAGAACACCGTCCGCAACATGCTGTTTCTGCCCACCACCCGGGCGGAAAAATTCAAAGCCAAACAGGCCATCGATGCGTTTTTTGTCCGCGCGGGGGATGTTATGGCGGCCCTGTTGGTTCTCGGTGGAACCACGCTGCTTGGTCTTGCTCCCCGGGGTTTTGCGCTCGTTAATGTGGGGATCGCCCTTCTCTGGGTGGTGCTGGCCTGGTTTATTGGGCGGCGGTATCTCCTCTTATCCCGTTAGATAGCCTCTTGGCGAGTTGGTATGCAGGGATAAAAAATATCACTGCGAGAATGGCCCCCCGGGGGGATCTTTGGTGCAATAAATTTGTTGTCAAATACATTACAATATCCAGTTTTGAAATTCTAACACCTTGAAAACAAACAAAATAAGTAAAAAAAGTGCCCCCGGGGCACTTTTTCGCAATGATATTTTTTATCCCTGCGTACAAACCCGCCGGCGGGTTTTTCTGCATTGATATCCAATATCCCCACGTACCTGGGGGCGGCCCAAGGGGCCCGGCAAGGACTTTCCGGATTATTCAGATCGGGGAGTAAGCTTGGCACGAGGGTTGCCCTTACGGAAATGAAGGAGGAGCACAGTCCAATAAACCAGGCACCTCCCAAAGATTTGACGCCCGAATAGCCGAATCCTGCAACTCAATTAAAAGTAATAAGTTGAGTATTTTGACCGGGCGAGCCGCAGGGGAAGAGACGGATTTTTTCAACACCCCGCGGCGGCGAAAACATCTAACAAGGGTTAATTGAGGCGGCCAATTTCCTGCCGGGTGGGAAAGATAAGCCGCGGGAACAAATTCATGACACGGAGGATGACGATGGCTCCCGAATGCGCAGTTGCAACCATGGCTCAGGCCGGAAAATACCTTTCGTTCAGGCTGGATGAGGAGGAATACGGTCTGGAAATTCTCAAGGTCCAGGAAATCGTCAGTGCCACCGGCATCAACGAACTTCCCCCGAATCCGGAACATGTTCGCGGTTTGATTCGCCTGCGGGGCCGGGATGTTCCCGTTGTCGACCTGCGAAGAGTGTTCGGGCTGAAGGCCGTTCTGGAATCCGAAAAGAACTGCATCATCATCGCCCAGGTCCCGCTGCAGGGTGAATTGACCAACGTGGGCCTGCTGGTGGATGAAGTTTGTGATGTGCTGAACATCGCCGATGAGGAAATCCAGTTTCCCCCGACCCTGGCCGGCGGCATGGAAGGGCCCGATTTCATCAATGGCATGGGAAAACTGGAGGATAGGGACGTCATCCTGCTGGAAAGTGAAAACTTTTTCAGTGAGGAAGAACTCAAGGCCGTGGTCATGTGGGACGAATAATATCCGGTGAGGGAATGCCGCCCACCCCGGTAAAGGAACAGGTTTTCTTGTGACAGTCCGCAATGATATTCTGGCCAAGGTCCGTACGGTTCCGTCCATGCCTTCGGTCGTGGTCAAGTTGAAGCAATATCTGAGTGATCCCGACGTCAGTTTCGACGAACTGGCGAAAGTTATAGAGTATGATCCCGGATTAACCGCGAATCTGCTGCAGTTGGCCAATTCGGCCTATTTCGGTTGGTCGGGAAGAATCAAAACCGTGAAGGAAGCCATCACGCGGCTGGGCACCAACCGGATCTTCCAGATGGTGCTGTGCATGTCGGTGGCTCCGCTGGTGCGCAAGCCCGTCAAGGGTTACGACATGGAGTCGGACGGCCTGTGGAAGCATTCCATCGCCACGGCCATCTGCGCGGAGCAGCTTGCCGTAAGCCTGGGTCTTTCCAATTCAGAAGAGGCGTTCACCGCGGGATTGCTCCACGACATGGGCAAGATTCTTCTGGGCACTTTCGTGGAAATCGACGACGAACCCATAAAAAAACTGGTGGCAAAGGAAGGTCTTTCCTTCAACGAAGCCGAACGCAGGGTGCTGGGAATCGACCACGCCGAAGCGGCGGCCGAATTGCTGCAATACTGGAAACTGCCCGAGAACGTGGTGGCTGCCGCCAGGTGGCATCACAGTCCCGAAGAGGCCGATGATAAACACCGGGACATCGTTGATCTGGTGCACGTTGCGGATATTCTCTGCATCAGGATGGGCTGGGGCATCGGGACCGATGGTCCCCTGTACTGCCTGAACAGCGAAGCCGAAGAACGTCTGGGAGTCGATGCCGATCTGGAAGACGTCGTAACCGACAGGGTGGGCGCCGCGATCGATGAAATGCAGAACATCCTGCACGGCAAACCGGAGCCTATGCTCAGTTGATCCGATCGGTGGTCATTCGCCGCCGATTTTCTCCATCACCGTGTTATCCACCGCTTCGAGGACGGCCTCGTCCAAATTCATCTTCGAGGAATACATCAGAAGATCCCTGGCCCGGGCCGTGAGTATGGGCTTGGGCGACCGTAGGGAACAGCAGTCCCGGTAGGGCCGGATCGAGGTGGCGAAGGCGCCGATCTTCTTGGACCAGGCGGTGATCTCCATCTTGTCCATACCGATCAACGGCCGCAGGATGGGCAACTCCACATCCGAACTGATGGCGCCCAGATTGTGCATTGTCTGGCTGGCCACTTGGCCCAGGCTGTCGCCGGTGACCAGGCCCAGGCAGCTGTTGCGGCGGGCCAGGCGGACCGCGGTCTTGACCATGAACCGCCGGAACATGACCATGTCGTAGTTGTCGGTGACCACGCCGATGGCCCTCATTTCGTAGGGCACCACCGGAACCAGAAACAGTCTCAGGGGGACAGGCGAATACCGGCCCAGGATTTCGACCAGTTCCCGGATCTTGGCGACATCGGCTTCGGCCACGTCGCGGCCTGAATAGAAGTGGACGAAGTCGGGCCTGCTGCCGCGCCGCATCATAAGCCAGGCGGCCACGGGCGAGTCGATGCCCCCGGACAGCAGAACCATGGTGCGCCCGCTCGAGCCGAAGGGCAGTCCGCCATAGGCATTTTCCTTGCCGGTAAAAACCAGCACGTTTTCCTTGAGCACCACGATGTTCACCACCAAGTCGGGGTGGGACATTTTTGCGGGCAGTCCGATGCCGTGATGCACCGCGGCTCCCACCAACCGGCTGACCTCGGGCGAATTCAAGCCGAACCCACGGTCGCTGCGCCGGGTCTCCACCTTGAAATTCGCCGCGGCGCCCCCGTTTTCCCGGGTCAATTCGAGGGCCACATCACAAATCGCGGTCAACCGGGGTTCGCGGTCCGCTTCGAGGTCCTCGCGCAGCTGGGGGTCGATCTCGGCGCGGGGTATGGTCACCACGGGGGACGTCCATTGCAGGCCGAAGACGTTCCGCAGCTTGGCGGATACTTCCGGCGCGCGGCCGGGGTCGGACAGGTGGACCAGCAACCGGCTTTCCACATGGTTGATCGAGTCGACCGGTTCGCCCTTGAGCGCCACGTTCATGTTGTTGATCAGCTTGCGCAAAAACATCTTGCGGTTGCGGCCCTTCAGGGCGAGTTCCCCGTAGGCGCAAGCGATGATGGGTGTGGCCAGGGCCATGACGACTCCGGGGTTTGATTCTCCAGGTGATCCATGTATTCTGCGATCTGTGTTTCCATGCAGAATCTAACAGGAGTGGTTTGGGGCGCAAGACCGCGTTACCGAACGTTTGCAGCCAAAGGACAAAATGATGGTCGAAAGCGGCGGCATCAAACTGGATATTTCGGGTCTGGACGAGTTTTTGCGGCCCGGCGAGGTGGAAGCCATGTCACCACGGGTGGCGGCGGCGGCCACCTCGTTGGAAGACGGGACCTGCCCCGGTTCGGAATACCTGGGCTGGCTTGATCTTCCCAAACGCATCACCGATGCCGAACTGACCGCCATCGAAGCCACCGCAGACCGGGCTCGCCGGGACACCGCGAGTTACGTGGTGATCGGCATCGGCGGATCCTACCTGGGCGCGCGGGCTGTCCTGGAGGCCCTGGGCGGACCGGCCGCCGGTTGTCCCGAAATCCTTTTCGCCGGGACGGGATTATGCTCGGCCACCCTGGATCGTTTGCTGACCCGGGTGCGGGAAAGTGATTTCCTCCTGTGCATGATCTCGAAATCCGGCACCACCCTGGAACCGGCGGTGGCGTTCCGGCTGCTGCGCGCGGAATTGGAGAAAAAATACGGGCGTGCCGGGACCGCCGAACGGATCACCGCCGTGACCGACGCCAGCCGGGGAGCCCTGCGTGGGTTGGCCACCGCCGAAGGGTTCGAAACCTACGTCATCCCCGACAATGTGGGCGGACGGTTTTCGATCCTCACCCCCGTGGGCCTGGTGCCTTTGGCGGTGGCGGGTGTGGACATCCGGGAACTGGTCGCCGGTGCCCGGGCCATGCGCGAAGCCTGCCGCACCGATGAACTGACGGCCAACCCCGCCCACCTGTATGCCGCGGTCCGGAATCTCCTTTACGAAAAGGGCTTCCATAACGAGGTCATGAGTACTTTTCACGGTGATCTGCAAATGCTGCAGGAGTGGTGGAAGCAGCTATTCGGCGAGAGCGAGGGAAAAAACGGGCAGGGAATTTTCCCGGCCTCGACGGTTTTCACCACGGATCTGCACAGCATGGGCCAGTACATTCAGGATGGCCGCCGAAACCTTCAGGAAACCTTTCTGTGCGTGCGGGAAGGGGTCGGCGGCTTGTCGGTTCCAGGTCCGGACGCGGGCGATCTCGACGGCCTCAATTATCTGGGTGGTCGCAGCCTGGACGATATCAACTGGAAGGCCTACCAGGGCACCAAACAGGCCCATCTGGCCGGTGGAGTTCCCTGCACCAGCTTTGAGATGGAATCCCTTACCCCCCATACGGTTGGTGGATTGCTTTACCTGTTCGAAAAGGCCGTGGGGGTGAGCGGTTTGCTGTTGGGAGTCAATCCTTTCGACCAGCCCGGGGTGGAGACCTACAAGAAGGAAATGTTCCGTCTGCTGGGAAAAAGGTGACCCGGCGGGCCCTGGTTTCACAACCGGTTTGATCTCGCCCGGGGGACGGTTATATTTTCGACAGGTTATGTGAGATCCCCGGGACCCGGATTACGGCTATCCCGATGTCTTCCCCCAACGAGGAGAATTCCGTGAAGAAGTCAGCCCTTGTCTTCACACTGCTGGCCGCGATCCTGATGATCGCCGTCGCCGGCTGCGGCGAAAAGAAGGAAACGACCGAGAGCGCTCCCGCCCCCACCGCGGAAGTGACCCCTGCCCAGGCCCCGGTTCAGGCCGCCAGTGCCGACGTCTGGAAAGGTAAGGTTCTGGAGACCATGAACTCCGGCGGCTACACCTACGTCCACCTCGACACCGGCAGCGAAAAGATCTGGGCCGCCGGCCC
>JAUVII010000208.1 GCA_030592845.1 Candidatus Krumholzibacteriia bacterium | reverse complement strand
GTCGACCATGAAAGCAGCATTTTACATCGATTACCTGGCCGCTCAGGGCCAATATCATTTTTCCACCCAGGATGCCTCCTCATTCCTGGATACATCCCTTGTCGCCACCAGGGCGTCGCTGCGCAGACTCAAGCAAAAGGGCTACATTGCGACCCCATACCGGGGATTTCATGTCATCGTTCCTCCTGAATACCGGAACATCGGATGTCTGCCTGCCGAACATTTCATTGGGCAACTCATGAATCACATCGGACTCCCCTATTACGTTTCCCTGCTTAACGCCGCCCGATACCACGGCGCGGCCCATCAGCAACCGCAGGTATTCCAGGTGATGGTGCAGATGAATCGTCCCCAACTTTCCTGTGGTGGCGTGCGAGTTGCTTTTGTTGCCCGTGGAAATGCAGAGATGATCCCGACCGTTTCACTCAATTCGCCCCGCGGCCCCTTCCTTGTGTCGAATCCGGCGGCGACTGCGTTTGATCTCGTAGGATACGCGAAACACGCCGGGGGCTTGGACAATGTGGCCACGGTGCTGGCGGAGTTGGCGGAGATGATCGACCCACCAGACCTGGATTCCGTCGCTGCGTTTTCGCCGACTCCCTGGGCGCAGCGGCTCGGTTACCTGTTCTCCCTGGTTGGCGCAATTGGTCATGCTGACGCCCTGCATCGACACGTTACCCGGTCCTCCCCTGAATCAACCCCACTCGATCCCGGCGGCAATAGAACAGACGCCATTCGGGACCTCCGATGGAAGCTGTGGGTCAATGTTGAGGTGGAACCCGACCTTTGATCCCCTTCGATTTTATTACCGAGTGGAGGCGATCCGCGCCATGGATCGCGGATGCCCAGGTCGAGCAAGACCTCATCATCAGTCGGGCTTTGGTTGAAATGTTCAATCAACCGACAGTTGCG
Organism: Candidatus Krumholzibacteriia bacterium; assembly: GCA_030592845.1. Lineage (GTDB taxonomy): Bacteria > Krumholzibacteriota > Krumholzibacteriia > LZORAL124-64-63 > LZORAL124-64-63 > JAGLCY01. The sequence goes on along the minus strand of JAUVII010000208.1, from coordinate 4,618 downwards.
GAATCCCAGGTCTTTCGAGGAGGAACGGCCCTCTTTAAGCTCTTTTTGACTCCCGGGGCCAGGTATTCCGAAGACATCGACCTGGTCCAAATCGTATCGGGTCCAATCGGTCCATGCCTGGACTCGATACGGAAGGCTTTGGATCCTTGGCTTGGGGATCCCGGGCGATCCATCAATGAGGGGGGTGTGACGCTATTATATCGGGTCCAATCCGAAGGACCACCCCCGGTACCGATCAGACTCAAAGTCGAAATCAACACCAGGGAACACTTTAGTGTTTTGGGTCTTCAGAAAAAGGCCTTTCGGGAAAATTCCAGATGGTTTAAAGGTAAGGCATTCATCCCCACCTTTGAACTCGACGAGTTGATGGGAACCAAGCACAGGGCGCTTTATCAGCGGAAAAAAGGCCGCGACCTTTTCGACCTTTGGTCAGCGGACCGTCATGGAGGTGTTGATAATGGCCGAATCGTGGGGTGTTTTCTTCACTATCTGGCGGCAGATGGCCTCCGCGTGTCACGAGCCGAATTCGAGGCCAATCTGAGCAAAAAACTGGCCGATCCCAGGTTCCTGAACGATGTCGCTCCACTTCTGGCACCGAGAGTTCCGTGGGACATTGAAGATGCTGAACGTTATACAAAAGAGGATATCCTGGTTCGATTACCAGGAAAACCATGGAAAGGTGAATTATCAGGCGATGGTTGAGCTATTGCTCCCCGTCCCAGAAATCCGCGGGCATACGACTCACCAGATCATCGATCATGCCCCAGATAATCTCCTCATGCCCGGCGGGATCCACCACCTCGCCATCAGTCTCAATGGTTTCGTTGGTATGGTCCAAACGCCCGGCGACAATTGTCCGCGCCCTGTCATAGACCACGTTATCCAGGCTCGTGCGCGGTACGATCCCATAAACAAGCTCGCAATCCAGACTCTCGGCCAGGCGGCGCAGGGTTTTGAGGGAAAGAGCCCCGGTCAACTCATCCCTTTCCATGCGGGCCACGCTCTGCTTGGACAATCCCAGGCGTTCGGCCAGCTGCCGGCCGCTCATGCCCAGGGCACCGCGGATGGTGCGAATCCATCCTTTGGAGGGCGGCTCGAGCTCGAAAACGGGGTCGAAGCGTTCGAGGGTATCATCCAGCTGTTCGCGTATCAGGTAGAGGTTTTTTCGGGACATGGCGGGATCCTTGGGTTGGGGCTTTTGTGACAACATATTTATGTACCTTACAGATTAATGACAACATATATACTGTCAACTATTCTGGGAGAAAATTAACATATTGAATATTCCCCGCCATTGACACAAAGGACACCCGGAGAGATTCTGACAATGAACCTGGTCCCTGTTGAATCAAACGAGGGTGTCCATGTCGCGTTGCAGTTTCCGGATCCCGGTGTGGGTCCTCTTTACCGTAACCATCGGTCTTTATTGTCCGGCTGCCGCCGAAATGGATTCTCCCGAATCCCGGGATCAGATTCTGGCTCACATCGACTCGCTTCACGTCTCCCGTCAGGTCGATGCCACCGCCGCCTACATCAAACCCCACCTGGCCGAAGCCCGCGCGTCTGAAGATTCCACGTTCATCCTGCCTTTGGTCGCCAAGCTGGGCCGCCTGTGGGCCTCATTCGGCCAACCCAAAAAAGGCGAACCTCTGCTGCGGGAAGCAACCGGTCTGGCCAAAGCCCTGGAGGATTCGCTCCTTCTGTGCGACGCGCTTCGTTGGTTGGGTTATGCCGTGGAGCAGCAGGGGCGGTCGGACGAGGCGGTGATGATCTATCGCAGACAACGGGCGATCGCCCTGGCCCGACAGGACCACCGACACGAAGCCTGGGCTCTGGTGGGTCTTGCCTACCGGGGCGGGCAAGAGGGGCGTTATTCCGAAGCGGTCGATGACTACCGGGTGGCCGTTGGGTTATTTCAAAGTTTGTCCGATACCGCGGCGGCGGTGTGGACGCTCAATGGACTGGGCGCGGTCCTTGAATTGAGCGGACAATTCAAAGAGGCGGCGATCACCTATGGCGAGGTGTCGGACCTGGCGCGGCGCATCGGCTACAAGGCCGTCGAAGCCCTGGCGCAGAACAACCGGGGGGCACTGGAATATTCACTTGGGGATCCGGGAGTGGCGCTGGATCGTTTTCGGCGCACGCGGCAACTGCAGCTTCAGATCAGCCAACTTCAGGACGCGGTTTCCAGCGGCGCCAACGAAGCGAATTGCCTGATGCATCTGGGCCGGCTGGACGAGGCCGTCGTCTTGCTCAACATCTTGCTCGAAGATTGCGAAAAGGGCAATTTTTTGGACCGCGAGTCATACGTGCTGCGGGTGTTGGCCGATGTTCGCCGGAAGCAGGGTCGCCGTCATGAAGCTGTGGAGATCTACCGTCGCATCCTGGTGCGTGACGATGCGAGTCTGGATCTCCGCAACAGGATCGAAAGTCTTGTCGGTTACACGAAAACCCTGGCGGAGATGGACAGTTCGTTGGTCGCGCTGGAAGCGTTGCAAAGGGAAGAACAGCTTCGGGGGGACCGCCTGCGCGGCACGACCAGGGTCGAGTTCGAGTTGTCCTTCGCCGCAAGGCTGACCGAAACAGGTCAGCACGAAGCCGCCCTTGCGCGGTACCGGTTTGCTGTTGGAGCCACCACCGAGGCGGGTCTGATGAAGCACCGGGTGGTCGCGTTGGCGGGGGCGGCCGGCTGTCTGAGGGAACTGGGGCGAACCGATGAGGCCCTGACCCTGTTGCAGGAAGCCGCCGTCGCCTGGGAAGACACGCGGGGCGTACCGCTGGATCCGGAATGGAGGGAACAGCGCGGGGCGTCGGGCCGACTGGTCTACACACAACTGGCGGCCTTGATTCTCGCGGGCGCGGGCACCGACAGTTCCGCGGTCGTTAAAGCCTTCGAAAAGGTCCAGATCTTCAAGGCCCGGACCCTGGCCGAGCGAATGGGAGGCCGCAGCCGAATGGTTGGCAGGTCGACCACCACCCTGCGCCTCCTGCAGGAGAAAACACTGAAAGATGGCGAAATTTTTCTCGACGCGTACCTCGGGCCCAGGGAATCCATTCTCTTCGCGGTAACCACAACGGAATGCCTGGCAGTCCTGCTGCCGGATGAGCGAACATTGGCCAAACGGTTCCGTCTCTTTCACGAAATGCTGGCGACACCACCACAGGAAAAAAACCGGGACCTGGCACTGGAAGTGGTTGAAACCGCGGGCGCGCGACTCGGCCACGAGTTGTTGGGGTCGATCGCGCCCCTTCTTTCCGACAGCCGCCGGGTTATCTGCGCTCCCGACGGTCCGTTGAATCTGGTGCCGCTGGCAGCCGTGGCGCCAGGCAGGGACCGGGAACCGCGACCGGTGTGGACGAGAGTCCCATCGGCCACCATCCTTGAATACTTGCGTTACCGCGGGCGCCGGGCCAGTTACAGTGGCCGGGGAATTCTCGCCGCCGCCGCATCCGAAACACCGGGCGGTCAGCCGTTGCCGGGAGCCATGTGGGAAGTGCGTTACCTGGCCGGCCAATATCGTGAAGTCGATTTGCGGGTTGCGGGCATGACCGGCGGCAGACTGGCCCCGCGGGATCTCGCGCGTTACGACATCCTGCACCTGGCGACCCACGCGAGGGTCGATGACCAACATCCCTGGTCTTCGGAAATCATTCTGGATACACGGGGTCCCTCGGGTCGGATTCAGGCGGGGCGCATCTCGAAGCTGCATCTGAAGGCAAGGTTGGCGGTTCTTTCAGCCTGCGAAACCGGGTCCGGGCGCATTCTGTCCGGCGAAGGAGTGCTGGGTCTTTCGAGCGCCTTTTTGAGCTCGGGCGTTCCAACGGTCGTGGCCAGCCTGTGGCCGGTGGCCGACGGAGTCACTGCCGCGCTGATGAAGGAATTCTACCGGGAACTGGACGCCGGCCATGATCCGTCCACCGCGCTGGCGCGGGCACAGGATTTGATCCGTGCCGAACCCCTTACCGCCCATCCCTTCCATTGGGCCGGGTTTGTAGTCATCGGGGATGGAACCGTTAAGGTGGATCTCGAAGCCCGGCATCAGCGGGGAACGGTGGCGGGATTCGTGTTGGCGTCCGCGGTGATCATCGTGTTGGGTTTGGCGGTCCGCAAGCGCCTGCGGCCGGTACCCGCCGAGTGACTATCGACAATGTTTTTCCATAAGCCTTGTGATTTTCGATTTTTCCCTGCGTCCCATCGGGTATCACTCTCCATATTTTCCCCCCATCATAACGATGGGACAGGCAGGGGGCGCCCGGGGGATTGGCGCCTCCTGTTTTTTGTTGCCCTCTGGTATAATAATTCCGATACGACCGTGATTTTCTTCCCAACCCCGCGTCAAACATTATGGATGCTCATATCGCAAGTGAACCCGATGACCTGAAATTGCTGGGGAAGGCTCTTGAGCATCCCGACAGTGACGAGGGTCGACACGCAGCTTCCGAGCTGTTGGACCGCTACCGGCATCGGGTCTATATCTGGTGTCTGCGGTACGTACATGACCACGAACAGGCCCTGGATATGGCGCAGGAAGTGTTGATCAGCGCCTACAGGAACCTGGGTTCATTCTCAGGCCGGTCACAGTTCGGATCGTGGATTTTTTCGATCACCCGAAACCGG
>JAUVII010000079.1 GCA_030592845.1 Candidatus Krumholzibacteriia bacterium | reverse complement strand
GTGATGGACGCCCCGAGTTTGAATGACTCGACTGTCATGGGTGTTTCGTAATCGAATGGCCAGTTCATATCTTCACGTAACATCATGTAATATCCGAGAGAAACGCTCGTTTTCAAGAGAAAATGCAAGGCCGGCCCTATTACTGGGGAAACATTGACGATCTGTTCCGAGAAAAACTGCAGGGCGCCCTGGGCGCCTGAATAAATCATGGCGCTCCCCAGCCAGGGCCAAAACACGGTCCGAGGCAGGATAACGGCGCCCTCCACTCCGGCCGAGACGGAAAATTTTCGAGCCAGACGCACCTTGACGCCCGCTTCCATGAGCTGGCCGAACCTGAAGGAATTTTCGTAGCGGTCGAAGATGGACTGCACTTCGGGAGCCATGGTGTCGTATTCGACAGGCAGGACCCGGGTCCAGTTGAGCGAGTTCTGGTTGTACATCTCCAGTTTCAGGCCCTTGCCGCCATAGCCGTAGCCCAGACGGTTGCCGAACCCGAAGCGGGTCAGTTCACTGCTCACTTCGCCTTCCTCGGGCCCTCCGGAAGGCCTTACATCTTCCCCCATGTAACTGGCGAATGCATACCTCTCGTCCAGCGAAACCAGTGCCGCGCGGACGCTGTCCAGGGCGGCGAATCCGAGTTTGAGTTCCACGATGCCGAGGGTGTTGAAGTCATGGTCCAGACCCTTGAATTTGGGCGTGGAAAAACCGTAGTTGGCCTCGATGAACGGGCTGAACCGGCCCGCATTGATGCCGGCCACGAAATCCCCCTCGCCCTCGTCGTTCCAACGGCCGAATTGGGCGGAGGCGGGCCTTGGGAGGCACAGAACGATCAAGATCATTATGAATAGGGACTTGCTACGCACAAGGTCGTCCTTTCATGATGGGAAGCAAGGGTCCGGGCAGTCTATCACTGGTAAAGGGCACTTGCAGAGGAATTATTATGCAACTTAAGGTCATTTTTATACCACTTTTTAGGGGTGAACGCCAACCGTTGGCATGGTCTTTTTGAAAAAACGTAATTATTTTATCGACTGAGTTAAACCTGTGGAAGTAACAATCCGTACCCCATGCGGGCAAATCCGCAGGTCAAGGGAGGTCGACATGAGTTGGGAATATAGTTGTCCAAAGTGCCAAGCCATGCTCAATCCCGGTTGCGAGGTCATCCTTGCGGCATCCAGCGGTGAAACGAACGTCCTGATCGGAATGCATCCCCAGCCCGGCAAGTACGAAATCTTCCTGCCCCCGAACGTTTCCTGCGAAGAGGGGACCGAATGGAATTTTTCCTGCCCGCTGTGTCAGGAATCCCTCAGGACCAATGAAGACACCAACCTCTGTGAATTGGGGCTGTTTGTGGACGGTGAGTCCCTGCGGATCCTCTTTTCGCGCATCGCGGGTGAGCATGCGACCTTTGTCCTCCACGAGGAGAAGGTCAGACAGAAGCACGGAGAAGACGCGGACCGGTACGATCCGTTCCACGAGCTGAAGAATTACGCGCGGTTCTGAGTATGGGGACAGGCGGCTAGCCCCAGAAGAAATACGTCACCAGAATTGCGGCGGTCACGCCTGCCAGATCCGCGGTCAGTCCGCAGATCACCGCGTGGCGGCTGTGCTTGATACCCACCGCGCCAAAGTAAACCGCCAACACATAGAAGGTCGTTTCGGTGCTGCCCTGGATCACGCTCGCCAGGCGGCCGGCGAAGGAGTCGGCGCCGTGGGTCTGCATGGCTTCGACCATCATGCCGCGCGCGCCGCTGCCGCTCAGGGGTTTCATGAAGGCGGTGGGCAGTCCGTCGATAAAGCGGCCGTCGATCCCTATTCCGGCGGCGGCTCCGCGTAATCCGTCGAGAACCAGGTCAAGGGCTCCGCTGGCCCGGAACACGCCGATGGCCACCAGCATGGCCACCAGGTAGGGAATGATGCCAACGGCGACCTTGAAACCGTCCTTGGCCCCGTCGACAAAGGTCTCATATAAGTTAATGCCGCGGCGTATTCCGCCTGCCATGAAGGCGATGATCACCGCGAAAATCAGGAAGTTGGCCAGGATCGACGACTGGGTTTCCATGGCCGCCTGATCCAGATGGCTGAAATAGGCGACCAGTCCGGCGATCAGTGCGGTCATTCCGCCCAGATAGCCGAGAACCACCGGGTCGTACAGGCGAATCTTCTGGAACATGCTGGTAATCAGCAGGCCGGCAAGCGTGCTGCAGTAGGTGGCGATCAAAATGGGCAGGAAGATGTCGGTCGGGTCGGCCGCGCCCATCTGCGCGCGGAAGGTGAAAATGGTTACCGGTACGATCGTCACCGCCGAGGTGTTGATCACCAGGAACAGGATCTGGTCGTTGCTCGCGGTTTCCTTTTCGGGGTTCAGTTCCTGCAGTTCGCCCATCGCCTTGAGGCCCAGGGGCGTGGCGGCGTTGTCCAGTCCCAGCATGTTGGCGGCCATGTTCATGACGATGCTGCCGCTGGCGGGATGTCCCTTGGGGATGCCGGGGAAGAGTTTGTGCAACAGCGGGCCGAAGATGCGAGCCAGAAAATCCACCGCGCCGCCTTTTTCGCCGATACGCATGATGCCCAGCCACAGGCACATCACGCCGGTCAGTCCGAGGGCGATCCTGAAGGCGGTTTCGGCCATGTCGAAAGTCGAGCCGATGATGTCGCGCCAGACTTCCGAGTGGCCCATGAACGCGCGCACGATGGCCGCGGCAAAGCCCCCGATAAAGAAAAAGGTCCAGATCCTGTTGAGCATCCGTTCTCCAGGTTGGCGGTGGCAGGTTCGGGTCGGGGCGGATGGATTGGACCGCCGGCAGGGTCAGCATAGACCGACCGGGAAAAAATTTCAGCCTAAAGAAAGGATTAGGCCCCTGACTGCCTGAGTCAGGGACCTGCTTAAAAATTCGGTCTTAGGCTCAATAGGCCAGCCAACTGAAGGTGACCATGATGTTGGAGACACTGGGGTTGTCATCAAAGTCACCCGACAATCCCGCGTGCATGAAGGTGAGTTCGGCAATAAAGTTGCGAACAATTTCGTAACCGATACCGAGAGTGAGTCCGAATCCCGCTTCGCCGTCACGACCATCACTTTCAGTTAAAACACCAATGCCAAGTGCTCCTGAGAAAAAGAAGGAAGGAGCCTGGGGTTCAAGAAAGTAACTGACACCCGCGGCGGACATGCCGTTGATCCAGGTAACGGAGGCCCCCTCGGGGCTGTACCAAAGTGCCCGATTTGTGTAGTAGATCTGGAGCTGGTTGCTGGGGCCGCCACCGATCTTGAAATCCGTACCGAAACCAACGCCATCAACCGAGCCGCCGTCCCACGATACTTTGCCCTGGCCGAAACCGGCGCCGAGGTTCAGCATGAATCCCTTTCGTTCTCCATCGAAAGCCGAAGAGTTCAAGGGTGCCGCGATCATGAATAAGGCCGTTATTAGTAGTAGCGTTTTAATTTTCATCTTTTCCCCCATTTAATTTGGGTACTGTGTATTAGGACCATTTGATATATTTCGGCAGCAATGAAAATAAATCATCAAATATTTTCCTTCACTTGGAATCGCGAGAGGTGATTTTTAATGGAAACCGTCTGGACCGGCACCCTGAAAAAAATGCGCGTGGAAGCCGCTACCCCCGTGGAGTACCACTTCACCGATGGCTGGTGGGAAAAGGGAAACCGGGTGGAGGACCATCGCGTCAACGATCATCTGGGCAAGCAGCTGGTGATCCGTTTTTCCGGCGAGATCAACTGCACCGCCTGCGGCCGCAAGACCAAAAAGACCTTCAGCCAGGGCTACTGCTTTCCCTGTTCCATGTCGCGGGCCGAGGCGGACATCTGCATCATCAAGCCCGAGATGTGCCATCACGGCCAGGCCGACAATCCCTGCCGCGACGAGGAATTTGCCCAGAGCCAGTGTTTTCAGCCCCACATCCTGTACTGCTCTTTGACCAGCGGCGTGAAGGTGGGAATCACGCGGGAACCCAACGTGCCTTCGCGATGGATCGATCAGGGAGCCGTGGCGGCCATTCCGGTGGCGCGAATGGTGGATCGGCGCACCGTCGGTCTGACGGAAAAACGTCTCAGCGACGAGGGTTTCGCGGACAAGACCCACTGGACACGCATGCTGAAAGGCAATCCGGAGGGGTTCGATCTGGCCGCGGCGGTGGACCGGGTGATAGCCCGCCTGACCGACTGGAAGGTCGAAGGTGTTTTGGCTGAAACCGAACGCGCGGAACATCGTTTCGAGTACCCGGTGCTGGTCTGGCCCACCAAGGTGAAGAGCTTCAACCTGGACAAGGAACCCGAGGCCGGGGGCGTTCTTCAGGGTATCAAGGGCCAGTACCTGATATTCGATGGCGGGGTAATCAACCTGCGCAAGTATGCCGGCTACAAGGTGGAGATCCTGGCCGGTTGAATCCTGTCTCCGATGATTGACCCTTCGGCTCCGCCTGTCACCGGGCGGGGCCTTTTTTTGAGGTCAGGGCACTGCTCGCGTTCTTGTATCATTCTGTGAATAAATAACTTATATGTCGCAAATGTTTTGGATCCATCGTTGCAAAAGGTTCGCCTGTTCGCAAGGCAAGGAAGCCCCCCGACAGGAGGAAACCGAATGGAACCGAAAATGAATCCGCACGACAATCAGCTTGAACTCGAGGCCAGCCTGAAGAGGCTCGGGATCAGGGAACTCGAGGAACGCATGGAGATCAGCCCGTTGTTGACCGATACCGGGACTACGGGCACCGATCAGGAAGTGCCTTCGTTCTGCTGCACCTGCAAGATCCCCGATCCCTTCGGACCGGATGGGTCGCTGCCCTATCCCACCATTGATCCCGGCCCCACCGGTCCCACGAATCCGGGTGGGTTCTTTTAATGCCATCCCCGGATGAAAGCCGCCCGCCGCGGTCCGGATCTTCGCGGAGATCCGAACCCGGCCGGCGGGCCGGCCAACCGGTCGGTGAGCACAAGCAGTGGAGCGAAGCCGACCTCATCTGGGAACTGTGGAATCTGCGGGCCCTGCAGCCCGATGCCTGCCGCGAAGATCTGCTGGAGATAAAACGCCGGCAGGAACTGGTGCTGGCAAGAGAGCGGGAGGCTCTTGCCGGTCTGTGGACCGGGGACCAGGACATCCTGGCCCCGGGCCACGGCTTTCTGGACCGGAATCCCGAGTTGAAATCAGGGGTGACGGTGTCCATGCACCTTGGGCCCTACCAACTTCTGGCCGAACCCTACCTGGCCGCGGGACTGGAGCCGGTGATCCTGCTCAACAGCAGGGCCATGAAATCCTTCCAGCCGGCCACCGAGGCCCTGGTCAAGCACCTGGGACACCGCACCCGAATCCAATGGGTTCCGGTGGGTGGCAGGGGATTTGTCCGCGCCCTGGTCCGGGCAGTCAGGTCGGGTCGGCCGGTCCTTGTCTATCTCGACGGCAACAGCGGAGACAAGGGAATGGAGGAAACCCGCAACCGCGGCCTGAAATACAGCCTTCCCGGCCGGGACATCAGGGTTCGCACGGGCCTGGCCAAACTGGTGTGCCGGCTTGGCTGCCCCGTGCACCGGGTATCACTGCACTGGACCGATGACTGGGACCTTGTCTGGCGCCGGGACCCCACCCTGACCTGGGGACGGGACGACCATCCCGACCTGGTGACCCGGGTGTTGTTCGACTGGTGTTTCGGCCGGATCATGGCCCGACCCGAACAATGGCAATACTGGGCCATGCTCAGGGAATCCAGTTCGTGTTTCAGCAACACGCTGGGGGATGAATCACGGGTGCCCGAGGGGTTGCGGTCCGATTTCCAGCGCTCTTTCGCGATGTGCATGGAAAGATCCCCGCAAACGGTGCGGCTGATCCTGGAAAAAGCGGTGGAGGTCTGGCCCGGCGACGTGCTGGCCGATCTCTCGGAAGACCGTTTCTATCCGGCGGCCGGACTGAACGACAAGGATCTCGAACCGCTGCGCCGGCACCACATGACCCTGGCGGAATTGACCTCCTACCACGGGGAGTCCTGGGTCCGGTTCCATGGCCTGCGTCTCTGTCTGCTGGGCATGGCCCGGTTGGGCGGCTGACGGTGATGCTGGGCCTGGAGGTCGTTTCGCATCCCTCGGGACCGTGGCTGGTCAAGGCCGGGAAAATCACATATGCCGTGCCTCCCCGGCTCGGCCGGGCGTTGCGGCCCCTGGCGGGACAGTTGCCTGGCCGCCGGGAGATTCGCAACTGCCTGGCCGAAGTCCGGGAGGGCCAGGATTTATCAATACCGGAAATCGAAACCTGGGTGGTCGAACTTAGCCGTGCCCTGGCGTCGGATTCTTCGCCCACGGATAATCAGGCGGGGCCACGTGGGGCCGGCCGTCCCATTCGGCTGCGTGTTCCCCTTCTTCCGGTCACCGTGGTGCGCCGTCTCGCCGGTGTTTTGCGGGTGCTGGCCGGTAATCGCGGTCTGGTTTTGGTGGGTGTGTTGGGCATTGCGGGATACCTGACGGCCGGGTCCGGACGGGCAGGGTTCTCCTGGGACCTCGGAACCACGGCCGCCGGACTCGGCCTGTTTCTTTTGACCGCCATCTGGCACGAACTGGGTCACGCGGCGGCCCTGGCGCGGTCCGGATACCCCCCGGGGGGCATCGGGGCCGGTGTTTTATTCGTGATCCCGGTTCTGTTCGCCGACGTCACGGCCGTGGGCGCCCTGCCGCGGTCGGGTCGGATCCGGGTGGATGTTTCGGGGATGATATTCCAGTTGGGGGCCGGTGGAGTTTTCATGGCGCTGGCCGGCTGGGTTGGTGCTGACTGGGCACCGGCCCTGACCCTGGCCGGTTCGTCGGCCCTGCTGGCAATTTTTTGGAGCCTTTTTCCTCTCATCAGGTCCGACGGTTATTGGCTTTTGTGCGATTTGTTGGGGTTGGACAGCCTTGACCGCCCGCCGTCCCAGCCGATAAAAAATGGACTACGAATATTTTTGGTTGGGTATCAGCTGACCAATGCCCTCTTTCTGTTGGTGATCGGCGTCTATTTTCCTTTGAAAATTATGGGACTGCTTGCCGGATTGGCCTATCGCCTGGGTCTTCCCGTGGATTCGACCGCCGGCCATTGGCTGGTTGCCGCTGCCGGTGTCGGGCTGGTGGGGATGCTGGGCGTGGGTGTCGTCCGCAGAACCATGGCTCTGGTCCGGTCTGCGCGCCAGGTGGCTCGCCAATCGCAAATCGCATAATTATCCCCCAACCTTAGATCTTGATGTATGCCCCTACGAATAGGGCAACGTTGCTTTGAAGTTGTTCCAAATATCAAAAACAGAACCCCCCGGGGGGTTATATTAATTCAGACGGTGAACATCTCCGGCATCGGGATTATTATGATGGCGGAGGCCGATGCCTGAAAGGGGGCTTGTACCTTGGAAATTGACGGAGTTCTTGATCTGCATATGTTTCGGCCGGACGAAGTGAAGGATCTGGTACCGGATTATATTGAAGCGTGCCTTGAGAAGGAGATCCTGGATATCCGGATCATTCACGGCAAGGGAATCGGTGTTCTGCGGACCATCGTATGCAGTATACTGGAGAAGCACCCGGCCGTGGAATCGTTTGGCCACCCATCGGATAGCGGATCGTGGGGGGCGACGGTCGTGCGTTTGAAACCTCGACCTGAATAGGGAGCCATGGGCCGGAAAAAGGGCAAAAAAAATCCACAGGACGCCGCAGCCGGCCCACGCAGGGGAAAGCGGCGGTCGATTCGGTACGAGGCCGAGGAGCAGTGGCCCGAAGACCGCGAAAAAGCCAGAAAAGCGGCCCGCGACGACGCCCCGCCCTCTATTCATCTTCGTAAACTCACCCTGGATGAGGCACTTTGGCGGCTGGAGTCCCAATTGCAGGGTTACGCCGGTCAAAAACAGCGCGAAGTTCTGGTGATCCACGGCAAGGGGCAGGGGTCCATCGGGGGAATATCCGTTTTGGGCCCTGGAGTCCAGGAATGGTGCGATCAGCACCCGGCTCTGGTATCATCCTGGAGAGAAGCGCCGCCGCGCTGGGGTGGGTCGGGCGCAATCGTGGTGGTGCTCAACTCATGACTGAGACAGGTGACATGACCATCGACAAAATTACCGAGCCCCAGCCCGAACGTCTGGGCGAACGGGGATTTTTGGCGGGGACCGCCGCTTTGGTCACTGGGGGAGCCCGACGGATCGGTCGCGCCCTGTGCCTGGACCTGGCCCGGGAAGGGGCCACCGTGGTGGTTCATTACAATACGTCGGAGTCCGCCGCCGCGGCCACGGTTCTTGAGCTGGAAGCCTTTGGCGGGCAGGCGTTTAAGGTTAAGTCCGACCTGGCAAAGCCGGAAAATGCGGTCGCATTGGTCGCCGCTTCTGCCGCCGCGGCCGGGAAACCCCTGGACATCCTGATCAATAACGCCTCGGTCTTTGGTCAGGGCGGCCCGGCGACCACGACGGCTCAGGAGTGGGATCTGAACCAGGCCGTCAATTTGCGGGCGCCATTTCTGCTGTCCCAGGCCTTCGCCGAGCAGATTTCTGCTGGAATAATCGGTAACATCATAAATATGAACGACTTCAGGGCAATCCAGCCGGGCGCCGATCATTTTGCCTATACCATGAGCAAGGTGGGGCTGCATGGTCTGACCCGCAGCCTGGCCGTGGCCCTGGCTCCCGGGATCCGCGTCAACGAACTGGCCCTGGGCCCCGTTCTGGCACCGGAGGGCCCTTCCGGAGAATACGAACACACTTTACGAGGTGAAATCCTTACCGGAAAGTTTCCTTCATTAGATGAAGTAAGTCATGCGATGATGTTTCTTCTTGGAAACAATGGAGTTACCGGGCAGACGATCTTCGTTGACGGAGGGCGGCACCTTACCTGAAGTTCGTGAAGACTTTATCCCGGATTGCGGTATTCACTTTTTGGAGGTTCCATGTCCCGTCTGAAAAAACAACTGATCGTCGTCGGCGACCGGCTGCTCATCCGTCCCGAAGAAGGCGAAGAACGCACTCACGCAGGGCTTTATCTGCCCCAATCCGCCATGGCTGCCCGGCAAGCCCGCGGAGGCTGGGTGGTTTCGGTGGGGCCGGGTGTGCCGGTTGTCAATCCCATGGATTTGATGGACGAACACTGGAACGACAACGATTCCCGGCCTGAACCCCAGCCACGCTTCATGCCGTTGCAGGCCCAGGAGGGCGATTACGCCCTGTTTCTGCACAAGGCCGCGGTGGAAATCACCTTCGAGAAAAAGGCCTATCTGATCGTGCCCAACAGCGCGGTGCTGGTCCTGGTGCGGGAGGGGTTCGATTCCGAGCCCACAAACTGGGAAGGCAACACCAACTGATTCCGGCTACCTGAAATCCTTGGGCGCGGGGTACATCTCATCCCACCAGGCCGGCCGCCCCTTCAGATATTTTGCCAGATAGGCCAGGATCGTGTCGTTCCATACAATGCGCTGCTTGTGATCGAGGATGTGGTGGTCCTGGCCGACGATCTGCACGTATTCGACCTCTTTTCCCAGGATTTTCAGCGCGGTAAAAAGCTGGTCGCTTTCGCCCTTGGGCACGTTGATGTCGCTGTCGCCGTGCACCAATAAGAGGGGCGTGGTGATCTTGTCGGCATGGAACAGCGGACTCTGCTCGACAAACAGTTCGCGGTCCTTCCAGGGGAACGAATTCGCCAGGGCGCGCGAGCCGTAGGCGTATCCCCACATGCCCTCTCCCCAGTAGCTGGAGATGTCGGAAATGCCCGCGTGGCTCACCGCGGCGGCGAAAATATCGGTCTGGGTGATGATGTATTCCGTCAGGAATCCGCCGTATGAGGCGCCCATGCAGCCCACGCGAGTCGGATCGGCGAAGTCGTGGGCGGCCAGGAAGGCCTTGGTGCCCTCGATGACTTCCGGGGCCGTCAGAATGCCCCAGTCGTTGACGTGGCGGGCGGCGTATTCCTGTCCGTAACCGGTGGCGCCGCTGGGATTGGGCACGTAGATCACGTAGCCCTGCCCCGCCCAGATGTTCTTGGGGTACCGGCCGCCGAAATCGCGTGTGATCGGGCTGGTGCCGCCATAGTAGTAGACGATCACCGGGTACTTTTTCGAGGCGTCGAACCCCGGCGGGTAGTAGACGAATCCGTCCAGCTTCATGCCGCTCGGCAGTTCGGCCACCCAGTTTTCCACCTCGCCGAAGACCACGTCCTGATATTCCCCGGCTCCGGGATCCAGCAGCAGACGGGCCTTGTTGCTCTCAAGGTTCACGGCGTAAAGCCGGTTCGGCGTGGTCGCGCTCGAGCCGCGGGCCAGACCGATACCGGCGTTTCGGGCCACGGTGAACTGGCTGGTGACCTCCAGCCCGGTTGTGATTCTCTCCCATCCATTTTTGCCGGGCTTGAACCGGTACACGCTGTTGTACTGGGTGTCGGTGGTGCGGGCGTAGATGGCGCCGTCGAACCGGGACCAGGTGACCGAGTTGATGTCGGGCCGGAAATCCAGGGCCACGGCTTCGGCCTCGCCCGAGGCCAGGTCGTACAAATACAGCTGCCCGCCGTAATCGTTGGGCTGTACGCCGTCGGCAAGGCTGTTGCCCAGGCCGTCGAAGGCCGAGGGGGATCCCTGCAGGCAAAGGGTTTTACCGTCGGGGCTGAAGGTGGCGCCGCCGATCCAGGGATCGGAAAGCACTTTCTCCACCGTCAGGGTTTCCATGTCCATCAGCCAAAGTTCTGAGGTGCTGAATGGCCTTTGGGTGATGTCCTGCTCTCCGGTAAAGAACAGCATTTTTTTGCCGTCGTCGGAAATTTCCCAACCGCCCGGGCTGACCGGACCGGCGGTCAAACGGCGGGTCAGACCATCGGGAACAAAGATCTGCATCAGGTGGGAACGGCCGCGCCACCAGGGCTGGCGGTCGGCCGGGTGCAGCACCCTTTTGACTTTGCGGGAGTCCGCTTCCGGTTTCCGCGTGATTTCGTAGATGAGCGAGCCGCCATCGGGGGCCCAGGCCCAACTGCCCAGTTTTTCCACGTCGGCCAGAACGGTCGCGGTCTCGCCGGTGGCCAGATCGTGCTGCCAGACCGTGGCTTTTTCACCCGTGTTGGTCTGCCAGGTCAATTTCCTGCCCACCGGGTGCCAGGCCAATGCTCCGGGTGTCTGCCCGGTGTGCCACAAATAGGCCAGGTCGCCGGTTTTGGTGTCGCGTATCTCGAGCCATTGCTCGTGGTCTTCACCGTTGCGATAATCTCCAAGCCGAATGGCGACCAGATCGCCATCGGGTGACAACTCCACCCGGGACATGCGGGGTGCGTTCAAAACCGTCTGGATATCCACGTGCCGCTCGGGAGAAACATCCAGACCAAACGACGATGGATCGGCATCGGCGTCAGCGGTAATCGCCAGGCCCAATTGCCAATCCTCTTCGACTTCGGGGTCGGCCATCGTGCGCAGCACAACCAGATGTTTGCCGATGGGCAGCTTCATTTCGCCTTCGAACCGCCCGGGATTTTCCTCGTCCGCTTCCTTTTTGGAAAGGGCCAGCGAAGCGCCGTCCAGCGCGCCCTTGACCGGATGGGCGCTCGTCACGGTCAGGGAGATCTTCTGCCACCGGTCGGTGGAAATGTAGAAAGCCAGGTAACGAACCGCGGAGCCATCATCGGGTCTGTCAAAGGTGATTATGCCGTCCTTTAAAGATTTCACCCGCCACTTGTCGGTGGATCCGTCGGGACCGGCAAACCCACGGCCTTTTGCCGGGAGGGCGCTGCCGGCGCGAACAGGCATTTCTTCAAAAAGATCACTGAATACGACCCCGGCCAGTTCATCATCGTGGAAGGCCGGTAATAGCAGGGGAATTTCCCCCGAAACGAGGATTTCGCCGGGATGGACCGGTGTGGCTTCGGGGGCGACCTCGGTTTCGGTCTCCTGGGCGAAAACCGGCGTTACCAACAGCAGGCCGATCATCAATGCGGGGAAAATAAATGGGGATCGCGACAGGGAGGTTCGCATCACATCTCCTGGGGTCTTACGCGGGGGCGTTTTTGGGGAAAATCAGACCTTTGCACAATAGGACACGGGAAGGATTCAGCCAAACTATTCCAGATAACCGATTCAGCAAAATTCCCCAAATAAATGCGATCTTGTTATCGATATTGCACATTTGGTGCCTGCGGTTTTTGAAATTATGATATAGTGGCGGATACTCTTATTGAATTGTCCTGTAATGAGGTTCTCGCCTAACCCTTGGAGGTCCATTGATATGTTGGAAAAGAGGATTCTAAAAACGCGGAATGCCAGCCCCTGGCTGATTCTGGCCCTGGCCGGAATTCTGGCCTTGATGGCGGGAACGGCGCTGGCCGCGGACACCGACATCGTGATCACCGAAGTCATGAACAATCCGGCACACCTGAGTGATGCCGATGGCGAGTGGTTCGAACTCTACAACGGCGGCGCCACTCCCGTGGATCTCAATGGATGGACGATTTCCGATGATGGTACGGACAGTTTTGTCGTTGGAGCTTCGGCCATAGTTCCGGCGGGCGGATATGCGGTTCTGGGTTTGAACGCCGCCGCCATGGCCACCGAGGGCGTGACCCTTGTCTATGAGTATTCAGGAATGTTCCTGGGTAACAGCGGCGACGAACTCATCCTGACCAACGCTTCGGCGGTCGAGATCAATCGCATCGAGTGGGACGGCGGTCCGGTGTGGCCCGACCTTACCGGCGAGTCGATGATGTGGGACGAAGCCACCGCCGACAACAACGTGGGCGGCAACTGGTCCGCCTCCACCGCGGTGTTCGGCACCGGCACCGACAAGGGCACCCCCGGCCTCCCCAACGGCGGCGCGGCTTTGCAGCCGCCCAGTGTGTGGGATGTCTCCCACCGTTCACTGATGCCCACGCCCGGTGAGTCGGTCACCATCTCCGCGACCATTACCGACGGCGACGGCACCATTACCTCGGCCTCGGTGTTCTACCAGGTCAACGGCGGCGGATTCATTTCGATGGCCATGAGTAACGTCGGTGACGCGTACACCGCCACCATCGCCGGTGGAATCCTTGGTGATGTCGTTGATTACTACGTGTCGGCCACCGACAACGACAGCCAGACCACCACCAACCCCAGCGATGCGCCGGTTGGCTTCTACACCTACAACGTGGCCAACGAAGTGATCACGCAAATCGCCTCGGTCCACGCGGACTCCGCGGGTTTCGACGGCACCCTGATCATGATCCAGGCCCAGGTCTACATCCCCGGCGACTACAAGG
>JAUVII010000284.1 GCA_030592845.1 Candidatus Krumholzibacteriia bacterium | reverse complement strand
TCTTCGTAATCGTGATGTTTTTCCCGGGTGACCTGCATCAGATAATCCCCGACCGGAACATAGGGCAGATACAGGGGCGTCTCCCCCATCAAGGTTCCATCCAGATAGATCTGACACTCTTCCGGTTTTCGGATAGCAATGGAACCGAACATCTCCCGGCGGAGCCTGTCGTAGAGATCGTTGACGCCCTGGGGAATGAACACCGTGTCGGCCATCAGATCCGGATATCTGGTCAGGGCTTCCCGGGCTGCCTTTTCTTCCGAACCTCGGTCACCGTCCTGGGTGTAGGTGAACACCAGTTGGTTGTAGGCCCGCCGCAAAATTTCCTCGGATTCGGAATATTCGGTAAGAAGGGAGCGAAATATCTCGACAGCCTCGTCGAACTGCTTGTGTTCCCTGAAGGAAATTGCCTTTTCCCAGCTGTCGTAAAGAGCGTCATCCTGGGCGGTGGCAACGAAATTTCCCGCGCCCAAAATGAAGCCGGCGGCGATCACAAAGAAGCGGATCATGAAATCTACCATCGACAAATGGTGGAAATTTTGTGTGGGCGGCTGGGCTAAGCCTCCAATTCCGTATAACCCATTGTAAACCAGGAGTAGTAGTCTTTTCAAGACCTAATCGGCACAACTGCAATTCAGGAAAAGGATTCCACCGGCGATCAGAACACCCTATGCGTTCCCCCAATGGCTACAACCCTCTCCTCCGGGACTCCGACCGCCGGCGTGGTTTGCCTGGTTACGGCCGCCGGCGGCAATATGGCTTCGATCAATTCGCCGGCGCCGCGAGCCTTCTTCAACTTCGACTCCAAGGAGCAGGCCGGTGGTGGGTTGGCGCTGTTTCTGGCGACGGTGGTGTGGTTGGTGCCGGCTGGGGTGTTTTTTGGCTTGGTGTGGATTGGCATGTGGGCCGTGGCTCTGGGCATGGCGGTGCTGTTGGGGATTGCCTTGCTGATCTACCGTGCGTGGCTCGAACGCGAAAGCCAGGTGTTTGAAAGAGCGGCCGAGACGATGCGGGAGCGGTTGAGCAAGGAGTGATGCGTCCCCTTGATGGCGATGTCTCGGAGGGGATAGTAAAAACAACCGCCTACTTCGCCCTCCGTTCGGCCGCCTGAATGACTTATTCTATCATCGTTGAACATCCACCGTAAATCCCACCACCGGATTCCGGGCTCAAACGGGATGAATCCCCGTCATTTCCCCATTTCGACTACTTCGGTGACGGTGCCGGAATCCCGTTAGTGTCACCAAAGGCCCAGCAGAACGAGCTGCTGGGCCTTCGAGATATCCAGTTGACCGGTGGGGCCGAATAGGTCAAGCGCTGATCAGAGGCTACGATCGGCAGGAATCGTCGGCCCAATCTTATCCTTGATCGCCGATTTGATCTGGTCCGTAAAATTATCCATAACCTCGGTGTTGCGGAAAATATTGCCCTCTTCGGTGACCGTAATCCGTACCGGAATATAGTTGGACGTGATCGTTGCCGTGAGCACCAGGGCAGCGTATTCCCCTACTTTTCCAGTCTTACGGTTCAGGCCGATTTTCTTCTCCATGTTCGCGCTGGAGACGACTTCGATGTCAGCAACCGGGGCCTTGTTGGCACTTTTGCCGGACAGCGCCCGCAGCGCTTGGCTGATTTCCCGTACGGATGAATCGCCGGGGTTGACCACCCGGATGACCTTGTCGTTTTCAAAATCCTCCATGTATTGCTCCATCACCGCACCTTCGGTGTGCTGGGCCTTCGCCATGTCCGGGTTGAGCTGAATTTTATGCAATACGACGGAGATCGGGTCACCGGATTGGCGCTTGGGGGCGTCGCGGATGATTTCTATGCGCTCGACCTCGGCCAACTCGGCCTGCTCGGCCTGAGCCTGGCGCTTGAGAAGTTGCTGGGCCCGCGGATCAGTCTCGTCGTGGACAGTCAGTGACCCGTCCTTTTCTACCTCGTAGACAAGATTCTTTATTCCCGCCTCATCGTACTTATAGACCTTTTCGTGCCCATTTGTATTGGTCGTCTGGTAGCTTCCCGGCGTAGCACAGCCGATCAGAAACACGGCGACTACTACGATGAGCGCCAGAGGAATACGTACTTTGGCGATCATGCGAATTCTCCTTTGTCGGTGGTTCAGGCGTAGATCAATCACACCTTAAGAGGCAAGGATTGGGCCAAAGTTCGTGGACAGGGTGCTCACCTACCTCGAACGGACTCACCGAACCCAGGCGAATCTCCGGTCCGCAGACGCCGATGGACCGCCGATCCCCCACCCACTCCACCCGTGACACTGGCAGGTTCCCGCCGATGTCCATGGTGATGTCCACCTGAATGGAAGTGGATCCACCGGTGGCGATCACATTGATGTCGTTGTCCACCAGGGCCACGGCCCCGGAAACCGCCAACGCCAAAAATGCCAGCCTGACAATCAAAACACGTTTGCTTGGTTTCATATATGCTCCCCCATGTAAATCGATGGGTGAACGGGAACGCCGGGTGGGCCGATTACCTGACGTCAGGGACGCCGTTGGGGTGTTTTTCAAAAACCCGCCGGCGGGTCGTTTTCATTCATCACTATATTCAACAAAGACTTGCATTGGTCAATGTTCCTTTGAGAACAAAAACCGGTCGCCAAACCTCCCTGGGCTTGGCGACCGGAATAGGTCAAATCAGAAAAGAGACGCGGACTACTTCAACAACGTGATCCTCTGAACGAAGCTCTGTCCACTCGCCTGCATCCGCAGGAAATAGACACCACTGGCCTGCCTCCCGGCATTCCAGGTCAAGCTGTGATGGCCGGCTGCCTGCCGTTCCGCCACAAGCGTCTGGACCTTGTCGCCCGCCACGTTGTACACGCTCAGCTCGACCGGCCCGTCGTAATCCAATATATACTTGATCTTCGTGACAGGGTTGAAGGGGTTGGGGTTAACACCTTCGATGCCGAGGGTAACCCCGACCACCTCCAGGGCATCCGGGGGCAATTCGAGATGCAACAGCAGGAGAACGTCCTTCCCCGAGTAATCTTTTCCGTCAAGCTGGAAGGTCAGCTCCACCTCGACGCAGAATTTATCCGTCACCACCACATCGTCCGGCAACATCGCCAGGACGGCCATCACCACCTCCTGGGTGTAGAACTTCAGGGTCATGTCAAGGAAGCCGTCCGGACCTTCGGTCGTGCAGCTGAGACAATCCAGGAGTTCGCCCTCGTAAGGGGTACCAACGTCCTCGAAGGCGTGGCGTATCGGCTGTAGGAGGGAGTTCGTCAGATCCTCCTCACCCTCCACGATTGCCATCGGCAGATCCGGAGTCAGCGGCATTACCCCCGCCAACCGGATCGAAGCCGGGTCGATCCTGGTCACGTCGATGTCTTCGGTGCCCAGGATAGCCACCGGCAACACACCCCCGCTCTTTGCGTTGACCGGATTGGGACAGGAGCCCGGCTTGATGTCGACGTAGAC
>JAUVII010000110.1 GCA_030592845.1 Candidatus Krumholzibacteriia bacterium | reverse complement strand
CTGGGCGCGGCCACCAGCGGTACTGTGAACCCGGCGGACAACAACATGTCGGCGCCGCTGCTGGCCATGTCGTTCGGCGGGGTGCTCTTCGCCATCATTTCGGCCATCGCGTTTGCGACGGTACTCGGTACGGTGGCCGGCCTGATCGTGGCCGCTTCGGGAGCGGTGGCCCATGACCTCATGGACCGTTTCGGCGGCATGAATCTGAGCGAGCAGGAGAAGGTTCGCGCCGGCAAGATCGCCGCCTTCGCGGTGGGGATCGTGGCCATCATCCTGGGTATCGTGTTCCAGGGGGTGAACGTGAGCTTCCTGGTGGGCTGGGCTTTCGCGGTGGCCGCGTCGGCCAACCTGCCGGCCATCCTCATGCTCCTGTTCTGGAAGAAGACCACGGCGGCCGGTATTGTCGCTTCCATCACCGTGGGTATCATCGCGGCGCTGGGAATCATCCTGACCGGTCCGGCCATGTTCGCGGGTCCCTACGGACTCACCGCGGAGGCCGCCTGGCATCCCCTGGGACAGCCCGGCATCATCTCCATCCCGCTCAGTTTCCTGACGCTGGTGGTGGTGTCTTTGGTGACCCAGAAGAAGGCCGAGGCATAGGGGGATTCAACGACTTATGGAAGAAGGGGCACCCGTTGGGGCGCCCCTTTTTCATAGGTAGACGGGAGGGTTGACCCTATTGGGCCAGCCCCCGTTTCCAATCCGTGACCAGGTGAAGATGGGAAACCTCGGAACGGAAAGCCGGATCCATACCGGTCTGGAGGATCCGCAATCCGTCGGGATGCAGGTCGTAGGAGCAGCCATCAGCTCCCGGCTGGATGTTTACCTGGGTTGGAGAAAATTTCCCCACACGGAAGGTCTGCCCGGTACCGTCCACGGAATACACGCGCAGTTCTCCGCTGAATTTGCTGACCCACAATTCCGTTCCGTCGGTGGTCCATTTGGGGTAAACAGCCGCGTCGGTGGTCACCTGCCACTTGCGTGATCCGCCTTCGGCCGCGATCACAAAGACATCCCAACCGGCCGCGGTTTCGGTGTGATAGGCGATCCAGCGACCGTCCGGCGAATACTCCCCACCGCCCAGGTTTGCCCCAGGTGCCGTGGCCAGGGTGACCATCTCGTCGAGGCCGGGTTCCAGGGCCAGCCGGCGCAGTTCCATGTCGCCGTCATCCCGTTCGTAATCGAGCAAAAGGAATTGATCGTTTGGGCTCACGCTGGTTGGGGCGATATCCCGGTCCGATTCAAGAAGGATGGCTGCGCTGCCCTGTCCTTCCACCGATTGCTGCATGATCCGGAAGGATCCGCCTTCGACCGACTCGTAGAACACGTCTTTTCCGGAACGCGACCAGCAGGGACGCTTTTCGTCTCCCGCGGCAAACGTGAAGCGTGTCCGCAATCCCGTGGTCAGGTCCATGAGCCACAGGTCAATGCCTTCGTTCGAGGCGTTGCGCACCTCGAGTAAGGCCAGC
This sequence comes from Candidatus Krumholzibacteriia bacterium, assembly GCA_030592845.1. Taxonomy (GTDB): domain Bacteria; phylum Krumholzibacteriota; class Krumholzibacteriia; order LZORAL124-64-63; family LZORAL124-64-63; genus JAGLCY01. The sequence continues at coordinate 9,224 of JAUVII010000110.1, read as the reverse complement.
TTCCCGTCAGGGGAAATGAAGGGGTGAAAAACCTGGCCGGGTTCACCCACAGGTTCATAGGTTCCCTTTTCGATTTCCACCCAGGAAATGATTTGCCCCGCATCGTTGGAGGCCCCCGTTTGAAAAACCAGCATGCCGGTCGCCGAGGGGCTGAAAACCGAGACAGCGGCACCCTGAATGGTCAGGACGTTTTCCACCAGCGGCGTGGCGCCCGCGGTCACTTTTTCCTGGTCGGAGGTAAACGGCGTGGCCATCAAGACGCCCTCGCGTACCGTCAACAGGTTCCCATTGAGGTAATCCGCATTTGACTGCGACTCGGCGATGACGCGCGGAACAATGGATGTGTCGATCGAGGCCTGGAAGATGCTGTTGTTGTCCCCTGAGGTGGCGCGGCCGGTGTAGATAAAATCCGTGCCTCCAGGCAGAAAGCGGGGGTGCCGATGGGAATCATGATCCGTGCCGACGGTCGTCAACTGGACGGGCTCGCCTCCGATGTCCGGGACCATATAGATCCCTGTGTTGTAATCGGGAGCAAAGATGATCTCCCCCCGGCTGTTCCAGGATCCGCCTTTTCCGTTGGGCGCGGCGCACAAGGTGACGGGAGGTCCGCCGGCCGCCGCCACTTTCTTTAGTTTGCCCGCACCGGGTTCAAAAAACCCGATGAACTTGCTGTCAGGAGACCAGAACGGATAGGCCGAATCTTCGGTGCCCGACAGAATAACCGACTCGCCCTTGTCCATGTGCCGCAGATACAGTTGGTCGACACCTGATTCATCCACGGCGGTAAATGCCAGTTTGGTTCCGTCAGGGGAAATTACGGCTGGTCCGGGGGCAGAGCCACCGAGATCAAAACCCGCACCCTTGGGCGAAGGGATCATGGTGTGCAGCAGGGGGGCGGGCTCGGGCTGGGCCACGACTTTCCAGCCCAGGGCCGTGCCCGCGACCAGGCAGACCAGAGCCAGGGCCACCATCAGGGGAACCGGAGTTTTGGCCGGGGCGCGCTCCGCGGGTTGCGCGGCCATGCCCAGTTGGGAAAAACTCAAATTGGTCCCGCTGGCTCCGCCGTCCTGCAGAAAAATGCGGGCTTCGCCGATGTCGCGCAGCCGCTGTTTGGGATTTCGTTCCAGACAGCGTTCGATCAGCCGGCAAAGCTCCGGGGCTTCATCGACGGGCAGGGAATCCCAGTCGGGTTCTTTGCGGAGAACGGCCGCCAGGGTGTCGCTGATGGTCTCCCCTTTGAAGAGCTGCTTGCCGGTCAGCATCTCGAACAGGATCACCCCGAAAGCCCAGATGTCGGTCCGCCGGTCTACGTTCACCCCACGGGCCTGCTCCGGACTCATGTAGGCCGCCGTGCCCAGGATGGCGCCCACCTGGGTCATGGCCGCGGTCATCGTGGGCGAGGTGGCCGATTCCTGCTGGGTGCCGTCGTCGCCGAACCAGGCCTGGGCCAGGCCGAAATCCAGGATCTTCATTTCGCCTTCGTCGGTCTCCATGATGTTGGCCGGTTTGAGATCGCGATGGACGATCCCGTTCTCGTGGGCAGCCTCCAGGCCTGCCGCCACCTGCCGCGCAATGGTCAGGGTTTCTTCCACCGGAATCGGACCTTTTGCCATTCGGTCGGTCAGTTCAGCGCCCGAAATCAGCTCCATGACCAGGAACCGGGTCCCCTCGGCTTCTTCAAAACCATAGACCGATGCCACATTGTGATGCTGGAGACTGGCCAGGGCGCGGGCTTCCCGTTGGAAGCGGGTTTCGCGCTCCGGGTCGCCGCTCAGCTCGGCGGGGAGGATCTTGAGGGCCACATCCCGGCCCAGCTTGGTGTCCCGGGCGCGGAAAACCTCGCCCATCCCACCCTTGCCGATCTGGGCCTTGATTTCATAGTGCAGAAGCGATTTGCCGATCATGTGGATTCCTTAATTGTGTAGGGGAGCGGTTCCATGGTGGGGCAGGTTTCCAGGATCCGTGGGAAACCGAACCAATATATTTCACCAATTAATATCAAAATTGTCTTGAATTGGCCAGTGCCAAGGCTGAATTAAAGATCACTCCCGACGGGAGGATCTAGCGAAAAGCCGGAATACCCGTGATTTCGGCGCCGACGATGAGTGTGTGGATATCGTGCGTGCCTTCGTAGGTGATGACCGATTCCAGGTTGGCCATGTGCCGGCCGGGCGAGAACTCGTCGGTGATGCCGGCGGCGCCCAGGATGTCCCGGGCGGTGCGCGCGCAATCGAGGGCCATGGCCACGTTGTTGCGTTTGGCCAGCGAGACGATGGGCACCGGGTTGATGCCGTCGTCCTTCAACCGTCCCATCTGCAGGGAAAGGCCCTGGGCTTTGGTGATCTCGGTCAGCATATGAACGAGTTTCTGCTGAACGAGTTGGAACGACGCGATGGGTTTGCCGAACTGCTCACGTTCGCCGGCGTAGCGCAGGGCGGTGTCGTAGCAATCGGCCGCGGCGCCTACCGCGCCCCAGGCGATGCCGTAGCGCGCCTGGTTGAGGCAGTTCAAAGGCGCCTTCAGGCCGATGGCGTCCGGCAGGCGGTTGCTGTCGGCAATGCGCACATCGTCGAAGACCAGTTCCCCGGTGTCGCTGGCCCGCAGGCTGTATTTGCCGTGGATGGGATTGGTGGAAAATCCTTCGGTACCCCGTTCGACCAGGAACCCGGCCACCCCTTTGTCGGTGCGGGCCCAGACCACGGCCACGTCGGCCAGATTGGCGTTGGTGATCCACATTTTGGAGCCGTTCAGGATCCAATCATCGCCATCCTTCACGGCGCGGGTTTCCATGCCGCCGGGGTCCGAGCCGTGGTTGGCCTCGGTCAGGCCGAAGCAGCCCACCTTCCGGCCCGCGGCCAGTTCAGGCAGCCAGCGATCCTTCTGCTCCTCGGTGCCGAAGTTGGCGATGGGCCACATGACCAGGCTTCCCTGCACCGACGCGAAGCTGCGAAGACCGCTGTCCCCCCGTTCCAGTTCCTCGCAGATGATCCCGTAAATGGTGCCGTTCAGACCGGGACATCCGGGACCCTTGATGCTCGAGCCCAGCAGACCCAGCGAGCCCAGTTCGGGGATCAGTTCGGTGGGAAAAATGCCGGCCTTGAAGTGTTCGCGCACCAGGGGCATGAAGCTGCGATCCACGAACTGGCGCACCGTATCGCGCACGCCGCGTTCCTCGTCGCTGAAATTGCGGGAAAACTGATAGAAATCGACGCCCTGGTAGTCTGCCATGCTTCTAAACCTTGTTGAGGGAGCGGAAAAACAACTCCCGAGGATGATTTTTTTGCCAGGGCGCACCGTATCGGGTTTGGAGGGAGATTGCAAGGAGGGGAGCAGGCAAGCTCCCCTCCATTTCCGCCGATCACCTCGTGTATCAGTTGCGGAATTTTACTTTTGTCGGTGGATCGCCCATGGCCACCATCTCGTTGAAGGCCGCCAGAATCTCTTCCAGGGTAAAATCACAATGACCGAAACGATCGATGTAGTGCTGGACCAGGTTATCGGAATAACCAGCCTCGCTTACCTTTTGGAAGTAGCGGTCCTCATGGAAGATCTGCACAACTTCATCCCGCGTGGTATGGATGGTCACGGCGGGAATCTTGAGCTTGCCGGTGGGTTCATACCACTGCCTGAGGAAAGCCTTCGCGTCGGGGGTGGAGGTGAACCGCGGAATGGCGGCGTTGAGAGCTTCGTCGTCACCGGACCCGGAGTACCAGACATCCGAGTTGTCGAAGAAATCGTGGCCGTGGGTCCGGTCGAGGAAGTCGGTAAAACTTCCCACGTGGAAGTAGATTCCTGTCAGGATGGCGGTGAACAGCTCAGTCGGGTCGGCGTACTGGATATTGACCGGATGAATTCCCGCCATTCCGAAGGCCGGAACCGGGTTGGCCATGAGAGCCTGTTGGGCCAGGTAAAAGGCGTAGCCGGCGCTTAGTCCCTCCGGCACGAAATTGGCGTTGCCGGGCAGGACTCCCGGATAGTAGACATCGAAGAGGACCCGGAGGTTGAAAAGGTAGTCCACGGTCATCTTGGTGCCCCCTACCACCCCGCACATGGGAACAACCCCATCATACAGATTTGGGTTTCGCTCCGCCAAGGCCACAACAATGTTACCACCCATGGATTTTCCCATCAGGTAGGTCTTGTCCGGATGACCGAAAGCCCCGGAAAACAGGCCCCGCAACTGGCGGGTTTCGTTCATGGCCACATGCACGGCCCACCCGGTTTCGGAATAGCTCGAATAGGCCACGCCGTAGCCCATTTCCATCAGTGCATCGCGCAGGTCGTCAATGGTGGGAAGGGCCGGATCCTCGTCGGGGAACGCGTAGCCATGGGCGTAAACCACCAGGCTTCCGTTCCAGCTGTCGGGGCAGTAGAGTTTGTACATGGATCCGGTGCCGAAATCTCCCTCCACCATGGTGAAGTCGGCATCGAGGACCATGTCTTTTTCCAGGCCGCCAAGGACCATTTGGTTGGTTTCGTACGTTTCCGGGCTGCAGCCAACCAGTACCAGCAGGACAATCAGGAATGCAAACAGTTGGATTCCACGCATGAAGTTCCCCCTTCAGATAGAATTTGGGATGGAGCAGAAAAACAGAGGCTACCGGCGTCATATCGACCCGGATCATATAAATATCCTCAGCTATACTCCCTCCCAATATTGAACGCATATTATCACAGGGGAGGGTGCGCCGTCAATTCCGGGATTGGCCGGCCAATGGATAGCTAATGGGCGATAACCATTTTCCGAACCTGGGTCTCCGATTTCCCGTCGATATTAACCCTCAAAAGGCCGAAGTAGGTTCCGGCCGGGACACTTCTTCCATCGCGGTCCCGCCCGTCCCAGTCGACGATATGGGTGCCGACTCCCCGGGTTCCGTCCGTCAGGCGACGCACGAACCGGCCCCTCAGGTCATAGATGGCCAATTGGACATCGGCCTGGGCGGGAGTTGAAAAGCGCAGGGATGTCCTTCCGTCCGAAGGATTTGGTCCCGCCCCCGCAAAGAAAATTTGCGAACCGCCGGCCCGCGTGTCTTTGACCGGGGATGGTGCGCTGGTAAGAATAGTGAAATCATCGCCAAAGATGAACAGGGCCTGTCCTACCTTGCCGTCCACCTCGCGAAATTCGAATTGGGTAAATCCGGCGGGACGCGTGTCGATCACGCCGAAAAACTGATGCCCATTGGTGACCCTGCCGCCGCCGGCGGTAAGTCCTCCGTCCAGCAGGATTGCGACCCTTCCGCCGGATGAACCGGTAATGTATCCCCCGACGCCATTCAGGACAGTATGGGCGGGGTCCCTGATCCCCGTAAAACCATCGAAGTAAAGGCAGACGGTATCGGGATTGTCGACATCACATTCGAACTCGGTACCGGTGGCGTACCCGTGCCTCGGATCGAAGACGCCCCACTCGCCGGTCCTGGCCGGTCCTGGCCCCGTGGTGATGTCATTGAAGGAGGGCGCGCCCGAGTGGTTGGTCATCCACTGGATACCCTGGCTGTTGACCACCGGCACCGCCATGGGGGACCGGGCCAGTCCCCACGCGGCGTTGTCTTCGAATCCCTCCTGGAAACCGACCAGGCCCAACTCGGAGGCCTTGGCGAGAAAGGCGGTTTCATTCCAGCAGGTGAAGATGTCGGGCCCGCCGTCGCACGCGGACAGGATGACGGTCGCCTGGTCCGATACGGGCGCGAAAACGGCGCGATAGACGAAGCTGTCGGTACCATCGAAGGTGGGGCCGGGGGAATAGCTGAAGGATCCATCGGGATTCAGGGCCAGGGTGCCGTGGCTGACATCGGCAACCAGTTCCGCTGTCGCCCCGTTTTCCCCGGCCGATTCACCGTCAAGAAGGTCGTTGTCGAGGATTCCGTAGAATTCAACCACGAGAGGTTCTCCGGAGGGGATCCCGAAACTGTCGTCGTTGGCCACCAGGGCCTGGGCGAGGACTGACCCCGTACCAATGACGACCAGGAGAACCGGGAGTGCAAAACCGCGAAATAAAACCGATGGAGACATCCCCATAATCACTTTCATCCACCCAACCCCCCTGGAAAAATCAAATTTTTTGCCGCTCAGGGTATGAGGACCTCTCAGCAAATCGATATTAGCACAAATCAGTGTAAATTTCTCTTAATTATTGAAAATGACTGAATAAAGTTAATAACTTTAATTGTGGCAACAGATTAATGTTTAAATCCCACCTAACAGGTCTTATTTCCTGTAGTTCCTCCATGATTTATGGTATGATATAAAAAATATGTACTTTATGGGACCGCGGGATATCGACCTCGGCCAACGTTAAAATGGGGAATCTCTCAAAGAGAGATGAAATTGGGGGTTTTGGAAATGTTGATCCGTACACTCACTCTATTGACGGTTTTTGCCGTCCTGTTACTGAGTGTTGGTTGCAGTCCTGAGTCGCAACTGACCACTCCTGACGGGAGCAAAAACCCTTATTCAAGCGCCAAGAACGGCACCGAGGTGCTGGGACCGCCCAGCATCGACATCGGTGCCGGAACGGGTTTTGCCGAAGGCGGCGTCGGCATGGTCGGCGTAAATTCCGGCCAACTCACCATTGATGTGCCCGAGGGGTCGCGGGTCGTGCAGGCCTTGCTGTATTGGGCGGGGGGAGCAACCACCGGCAGCGGTGACGCCGAAATCAGCCTCGACGGCACCCTGATTCAAGGCGAATTGATCGGCGGACCGGTGCTGTTTTTCGGCAGTTACGAATTTTTCGCGTACCGGGCCGATATCACCGGTTTGGAAATGGTCGCGCCGGGAGTAAATACGTTTACCGTGGCGGACTTTGACTTCACCGGCACCACCCTCGATGAAAACAACGGCGCCAGCATTCTGGTGATCTACGACGATGGTACGGATGCGAACCTCACCCTGCGTGACGGTCTCGATATGGCCTATTTCGGTTTCCAGCCCACCCTGGACGCCACCGTGCCCCAGGTATTCAGTCTGGATCCCGCTGCCATCGACCGGACCGCCGAACTGGTCCTGGTCGCCGCCAGCGTGGGTGAAAATCGCCCCAGTGTGATCAAGGTCACCACCAGCGCCGGCGATCAGCTCTTCGAAAACGTACTCGGCAGCCTGGACGGCCTGACCTGGGACTCCCTGATCCTCGAGGTCGACGTTCCCGCCGGGTCCGACGAACTGTCCGTGCAGATCATTTCCACCGTGAGCACCGAACCGCGGGGCGCCTCGCTCGGTTGGGTGACCGCGGGTCTGGCTGTGGAACCTGTCCCGGCCGAAAACTTTGTCGTCAGCGGCGTGGTTTTCGAGGACGCCACCTTCGATTCCTTTTATGACGGGATCGAATGGGGTATCGGTGGCGTGGTCGTCGCATTGAACGACGGCAACGGCACCGTGGCCACCGCGACGACCGACTTCTTCGGCCAGTTCCAGATGGAAGCGCCGGCCGGAAACTACACGGTCCACCTCAGCCTCACGGACTATCCCGACGACTTCAACGCGGATCTGGCCGCCCACTTCGAGGCGACGACAGTCCTGTCGCGGCCCGTGACTCTTGGGCCGGACAGCGTGGACAACCATTTCGGGTTCTCGCCCCTGGTCGAGCAGCTCATCGAGGATATTTCCGGAGGAGTCCTGCCCAGCAACGGCCTCTCCCTGAAATACTGGACCATGGTCTTCAGGTTCGCCCTGATCGAGGAACAATCGGAACGCCAGGCCAACGGCCACGGGGGCCACGATGCCGGCGGTAGCGGTTGGGGTCATGGGGAGAACATTTTCGGAGGCGATGAACTTCTGACGTTCATCAGCTTGATCGAGGGCTTATACTTGGTCGAGCCCTACCAGTTCGCCGACGGATCGGAATTCCAGGCGGTCTACGACATCCTGAAAAGCAAACCCAGGACGGAAGAAGGCAAGCTGTACCGGGAATTGCTGGTCACCGAGCTGAACTTCGCGGCCGGACTGGGATTGATTGAAGAAGCCGATATCCTGGGCGTGTTGATTTCCTGGGGTGAGTCCCTGCTGGCGGAAGCCGGCAGCAAGTCGCTGGACAAGGGTCGCAGCGGTGATATCACCTTCGCTCTGCGGATGTTCGAGGCCATCAACACCGGCGGCGGCGGTGGGGTCGACGAATAGTCTGCGGAGAAGTTGGTTTGCGATAAAAAGCCCCGGGCTTCGGCCCGGGGCTTTTTCCGTGTCACCAGCGTCTAGAACGCATATTGCCACTGCAGGATCCAGGTGTCGTCCCGGTGGCCGCCGAGCCCATTGAAGGGCTGTGCCGAACCGTCTCCGTCGCCACCGACCAGAACGTAATTCAGTTGAATGCGATGCCTCTGCAGCAGGTAGGGATCTCCAAGTTTCAATGGATCCAGGAAAAAGTTGAAACCGAAATAGATGTTCGTCAGGGACGTTTCCACATCAGCCTTCTCGGCGTTGGCCACGTAGGCCTTGACTACTCCCTCGAGAGTGGGCGCCACCATGTAGCCGGCCATGAACGAGAAGGTGGACTGATCCCAGCCGTCGACGCCCCGGATATTCTGTCCAATGAGGTATTCCGCCTTCAGGTTGAGCTTCTTGTCCATCAGAAGGGAATTGACCCCTGAGGTGAATACCGAGTAGTCCTCGTAATGGACTCCTGTCGTCGTATCGGGGGCGCCGCCCGCCTGTTCGGAGACTCCGTAGGAAGCCTCCATATGCAGCGGCCAACCGCGATCGAAGTGCAGCCGGCCCGCGTAGGCCAACGCATCGCCCTTGATGCTTTCGTCCCAGACGACCGCGTCACTGCGACCGGCCGGATTGAAGACACCGACGTCATAGCCCAAGCCATAGCCTCCGTGCTGCTCGTGGCCGACCTCGATTCCCGTCATGGAACGGGGGCTGCCGCCGCCACCGATCTGCCGTCCGCTCACCAGGATTCCCATGTCACGCTCCAGCACAAGCCCTTTGTCCAGGTGGTTCCTTTCGGCAATATCGAGGTTGAAGCTGTGGGTCGTGAAGGTCATGCCGCTGGGCGTCTTGATCATGCCCAAACGCACAAAAGCCGCGTCGCTGAAGCGATAGCCCACGAATGCATCCTTGATCATCCTGGGCAGTCCGGCATCCCTATTGTCCTGGGGCTGGTTGAAATCGACGAGAAGAAAACCAATGACGTTCTGGTGGAAATAGGAGGCTCCCAGGCGGATTCTCTGGGCCGAAAAATACAGACCTTCGTTTCCAGTGCTTTGATTTCGGGTCCGTACGTCAAGCTG
>JAUVII010000259.1 GCA_030592845.1 Candidatus Krumholzibacteriia bacterium | reverse complement strand
GCTACCTGATGCGGTGGGGTGGGGAAAAATAGAACAAAGCCGCCGGATGTCCGGCGGCTTCGTTCTCAGGTAATTCGGGTCTGATCTATCGGTAAAGCGCCTTCAGTGAACCCATGGACATCACTTCGACGGAGGCGGCCTTGTCGAAGCCCAGGGTTTCATATTTACCGGCGTCGGGCGCGAAGGTGTCGCCGGCAAGATCGGTGTCGTCGGAGCAGTCGCCGCTGTTGTAATCGCCAAGATCGTCCATGAAGGCCAGGGCAGCCTTGCGGTCAGCCTTGCGGGGATTGCTGAAAACCGGATGATCGACCAGGTAGGCGTCGGCACCGGCGATTACACCTGTAATATCGTCACCCGCGCCACTCGCCTGGTTCAACTTGGCGGTAATGAGAGCCCGGGCCAGGATCACCGTGGCGTCCCCGCGCGGGGGGCTGTTCAGGATGTTCAGCAGGGCGGCCTGGTCCAGGTTTTCGGCGCCCAGGTCCAGATTCATGACCGGCCAGTCGGCAGTGTGGTTTTTCCAGTATCCGCTGCCGCGCGGGCAAAAGTCGGTCACGATGGGGTCGTCGCCGCTCTCACCCCCACCAGTATCGCCACCGCACTCGAAGCCAGTGGTGAATCCGTCTTCAAAACGGTTCCGTCCGTCGGGGAAGATGTCGAACACCACCACATCGCAGGCCATGGTGTAGGCGCCGTCGGGCAAAGTGGAAGTCCATACCTCACCGAACGAATAGACCATGCTGCTCTGGGCCGGGATGGGGACCTCCGCGGCATATTCGAATCGTTCCATTTCCGTCCCGGCAGCGTCGGTCAAGGCCACGATGTACTCCAGACGAACCAGCATGGCGCCCGAACGGAAAGTGATGGCCACATCGGCGTTCCAGCCGTTGCAGTCTGCAGTGCCGGTTGCCGAATCAATGTATACAGCCGAAGCCAGGTTCGGCAAAACGAGCAAAAAGACCAGGGCGATGATTGGGATATGCTTCCTCATGAGTCCTTCTCCTGTGCTGCCGATCCCCCTGCGGGATCGTGATCGTTTCCATTACGCCACCAAATGCATCATCCGGGCCAGAGGAGGTTATTTTGTTTGATTTTTTGATTAGTAATGATATAATTATGGACTCAATCTGTGGGGGAGAATCCTGTCATTTTTGAAATCAAGAAAAGAGACGGATAATGAAAAAGATGCTCCTGATTCCTGTCCTGGCCCTGCTTGTGATCTGGGCCGGATCCATGACCGGTTGTTCCGATTCCACGGAACCGGCAACCGGGGGCACCACCGGGTCCATGCGCATATCCATGATCGACGCTCCGGGTGATTATGACGCGGTGAACGTCGAAGTGATCCGGGTCGAAGTGCATCTGGGTGATGAATCCGACAATCCCGATGAAGAGAAGGACGACGGCTCGGGCTGGAACACCATCGACGTGGACACGACCTATGTGGACCTTCTGACGCTGACCGACGGCAACAGCGCGACCCTGGCTGACTCCACCCTGCCTTCGGGTTACTACACCCAGATCAGGCTGATCCTGGGCGATGGAAACAACGTGGTGGTCGACAGCGTCGCCTACGATCTCGAAATACCCAGCAGCGCCAACACCGGTCTGAAACTGAACCATCCTTTCACCATCGACGCGGGGGCCACCTATTCCGTGACCCTGGATTTCGACGCCGACAAATCCATCCACATGACGGGTAACGGCCAGTACAAGATGAAACCCGTGATCCGGGTCATCGTGGACCAGACTTCCGGTTCGCTGGAAGGCGTCGCCGAACCGATTGAGGCCCGGGCCATGGTCTGGACCACCGCCGGCGACGATACGCTGACCGCCTATGCCGATACCCTTTCCGGCGAATTCCGTTTTGAAATGCTACCTGCCGGCGATTACGACCTGAATTTTTCCGCTATGGCGGGAACCTACCGGGATTCGGTATTGTTTGATATTACTGTCACCGCGGGCCAGACAACGGACGTCGGGACGGTGATCCTGGAAGCCGAATAACAGTAATTCCACTGTTTCATTAAAGCTCCCCGGGTCATTCGCAAGAGCCCGGGGAGTTTCTTTATTTCTGTCGGTGCATCTGGAATTATGCTAGATTGCCCGAGGATTCAGTTACCCCATTACCCCGATTCAGAGGTTGATTATGAAACGCTCAATACTGTTGTTGATGCTTATTGCCATCCTGTCCTCCTACGGCGCGGCCCTGGCCCAGAGCCCCGTGGATGAGGTCGCCCCCAAGAAACAGACCATGCAGATGTACCACGTCGTCCTGGTCGAGAAGGGCCCCAACTGGAAGTCCCAGAATTCCGAAAAGGGCATGGACATTCGGATGGAGGTCATCGAAGGAATCAGGAAGGGCGCCCAGTCGGGACTCGTCATTTCGGCCGGCCTGGTGAACGATGAAACCTCTGCGGAATTTATCCTCATCCTCGATGTGGAGACCAAGACCGAGGCCTACAATCTCATGCAAAAGGCCAAGAATGTGAAAAACGGGTTCTTCTCCGTGGTGATCTATTCGTATTTTGCGCCCAAGGGCCTGGAATTCCAGAGGTAGCTTCTGGCAGGTTGTACCGCCGAACTCTCGCCGGCACCATCACTCCGAACACGTTTCGGATGGTGCCGGCGGTTTCTTTTTATAGGAAGCATTAATCCACCGGAGAATCATGATGCCCGAGGCGAAGGAACCCCGTCGTCTGATGAAAGATGGTCTGAACGGCCTGGCCCTGGAACGAATGGCCGCCGCGGTGTTCCAGGCCTGGCCTGATTTTGATACCGCGGGTTTCCTGAAGGCGGCAAGGGAAGGCCTGGATGATCTGGAATTGAAGGATCGGGTCCGGCATGTCATCGCCGTATTGAATCGGTTTTTGCCAGACACCTATCCCAAAGCCCTCAAAATCGTGGTGCGGGCGGGCGGCTTTTTCCCTCCGGGGCGGCCTGGCGATTCCCTGGCCGGTTTTGCGGCCTGGCCGCTCATCGACTGGGTTCCCGAGTACGGCCTGCGCCACTTTGACCCCTCGATGAAGGCCCTCAAAGGCCTCACCAGCCTGTTTTCGGCGGAATTCGCGGTGCGGCCATTCCTTTTGGCCGATACCGGGCGGGCCCTCCGCCATCTGCGTGGCTGGATTGACGATCCCAGCGAACATGTCCGCCGGTTGGTCAGCGAAGGAACACGGCCCCGCCTGCCCTGGGGATTCCGCCTGCCGGTTTTCGTCGAGGATCCTTCTCCGGTGATCGAGTTGTTGAACCGGTTGAAGGATGACCCTTCTGAATATGTCCGACGCTCGGTGGCCAACAACCTCAACGACATCGCCAAGGACCATCCCGCCACGGTGATTAAGGTCTGCCGGGGGTGGAAGAAGGGGGCTTCGGCCGAGCGCGGACGGGTCATTCGCCATGGGCTGCGGACCCTGGTCAAGCAGGGAAGTCCAGGTGCGTTGCGGGTTCTTGGTTTTACGACCGATCCGCAGGTGTCGGTTTCGCTGGGTCTGTCGGCCGCTTCATTGAAGATTGGTGGGGACCTAGCCATTGAAGTGTCTCTGGCCTCGAAAGCTTCCCGTACCCAGAAGCTGGTTGTCGACTATGTGGTCCATCACGTTCGGGCCAACGGCAAAACGACACCCAAGGTTTTTAAACTGCGCACCCTGGATCTGGAGCCGGGCCAGGGTGTCAGTTTCACGAAGAAACACAGCTTCGCGCCACGCTCGGTCCGGCGTTATTACCCCGGCGAACACACGGTCGAACTTTTGGTCGGGGGGAAGTCGGTGGGCCGGTGCTCGTTCACGATGACCAAATGATCGGGTTGTGATACCCTGATGTCCCACGAACAGGGAGATCCGAAATGAGGCCCACGGCATGATTTGCAGGATCTGCACCAACGGGAAGGGTTTGAAGACCCTCCGGGTTCTGAAAGCGCAGTATATCCATTGCCCCATGTGCCACTGTCTGTTTGTCGATCCCTTTCCCGGCCGTGAACTCAATCTCGCCTTTCAGGGGGCCGAAATCACCG
>JAUVII010000037.1 GCA_030592845.1 Candidatus Krumholzibacteriia bacterium | reverse complement strand
TCGAATTCCGCATCCCTTTTTCGGCGGGACCCTTGAGAGCGACGGGAATCCAGGCAAAGGCCACGAAAATCGACGCGAGCATGGCGATACCCACACTCACCGCCAGGGGAACGTAGAACAGGCTCAGGCGGTCGGTCATGAAGATGAACGACAAAAACGCCACCACGGTAGTCAGGGTGGTGGCCATGATGGGGAAGGCCACCTCGCGGGTGCCGCGGATCAGGGCTCGGCGGCTGTCGCCTTCCCAGCGGCCGGTCAGGCGGCGGTGGATGGCGTCGAGCACGAGAATGCTGTTGTCCAGGAGCATACCGAAACTAACGGTCAGACCACTGATGGTGATGAAGTTCACCGACACACCGAAGAAGTAGAACATCGACAGGCTGATCACGATGGCCAGCAGGATCGAGAAGATGACGATGGCCGTCAACCGGATCTGCTTCAAAGCGATGGCCAGCAGAATGAACAGCAGGCCCAGAATGACCATGGATCTGATGACAAGTTCCTCGAGTTTGTCCTCGAGGTCCTCACCCTCATCCTGATCGATTTCAAAGGTTACCGCGAAGGGTGCTTCAGACTCGATCCGCGGCAGCTCCTCGCGCAGACGCCGGCTCACGGAAATGGAGTTCTGGCCACTGCGCTTGGTGACGCTCAGGGTGATGACGTTCTCGCCGTTGATGCGGCTGAAGTAGGAAATGTCCTCGAAGTCGGGGCTGGTCCGGGCAACGTGGCCGAGAGTGACCGGCTGACCGCCGATGGTGCTCAGAACCGTATTTTCCAGCATGCCCAGCGAGACGGAGTCCTGCACGCTGACCGTAAGTTCCAGTCCGCTGCGGCGGACCGCGCCGGCGGGAATGATGTCGTCCAGCTCATCCAGGCGGGAGGCGATCAGGTCGGCGGTCAGGTTGTACCGTTCCATCAGTTCCAGATCCAGCAGGATCTTGATCAGCGGACGCGCGCCGCCACGAAGCTCGGCGTCGGCGACCCCGGGGATGGCCAGGAACCGCGGCACCAGCCAGGTTTCGGCCCGGTCGCGCAGATCGTTCATGGACAGGGGAGAGATGAGGCTCAGGGAAAAGAAATCCTCGGTGCGCATTTCCTCAGGCACATATGGGCGAATGAATGGTTGCCCCGCCTGGGCGGGAAGGTTGCGCCGTACGGCGCCCAGGCGTTCGGACAGCTCCAGCCTCGCGAACTCCATGTTCGTGCCGCGTTTGTATTTGACGGTGACCGAGCTCTGGCCGTGCCGTGACTGGGAGTCCAGGTCCTCGACGCCGTGGCAGCCGGCTACCGCCTCTTCGATGGGCAGGGTGACCGAACGCTGGATGGCGCTGGGGGAGGCCCCGTTCCAACTGGTGACGATGGACATCTCGGGCAGTTCCGTTTCGGGCATGGCTTCGATGTTCAACCGGGGCAGGGCGTAAATGCCCGTCACGATCAGCGCGGTGAACAGCATCCAGGTGGCGACGGGGTGGTCGACGGCAAAACGGATCATCAGGTCAGGCTCCCGGTCAGTATTTCTTGTCGGTGCGGCTGTGCAGCAGCTCGTAGACCACCGGTGTCAGGAACAGGGTCAAAAAGGTGGCGATGCTCAGTCCCCCGATAATGGTGATGGCCAGCGGGCGCTGCATCTGCTCGCCGGTGCCCAGTCCCAGTCCCATCGGCAACATGGCCAGTACCGTGGTCACCGTGGTCATGATGATGGGGCGGACACGCAGCGAACTGGCCTCCAGGATGGCCTCGCGTCCGGACATGCCGTCGGACCTCAACCGGCGGATGGTGGCCACCTTGACGATGGCGTCGTTCACCGCGATTCCAAGCAGGGCTATCATGCCGATCAGCGAAATGATGTTCATGCTCTGGCCGGTCAGCGTCAGGGCAACCAGCGCGCCGGCCACGCCCACCGGTAGAACCGCGGAGATGATCAGGGGATCGAGGAAACTCTCGAACTGGGCGGCCAGGATCATGTACACCAGAAGAGCGCTCAGCAACAGGGCATAGCCCAGGTCACGGAAGCTGTTGTTGATTTCTTCCTGCTCGCCTCCGGTGATGAAGGCGACTCCTTCGGAAAAAGCCATGCGGTCGAGCAGGGCGTGAACGTCATGCCAGACCTCGCCCAGGCTGCGATTGTTCACGTCGCCGGCAATGGTGACCTGCCGGCGCTGGTCACGCCGCACGATTTCACGCACGGGAGTTCCCCGGGTCTGGATCACGAACGAGCCCAGGGGCACGGTCTTGCCCTCGCCGACGGACACGGGCGAGGCCAGCACGGTGGCCAGGTCGTAGCGCTGGTCGCGCGGCAATCGTACGGCGATGTCGATCCTCTGTTCGATCTCGTTGTAGGTGGTGGCCACGGTTCCCTGGATGCGGTTGCGCAGTTCGCGGGCCAGGGCCTCGGGTTCGAGCCCGAAACGCAGGGCTTTTTCCCGGTCCACGGTCACTTCGACGGTGGGGTTGCCCATCATCCGGTCCATTTCCACCTCGCCCAGGCCGTCGATGGCCTGAAGCTGGAGCAGGATTTCTTCGGCCACCAGGCGGGCTTCCTCGGATTTTTCCGCCACCACGCCCAGAGTGAACGCCGATTCGCCGCTGGCCAGGATTTCCCTCAGCCCGACCCCTTCTTCGCTGAATACGAAAAGGGCACCTTCCTTGGTGGCCATCCTTGTTTCCAGCCGCTTCTTGACCCTCTCCATATCCTGGCGTCCCTGCCGGGACGGGCGCAGCATGACCCGGATCCGGGCCGTGTTGGCGGAACTGTATTCCTTGAGACTGGCCAGGGTCTTTTCGGTAACGCCCACCTGGGTGTAGACGGTCTGGACCTCTTCCATGGGCACCAGGAATCCGGCCAGGTCGCTGGCGGTATCGAGGGTCATTTCGAGGGGGGTTCCCGCCGGAAGCTCCATCGCCAGGGTGAAGTCGCCCCTGCTGCGTTCGGGCATGAAGGACAGCTTCATTTTGGAGCCCATGAGACCGGCGCCCGCCAGCGCGATCAGCAGCACCAGGAAAAACAACGGTTTCCTGTCCATGACCCGCACCAGCAGACCGTGGTACTTCCGGACGATAAACTGGAAAAAGCGCTCTCCGGGCCGGAAGATCAGGCTGGGGATCTCCTTGGGTGTCTTGAGGATGTGGGCCGAAAGCATGGGTTGGAGCAACAGGGCGGCAAAGATCGAAACCACCAGGGAGATGGTCACGGTCAACGCCTGGTCGCGGAAAAATTCACCGGCGATGCCGGGCACGTAGATCACCGGAAAAAAAACCGCGACGGTCGTCAGGGTGGCGGCGATCACGGGGGAGGCCACTTCCTCGGTGGCCGCGGCGCATATTTCTCCGATGGGTGTCTTGCTGCCCTTTTTCAGTTTCAAATGCCGGTTGATGTTTTCCAGGACGACGATGGAGTTGTCCACCAGCATTCCGGCGGCCAGGGACAGCCCGCCGAGGGACATCAGATTCAAACCCACGCCGGCGAAGTACAGGAAAGCGAAAGTGGTGATGATGGACACGGGGATCGCCAGGCCGACCACCAGCGGGCTGCGCCAGTTCATCAGGAAGAAGAAAAGCACAAGGAAGGCCAGGCCGGCGCCGTATTTGAGCGAGTCCTCCAGGCCCTTGAAGCTTTCGGAGACGAATTCGGCGTCCTTGTAGATAAACGAGTAGTCCAGGTCGGAGTACTGATCGGAAAGGATGCCCAGAACCTTGTCCACTTCGGCGGTGGTGGAGATGGTGTTCTCGCCGACTTCCTTGTACAGGTGGAGCGAGACGACCTCTTCATCCCCGTTGAGGGTGAAGCCCTCGGGTTCCTTGATGGTGTCCACGACTTCGGCGATGTCCCCGATGGTGATGCCCGGCCCCGCGGCGGGAATCTCGGTCTTGCGGATCTCGTCAAGGTTTTCGAATTCACCCAATATCCTTAACGGCAAATGCAATGGTCCCTTGCGGATACGGCCGCCCGGGAAGCTGATGTTGGCGACCCGCAGGGCGGTGCTCAGGTTTTCCATCGTCAGGCCGTAAAGGCGCAGTTTGTCGAAATCCGGCCGCACCAGGATTTCGCGCTCGGCCCCGCCGATGACCTCGGCCTGGCTCACGCCGTTGATCTGTTCGAGCGCGGGTTTGACGACCTCGCGGGCGAACTCGGTCATCCTGGCCATGGGGTCGTCGCCGTGCAGGACCAGAATGGCGATCGGCCGGGCGCTCGGATCCCAGCGCAGGATCAGGGGCCGGTCGGCGGCATCGGGAAAATCATCCCGGTAGGCGACCCGGTCTATGGCCTCGCGCAGGTGCAGGTTGGCGAAGTCCATCTCGGTGCCCCACTCGTATTGCACCGTGATCGTGGATACGCCCTCACGTGTTTTGGACACCACCCGGCGCACGCCGGCCAGGCCGGTAATGACTTCCTCCAACGGCTGGGTGACCAGCCGCGTCAGGTCGTCGGCCGGAGTGTCGGTGTAGTTGGTGATGACCGTGAGGTTGGGATAGTTGATCGTCGGCAGAAGGTCCACCGAAAGCCTTTGCCGGGCCTGGAAACCTATCAGCACCAGGCCGGCGAACAGCATCAAAATGGTCACGGGCCGGCGGACGGCTAACTGGATGATCATTGGCTTTGGACCTCATCGAAATTGGCGAAGTCCCATTTGTCAACGGGTGGTATCCGCTTGCGGACCTTGATCTTGGCTTCGTGGGCCAGGGTCAGGTGGTCACTGACGACCACCTCGTCACCGGGGCTCAGGGAGCCGCCGCTGTGGACCTTAAGGATTTCCACCCACTGGTCGTTTTCCAGACCGATATCCACGTAAAGCCAACGGGCCCGGTCGCCTTCCTTTTTGAAGACCAGGGGCCGGTTGTCCCGAATCAGCAGGGCCGCCTGGGGGACGAGCAGCTTGTCCTTGAAGACCACACCGGCGATCTGGGCGCGCACGAACATTCCGGGCCGGAAACGGTTCTCGGCATTGGGGAACCGGATCAAAATCTCGCAGGTGCGCGTGGCCTGATCCAGGGTGGGGCTGATCACGTCGATCATCGCGCGGATGGTGTCGCCGGTGGCGGGCACCGAAAGAAGCACGGGCCGTTTGGGCGCCAGATGTCCCAGATCGGCTTCGAGAACATTCACGGAGGCCTCGAGAAAATCGTTGTTGAAGATGGTGCAGACCGCCGCTCCGGTGGTCACGATTTCACCATTGACCACCATCAGGCCCTGGACGATGCCGGAAAAGGGAGCGCGGATCCGGGTGTATTCCAAATTCAGTTTGGCGCGTTCCTCGGCCATGCGGGCCTCGGCCAGACCGGTGCGCTGCTGGAAGACGGCCTCGCGGAAAGCCCCTTTCTGGAGGGCGCTCATCTCCAGCTCCAGCAGGCGGTTCTGGAATTCCTCCCGGGTTATCGAGCCCTTGGCGCGCAGGTTTTCCAGGTCCTGGCGGGCATCGGTGAAGTTTCTGACCGCCTGGTGATTAACGGTGAAGGTATCCGCCTCGGCGGCCATCTGGCTGAGGGCCTGCAGATGGCGGTAGCGGGTTTCCTCCAGGGTGATCTCGTATTCGCGGGGATCGATTTTCGCCAGTAGTTGTCCCTTGCGGACATGGTCGCCGTCCCGCACCAGGACATCGATCAGTTCCCCGCCGGCCTTGGTCTTGATCACCACGGATTGCGGGGTGCGGATGGCTCCGTCAGCGTATACGGGCAACACAAGGTCGCCTTTTCGTATGGCGCCGATGTTCACCTTGATGGACTTTTCCTTCTTGGGCTTTTTGACCGCGGCGCTGGTATCGGCCGCTGCGGAAACACTGTCGCCTGTGGCGGTGGAGTCGGCGCCGGAACCGTCACCGCCGGATCCCAGACATCCGCCAAGGGCCAGCGGGATGAAGACACACAGGAGGCCCAGGGCCACCGCGGCGCGGCGAGGGCGGAGAACGTCGAGGGGGTTCTGCATGGTCAGCCTTTCCAGGAAACGGACGGGTTCGGCGCGGGGCGGGACCCGCGGGGAAATAGTGTTAACGGGTCAATGACCCATACGATAACAAATGACTTCCAGGGGCTGGGCGGTCGATTCGCCGGCGGTCTCATCACTGCTGACGGCCTGCTGGTTCAAAAAGGCGTCCAGGGCTCCCACAACTACGATGATCAGGCCGTCCGGTTGCACGTAAAGGGCATCCTGGCGGGCCACGTAACTTCCCGGAAGGGCGACTTGCCTGTCGAATTCACCCTCGGGAGTAAAAACGTCCAGGACGACCCAGGACCCTTCGGGCACGCCCTTGTCGGCGTCCCCGGTCTGGACCCACAGGCGTCCGTCGTCGGTGACCCACATTCCTGCGACAGCCGCGCCGGTATCTTCGATGACATAACTGTGGGGCGGGCGGGGGTAGTAGGCCGCGATGGCTTCCAGAATCTGCTTGGCGGCCTTCTTGTCTTCCTTGTCGCGCTGGCCCTGGGTGTAGTCACGGGAGATGGTGCGGACCATGGCGCCGGTCCCGTCGAAGACCTGGATTTCATATTTGTTTCTCTCCGGGGCCGCGTAAACGTTTCCCCCGGGACCCACCGCGACCCGGCTCCAGACAAAATCCAGACCCATTTCGGTCATCACGAAATCGGCGTAGTCGGTGTCATTCTTCTTTTCGATGAGGGCCGTTTTTTCGACACCCTCGTCCGTACACAGCGACAGAAAATAGGTCTGTTGGGTAACCGGTCCGAAAACCATCCGGATGCCCACCAACAGTATGCCTTCGGGCATATCGAAGCCGCGGTTCAGGATACCCATCGGCGGCTGGTTGCTTTCACCCCGCGAAAAAGCCGTTTGGCCGGCGGGAGTGCCGTCCGCGGAAACCTTGATGATTTTTCCGGGGAAGCCCGCCAGGGCGCAGATGGTTCCGTCAGCGGTGACGAACATGTCGTTGGGCTGGCGAATCTCACCGGGCCCGTCTCCTTCATGGAATACCGTCCGCAGGTACTCTCCGTCAGGGGTGTAGACGTGCACTTCGGAAAGCTGGCCGTCGAGGATCAGGATGTTGCCGTCGGGGCCGCTGCGGATCGCGGCCACCGAACCGAAGAAGATATCGTCGTCTTCCCCGCCGGCCCGCCACAGTTCGGTCAGTTCCGCGATTTCAGGTTCCGCCAGGGCGGCGCCGCCTGCCAGTTGGATCGCCAGGAAAATGAACACGATGAGACCAGGCATACGATTGCGTTTGGACATGAGTGGCTCCCCCCGTTAAGACAACGCCCTGTTTGGAGTCAGGGCAGTATTTTGTAGCAGATCACTTCCAGCGGCCGCGCGTCAGCGTCTTCGTCATCGTCCTCGCCCGCGGGATTATCCGCTCCGCGGCCCAGGAAGGCGAACATGGCTTCGGAATGTTCCCGGACCAGAACCGCCAGCCCGCCTCCCGGAAAAAACAACGTGTCCTTCTGACCGTCGCCCTCACACGCGAAGGCGACCTGCCGGACAAAGGTTCCCGAGCCGTCGAATACGTCCCAGGTGGAGTGGATTCCTTCTTCCTGCTGTTGGATACCCCGGCTCGGCAGGACCCAAAGACGGCCTTCGGGATCCACGCGCATGGACAGGATATCGCGTTCAGTCGGTTCCACTACGATATTGATGGAGCTTCTGTTGCGTCTCCGGTAGGGCATCATCAATTCCCGGGCCCGTTCGGTTTCGGCGGACGTGCGTTTCCAGGATTCGTATTTGCGGGTGATCGTTTTCTGATGGTCACCACCGGGCCCATAGACATCGATCAGGTATTCGTTCCTGGCCGGCCCAATGAAGACGCGCCCGTCCTGTCCCAGGGCCCACCCTCCCTGGACAGGGAAAAACTCGTTCTTTTCGGAAATTTCCGAACGGCCGAAGTCCCGGACCGTGGTCTTTTCCAGGTAACGCGTGGTTTCCATGCCGTCGGAGCCGTGCACCGCGATAAAATGGTTGGCCGAGCGGGAGTTGTCTCCCCGCGTGATTTTCATTCCGCCGAGCACCAGCTGGTTGCCCATCGAGGCGGCGCTGCGCAGGACAAAAAATCCCCCGGCGGAAGGGTCGTCCCCACCGGGCCGCATTTCACCGGCGGGCAATCCCTGGAGATCGACTTTGACGATGCGGCCTGGAAATCCCTGGACCAGGCCGAGGTTCCCATCGGGCAGAAAGAGGGTGCCGAAGGCGTTCCGGACCTCGCCGGGGCCATCGCCGCGCTTGCCGAGGGACCGAACGTAGATTCCCTCCGGATCAAAGACCTGGACCTCCACCAACTGGATGTCCAGCAGGTAGACGTTGCCGTCGTCATCGGTCAGGACCTGGTTGATCACCCCCAGAAGATTCTCTTCGTCGTCCTCACCGCCGATGCGCCACATCTCCTCGAGCTGCACCGTCACCCGGCCCTCGGCCGGCTGGTCGCCGTTGGCCATGACCGGAACGCCGCCCAGGGCGGCTGACTGGAGGAAAAGCAGGAAGATGGCCGCGCCAATGATTCCGGCCCGCAGGCCGTTGACGGCAATATTCGGGATTCTTTCAGGGGACGACAAAACGACCTCGCTTGGTGGGTGGACATATTAGTGAAACGAAGGCTCCAACCAATACCGAACGATTGGAGCTCCGGTTTCCAGCGTTATTTTACACGGTAACAGATAACCGACATGGGCTCGGCCTCTTCCTCGTCGTCGGTATTCCCCGCACCGCCGAACCGGGACAAGGCGGCGTCCCAGAAACCGGTCACCATGAAAGCCAGATCGTCGGTGGCGAAAAACAGGATGTCTTCCTGCGGGTTGCCGTCGCATTCGACCTGGACCTGTTTGTCGAAATGGCCCTCGGGGCTGAAGACATCATAGTAGGTAAAGGCGCCCGGTGTCTCGGTCCACATGGCGCGGCTGTTGAGAACCCAGATCGAACCGTCGGAGGCCACCCGCAGGAACTCGACGTCCGGTTCGGTGTCTTCCCAGCTGATGGGCGCGTTGGGGGCCTGTTGGCTTTGGACCGTCTCCAGGATTCTCTGCCAGATGCCCGCCGCCCTTTCGTTTCTTACCCAGGGTTCGTACTCGCGGGTAAAAACGCGCTCCAGGGTGCCGTCGGGCGCAAGGAGACTCACTTCGTATCCGTTGCGGGGGATGGCCACCACCACCCGACCGTCACTGCCCACGTCGAAACGGCGGTCGGCGCCGTCGATGAGGGTTTTTTCGTCGAATTTCAGGTCCTGGAACTTGAAGGTCAGCGTACTGGAGGAGAAGGTCTTGTCGCGCAGACCCTCGGCCGTGAGGCTGCTGAGAAAGGTTTCGCGATCAATGATGCCTTCGGCCTGGTTGACGTGCTGCTCGGTTCCGCCGGCCACGACCAGATCTCCGCCCGACCTCAGGCCTCGCATGATGTAGAAGGCGCCCTTGGTGGGATCGCCGAGGGGCCAGGTTCCCGCCGAGGTGTTGTCCAGATTGAGTTTGATGATCTTTCCGGGAAAAGCCTGGAGCACCCCGATGGTGCCGTCCGGCAGGAAACACATGTCGGTCGGACCCCGGAATTCACCGGGTCCGTCACCCTCGCGGCCCAGGGTGTTGATCAGTTCCCCTTCCGGCGAAAAGACACTGATCTCCGACAGTTGGGCATCGAGCAGATAGATGTTGTTGTCGTCGTCGATCAGGACCTTTGTGATGATTCCGAACACCGTTTCCTCATCGTCTTCGCCGCCGACCCGCCAGAGCTCTTCGAGTTGAAGGGTCTGGCGGCCGTTCGCGGGCTCGGCGCCGTTGACGACATGGAGAACACCATCGGTCATCACTTCCTCGCCGCCAAACGCCGGCAGGGCCGTGGTAATCAACAGGAATGCCAGCAGGGGGATGAATATCCGGGCAACAATGGGATAACGATCACGAAGGGAAAGCATGATGCCTCCTAAGCAGGGACCAGGTAGTGGGGGACGGGCATTCCTACCCGTGACCCGTGTAGTTTATTCTGAGGCAGGCCACATTGCCATACGTGGATTCAGGTCCGGCGTTTCATCAGCGCATTTCCTCGGCCCACAGGACGGTCCGGTCGGCCACCTGGGTGAAATTCAGTCCGCCGCGAACTTCATCAACCTTCACGATATTGGCGCCCAATTCCTGCAAAGCCCTCAGAATCAGGGGGCCTTGCCCGGAATTCCTGGTTTCGGTGACGAAATCCATCCAGGTGACGGGAAAATCGCGGGGGAAATCCCCCATTTGCCGCCTGATGAAATCCGCGTCCGCCTGGGGCCAGGGTTCGAGGCTCCCGCCGGCAAAAATAATGATGGCTTTCAATGCCGCGGGCCGATTTTGCGCCAGCTGCAGGGCGGCGCCGGCGCCGAGATCGGATGCGGCCACCGACAGGGTTGCTGTTTCAAAAGTTTCCAGCGCCCAGGTCAGGGACGATTCCGCCTCCGCCGTCAAATCAACCGGGCCGCGCCCCTCGCGGGGCTCCAGGAGGGGAACCAGATAGATGGGAAACCCTTCATCGGCCCCGGTCTTGAGGGTCGGTATCTGCCGGCCCTTTTCGTAATTCTGTCCCATGCGGTTCGCGGCGGCCCCGGCCAGGCCGGACGAACCGGTGAGCATGAGTATTGGGTTCAGGACGGCGGCTGTTTTCCAACCGGGCGGAAAGTAGATGTGGCATAGCCTCGTTTCCTGGTCGGGACCCGGGTAGACCGCCAGGAAGTAGCCCCTGTCGGGCAGGATCGTCCCCCCGGTTTCGGCGTTGTCCAGCAGGTGGCCCAGTTCGTTGATGGTCGTGACGATGGCGCCGGGCCCCCGGCGCGGGTGATGGGCGGCTATCGCCTTTTCGATGGTCTCGAGATGAAAGAGGGCGGTTGGTTTTTCCTGCGGTTTCAGCTGTTCGATCCGAGTGAGGTATTCCTCGCGCCAACCGGGCGCCGTCTGGAGAATGCTGGAGCCCCATAATAGGGTGCGGCCAGAGGGAAAAGTCATCGTGGCCTTGATGACGTAGGCGCCCGTTTTCAGGCCCGAAAAATCCGCCTGCCGGGTCAGCCGGTTGAGCCCCCGGGACAGTTCAATGGTTTGGCTCGCCTGGCCGCCGGGCAGCAGGGATTGGTCGGGTCCCCCCAGGAAATCGAGGGCCCAAAGTCCCGGCCCGTCTTCCCGTGATACCACGACCAGGTCGATGGTGACGGGTTCGGTCCCGCTGATGGTGGGTGAGGCCTTGCCGACGAACACATCTCCTGTGACCGATGTGGTCAGGAATGTCAGGGGGATAATGCGCCGCGTGGCCGACCGGGGCCGGAAGGCGGCGGGATCGGGCAGGACCGAAGCCCTCTGCCGGTTTTCGGATCCGGCCAGGCGCACGGTCGCGTTGCAGCCGAGTTGGGCGTCGATCAAGGGGTCGTAGGGCAAGATACTCGCCCAGGGTATCGTGGTTCGCAGCTCCAGATGGTCCTTTTCATCCAGCCTGATCTTGGGCTGCAGTTCCGAGATCGGCTGCCACCGGCCGGGGCCGGCCAGGTAAGCCGCGCCCACCGGCAGGTTCTTTTCCATGCCGAAGGCGAACACAAAATGGTTGGAGGTCTGAAACTCCCCGGCCTGGTTGCCGTCGGGAATCCCCAGGGTAAAGAGCAGGCCCGGCCCTCCGTTCCAGGGGGCCAATGTTCCCGGTCCCACGAGGGAGGACCAGGGTGGCGCCGCGTGCAATTCGATGGCCAGACCGGCCGGCAGCCAGGTCAGGCGGATTTCCGGCCCTCCGGAGATCGGGTCGCTGGATTCACTGGTCAAAACCAGGGGACTCGAAACCTTCTCCCAGGACAGCGATACCGCCCGGGCGGCCGCGAGTTTCCCCAGGCGGTCCGAATGTTCACGGACCAACTTGGCCATGGTGGGGTTTTGGTCCAACCCGGCCAGGTCGGGATCTTCGGAAGCCATTGCAAAATCGTCAAATCCGGCATTTACCGCTTTGGCCAAGGTGGCGGCGGCCTCTGCGGACAGTCCGGCCAGGTTCTCCATGCAGGCCTGATTGTAGAGCATGACCCGGTCACCGGGAAACCGCTCGTTGAAGGTCCGGCTTAAAGGCAGTGCTTCGGCACGGCGATCCTGGCGGATCAGGTCGATGATTTTTTCTGCCAGCACCGCCCGGTCGCCGCCTGGCATTTCGGTCTGGTCCGCGGGGGCCGGGGAGGCGCCCGCCAGAAGGGAGAGCATGAGGACAGCCAACGCCATCCCGGCTACCCGGAGGGAAAGGATTGGTAATCCGATTCGGTTAAACAACAGTGAGGTCATGAATTCCTTTCCGCGGACTCCTGCAACCTGGCTCTGAACCCGTCCCTGAAAAAAAGTTCCCCGACGGCCGGAGGGCAAGCGAGTTGTGACGGTCTTCGTTTATGGTTAACATTATTCCATTGCTCCTCGAGTGTTCGCCTGGCGCCCGGCAAGCCTGCGCCAAATCGAAAGAGGACGCCATGGCCATCATTCCCTTCCACATCGTCGATGCGTTCGCGGAACGTCCGTTTACCGGCAATCCCGCGGCCATTATCCCCAATGCGGCGACTTTGACCGAAACCGAGATGCTCCAGATCACCGACGAGCTCTCCATGGAGGCGGGCTTCGTCCTGCCCCCTGAATCAACAAATGCCGATGTCCGGCTGCGGTTTTTCACCAAAAGGCGTGAGGCCATTCTCAGCGGCCATGTGGTCATCGCCGCCTTTGCTTCCATGGCGGACCGGGGTTTCTACAAACCCCACGCCGACGGTCTGGAGGTCCGGCTGGAAACCGGTGCGGGAATCCTGCCGGTAACCCTGACCGCGGGTGAAGACGGCCGCACCTGGATCACGCTTCGGCTGCCTGATCCCCGTTTCGGAGAACCGGTCCCCGCGGGGGAGGTCGCCGCGGCCCTGGACCTGCCCGCGGAATACCTGCGGATCGGTGACCACGGACCCCACCGGGTGTCCTGCGGTTTCGACCAGATCATTGTACCGGTCAACGATCGCAACGCCATACGCGGTGTGTTCCGGGACATGGAGCGCATCGGCGAACTGACCGACCGCCGCGGCGTCGGCGGTATCACCCTCTTTTGTCCGGACACCTACAGCAGCGAAGCCGATTTCCATTGCCGCTTCTTCCATCCCCGCGTCGGAGCGGACGAAGACCTGGCCAGCGGCACCTCTCTCGGCGCGGTGGCGGCCTATCTGGTGGAGCATGGCCTGGTTCCCCATATGGATAAACTGAACGTGGTGACGGAGCAGGGCCATTCCCTGGGGCGGCCCACCCGGGCGGAAATCCAGGTCACGTGTGACGACGGGCGCATTACCGCCATCGACCTGGTGGCGACCGGGGCGGTGGTCATGCGGGGATCGTTCCATTTCAACCGTCGGGCGGTGTTGGCGGCGTATTGATACCAGCAGGCTGCTGGAGGTGGGGGTTTTTACCCCCCGGAGGGGAGGGGGCGGTGGCGCTGGCCGCCGCCCCGTTCGTTTGATATGTTTGGCGAGGAGGGTCCTGTGGATCAATCAAAAGGAACGCACTCTTGATAACCCGTACCTGTTGGGGACTGATGGTTTTGGCGGCCCACCTGTGCTTGCTGGCGCCGCTGACCGGCTGTGAATCCGGCAAGGACGACAAGCCGACCCTTCCGGCGGACCTGGTCCGGGTGGTCGATGAAGCTGACGGCAGTCCGGTGGCCGGTATCAAGGTCGTGGTGATGGACCCCGATTTCAACATGCCGGTGGCGGGCCCTTTCATTTCCGGACCTGACGGTCTGGTCAACATGGGAATGCTACCCCGGACGGACCTGGCCCTGATGGTTTTTTGCGGAGTGGGGTATCGGGTGCATTCCCTGCCGGGTTATGGAACCTGGAACCCGAACTCCTCCGGGGGAGGCCTGACGAACCCGGACGCTCCCATGGATATCCAGGTTCGCCGCGCGACCATGGACAGCCTGCCCAGGATTGCGGGCCGCGTGGTCGATTCACAGACTGGTGTTCCTCTCAAGCAGGTGTTTGTCAGCCTGTCGCCCTACCTGACCGGATATCAGGGAGATACGGGCCCGGCTGATGACGCCACCGGGGACGACGGAAAATTCTCCGTTTCCCAGATCCCTTTCGCCCAGGATCCCCAGTCCGGCAATCTCATACAAATAAGCCCGTTACGATTTTCCTGCCGTGGCTACCGTCCGGTGGTCTGGAAATATGATTCTCCCAACGGCAGCGAAAACGTGGACATCAGGGGCGTGACCATTGAAATGGAATTGATCGGTCTGGACAACCATTGGGGAATCATTACCGGAGTGTTGATGCGGGACGGAATCCCGGCCGCTGGTATCGTTGTCGGTCTGGGAGTGGTGGACCAATCGCCTGGGAACAAGGTCGGACCGGGCTTGCCGGGATGGGTGGAGGTTTCCGACGAGTTCGGCCGCTTTCTCTTTAACCAACTGCCGCTGGGCACCTACATTCTGCAACCGGGATTTGCCCTGGGTGACGAGGTGTATTATCCACCCCAGCCGGGCAATCCGCCCCTGGTCATCAAGGACCGGCAGGTTGTCAACGCCGGAACACTGAACATCCTGCACGAAATCGAACCTGTGGGTCCTCCCCACGGAGCAACCTTGCCCCAGCCGCCACCAACCTTGAGCTGGACCGCGGTGCCGGCCGCCGTCACCTATGAAGTAAGATTCGACCGGGGCATTCTTCCCCCGACAAATACCAACTCCATCGACCTCCCCGGCGCCTCCGCGGGCACCCATTATTGGTCCGTCCGGGCTTTCAACAAAGCGGGCAACCTCATAGGCATCAGCCAGATCCAATCAATCTTCCGCATCCTGCCTCCTCCTGACTAACCACCCGCCTCCTGGCTTTGGTCCAGGTCTTTCCGGAGTCCGGCAGCAGACAAGGTTCTGAATAATCCGCAGGCCCGAAGGGTTGAGGACATTTCAGCACCTTGTCTGATGCCGGACTCCGGAAAGACCTAGACCAGAACCAGGGCGCGAGTGTCGCGCGCGATCATAAGCTCTTCATTGGTGGGAACGATCATGATTTTGACGCGGGAGCTCATCTTGGAGATGATGGCTTCATCGTGGCGGGTGGCGTTCTTGAAGGGATCGAGGATGGCGCCGACGGCTTCCAGGCCACGGCAGGCCCATTCCCGGACCAGGGAGGCGTGCTCGCCGACTCCGGCGGTGAAAATAATGGCGTCCACCCGGCCGAGGGCCACGGCGTAGGAGCCTATGTATTTGCGGATATGATAGGCGTAGACTTCCAGCGCCAGGCGGGCCCTGTCGTTGCCGTTGGCGTATTCCCTCTCGACGTCGCGCAGATCGCTGCTGATGCCGCTGATGCCGAGCAGCCCGCTTTTTTTGTTCAGCATCTGTTCGACTTCGGCCAGGGACAGGTCCAGGGTGCGGGAAAGAAAACCCACCAGCGCGGGGTCGATATCCCCGCTCCGGGTGCCCATCATCAGTCCCTCAAGCGGGGTCAGCCCCATGGAGGTGTCGATGGACCTTCCGCCCAGCACGGCCGCCATGGAGGCTCCATTGCCAAGGTGGCAGGTGATGAGGTTGAGGTCGGTGACATCCCGTTCGAGAATCTGGGCGGCGCGCTGGGTGACGAACCGGTGGCTGGTTCCATGAAACCCGTAGCGCCTGATTCGGTGCTCTTCGTAGAGGTCGTAGGGGATGGGGTAGATGTAGGCCCGGTCCGGCATGGATTGATGGAAGGCGGTGTCGAACACCCCGACCATCGGTACGTTCGGCATGACGGCCCGGGCGGCCTCGATGCCGGTGATGTTCGCCGGGTTGTGCAGGGGTGCCAGAGGCGTGCATTCCCGGAGCGCGTCCAGGACGGCTTCATCGATCAAAACCGAACCGGAGAATTTTTCGCCGGCGTGCACCACCCGGTGGCCGACGGCGCTGACTTCGGCCAGGGAACCGAGCACGCCTCCGGTTGGATCGGTAAGGGATTCGAGCAGAAGTTCGAAAGCCGCGCCATGGTCGGCCACGGGTTGCTCGGCGACCAGGTCGTCGGCGCCGGGGCGCTGGTAGGTGTGGACGCCCTGCTCCAGACCGATGCGCTCGATCAGTCCCTTGGCCAACAGCTTTTCATTCCGCATATCCAGCAACTGGTACTTGAGGGAGCTGCTGCCGCAGTTGATGATCAGAACGTTTTTTGCCGCTTGATCGTTGGCCATCGGACCTGGTCCTCCGTTACCCTTCGCTCTGCAGGGCGGTAATGGCCACCACATTGACGATGTCGTCCACGCTGCAGCCCCGGGACAGGTCATTCACGCCTTTGGCCATGCCCTGTAGGACCGGCCCCACGGCTTCGGCGCCGGCCAGCCGCTGCACCAACTTGTAACCGATGTTGCCGGCGTCCAGGTCGGGAAATATCAGGACGTTGGCCCTGCCGGCGACGGGGCTGTCTGGAGCCTTGCTCTTGCCGATTTCCTGAACGATGGCGGCGTCCAGTTGCAGCGGGCCGTCAACCTCCAGGTCCGGCTCCATGCCTTTGACCAGGGCGGTGGCTTCGGTCACCTTGTCCACATCCGGCCCGGCGCCGCTGCCGGATGTGCTGAAGCTGAGCATTGCCACCCGTGGTTCGAAACCGCACAGGACCCTGGCGGTGCGGGCTGTGGCCACCGCGATTTCGGCCAGCTGCCCGGCGTCGGGCTGGGGATTGACGGCGCAATCCCCGAAGACCAGCATGCCGTTTTCGCCGAATTCCCAATCAGGCCTGACCATTACGAAACAGCTGGAAACCAATCCGGCATCGGCAGCTGTTCCCACGATCTGGAAACCCGCGCGCAGGACGTTGCCCGTGGAATTCACCGCGCCGGCGACCATTCCGTCGGCGACACCCTTTTTGACCAGCATGGCTCCGAAAAAGAGGGGGTCATCCATTATCGATGAGGCTTCTTCGGCGGTCATGCCCTTGTGCCGGCGCATCTCATGGTAGGCGCGGACAAATTCCGCGCGATAGGTGGACCCGGCCGGATCGATGATGGTGAGGCCGTCGGGGTTGATGCCGCCGCGGGCGAGGTCCTCGCCGATGGATGCCGGATCGCCCAGAAGAATCACCGTGGCGAAATCCTCGTCGCGGATGCGGCCGGCGGCTTCGAGCATGCGCGGGTCCCGCGCTTCGGGCAATACGATGGTCTTGTGCAGGGGGGCGGCCTTGCGACGCAGGCTTGCGGTGAAATCCATGATTGAAGCTTTCTTTCTAACCGTACTCGGGCCCGATACCGGCCCCCATCCGACCTGATGGAACTTGGATCAAAGTTACTGCCACAGTCGGGATAGTCAACGGGCAACCGCAGTGAAGGCAGGAAATTTTGAGGCAAAAAAAAGCGGCCCCGCCACAAGGGTGGGACCGCCTGATTGAACTTAAAAACCTCAGTCGGGCTTGATCAACTGTTCCAGGGAACTGTTGTCGCCGGACTCCTTCATGGTCAGGATGAGGTCGGCCAGGGTAAAGCTGGACCAGAATTCCTTCATCCGCGCACTGAGAAGGGTCCAGATGGAACGGGTCAGGCAATCATCCGAACGGTCACATACCTCAGGTTCGAGCACACAGTCCACCAGGGTGGTGTGGCTGTCCAGGGCCGTGATGATTTCCCAGAGATTGATTTCCCGGGGATCACGGCAAAGGGTGTAGCCGCCCCGCACACCTTTACGGCTGGTGATCAGTTCGGCTTTGCGAAGGGTGCCGACCACCTGCTCAAGGTATTTCCCGCTGATTTCCTGGGATTCGCTGATGGCACTGATGGGCACCGGATCGCCGCCGTAATTGTCGGCAATCTGCAGAATGGCGCGTAAGCCGTAGCGAACTTTGGTGTTGACTTTCATATTCGCGTTCACCCCCGAATTTAAATGGAGCGAGCCCAGGGTGGATTAGGCCTCGCAAACCAAGCAATCTACTATGCCTTATTTAACACTTGTTTTGCGTCCAGGCAATGAGAATCGAGGGGGTTTCTGGACAGATGGTCTATTTTTTACTATCCTCTGCCGAATTTTAAGGCCTGCTTTTTAAACGAGGTTGAAGATATGACGAATCAGGAAAGACGCGATTTCATCAAGTCCCTTCCCCTGGCGGACATCCACCGCCATTTCGACGGATCCATCCGTCCGGAAACCCTCTGGGAGTTGTCCGAAAAGTATTACAGCGCCGTGCCCGGCCTGGACTTCGAACAGTTCCGTCATTACCTGCAGTGGGACGACACACGGGACAACACTCTCCTGGATTACCTGGACAAGTTTCATGTTCCCCTGCAGTACACCCAGTTCTACGACAACATCCGGCGCATTTCCTATGAACTCGCCGAAGATGCCTGGAACGACGGGGTCCGACTGCTCGAACTGCGCATGAATCCCCTGATCCACCGCCGGGCCGGATTGACCACCCGCCAGGTGATCGCCGCCACGCGCAAGGGGTTTTCCACTTTCGGGTCTGAACATCCCGAGTTCCGGGCGGGGATCATCGTCATCGCCATGCGCAACCATGGTGGCAACATGGCCCGCATCCTGTTGCGCGAAGTCATCGGTGAAAAAGAGGAATTCCACGATGGAGTGGGGGTCATCGGTTTCGATATCGCCGGCCACGAAGCGCCCTACCCGCCCCTGCTTTTCAAGGAGGCGTACGACCTGGCCACGACCATGGGGTTGAAAAAAACCGCCCATGCGGGCGAGAGCGAAGGTCCCGAAAGGATCTGGGAGGCCCTGGATCATCTGGGCCCGCATCGCATCGGACACGGCACCAGCGCGGGCCAGGATCCCGAACTGATCAAGCGGCTGGCCCGGGATGGAGTCTATCTCGAGGTCTGTCTCTCTTCGAACCTTCAGACCGGGGCGGTGCTGAACCTGAAGGACCATCCGCTGCCCCGTTTCCTGGACGCGGGGGTCAAGGTTGCCCTGTGCACGGACAATCCCACCGTCAGCAGCACGAGCCTGTCCCGGGAATACGAGTTGGCCATGGACACTTTTGGTCTGACGGAAAACGATGTGGTTGCGTTGGCCCGGATGTCCTGCCAGGGAACCTTTCTGGCCTCGGGCTGCCATTGCGAATATCCATCCGGGGACTGATCCCGCGGTGGGTCCGGACACGGTGGGTTCGGGCACTTGCCACCCCCGGGCAGGTGGGTTAGTTTGCCGGTAGCCTCAACATCCATTCGGGAATAGCCAGGGAGCATCATCGATGAAGCGGAAGATCAAGCGTATTGCCATACTCACCGGGGGCGGGGATGTGCCCGGGCTGAATTCAGCCATGAGGCAGGTCGTCAGCCGGGCCCACAAGGCGGATATCGAGGTCCTGGGCTTTCGGCGGGGCTGGGGGGGCTTGGCCAATTACCGCATCGACGGCGATCCGGAGTGGAACCGCCAGTGGGTCTCCACGCTGGACTGGCAACAGGTGCGCACCATCGACCGCACGGGGGGCACCTTCCTGCACACGTCGCGCACCAACCCGGCCAAGGTCCGTGAAAAGGACATGCCCGTCCATTTGCGCAAAGAGGGAATCGAGTATCCCGCCGACATCACCGAAACCGTGGTGGCCAATCTGGAGCACCTGGAGGTCGACGCACTAATTCCCATTGGAGGCGACGATACTCTCAGCTACGCCGCCCGTCTGAACCAGGCCGGTTATCCGCAGGTGGCCATTCCCAAAACCATGGACAACGACGTTTATGGAACCGATTACTGCATCGGGTTCGGCACGGCCATTACCCGCAGTGTCCAGGCCATCAACGATCTGCGGACTCCCATCGGCAGCCACGAGCGCATCGGGTTGATCGAACTGTTCGGACGCAACAGCGGAGAGACTGCACTGGTCGCGAGTTATCTGGCCAACGTCGACCGGGCCATCATTTCCGAGGTACCCTTCGATATCGAAAAGCTGGCCAAAAAAATCACAGCGGATTATGACAAAAACCCCAGCCATTATGCACTGGTGACCATCAGCGAGGGCGCGTTACCTCTGGGTGGCGAGGTCATGGAGACGGGGGAAGAGGACGCCTACGGCCACAAAAAGCTGGGCGGCGTCGGCCTTTGGACCGCGGAAAAAATCAAGGAATTGACGGGAAAAGACGTTACGTACCAGCAATTGGGGTATATGATGCGCTGCGGTCCGCCGGACGCCTTGGACCGCATGGTGGCCATGAATTTTGGAAACCTGGCCATGGACATGCTGCTCGATGGCGCCAGCGGCCTGATGATCGCCCTGCAGGACGGCAAATACACGACGGTGGGACTGAACTCGGTGATCGAAGGCGTCAAACGCGTGGAAGTGGACCGCTTCTACGATGTGGACGAATACAAACCTGTGATTCGAAGAGTCCAGAACCTGCCGATGTTCCTCAGATAAACCAGGGAGTTGCCCCGCACCCATGAAGCCCAGCCGAGCCCTGCGACTGATTGTCGCCTTTTTGGTATTCGGGACGGTGGGGTTTCTTCTGCGCGGGTATGTTACCGACGACACCTTCATTCATCTGCGCTATCTGGAAAATCTTCTCGCCCAGGGGGAATTCTCCTTCAATCCGGGTGAGCCGACCTACGGCGCCACCAGCCCCCTCTGGATTTTCGGCCTGGCCCTGTTGGTTAAACTGGGTGTGGGACCCATTGCCGCGGCCTGGGTTCTGGGCGCCATTTGTGGCCTGATCCTCATCCTTGCCGCCGATGCGGTCATCGATCGGATGACCTTCACCTCCGGTTGGAAATTTGCCCTGCTGTTGTTGATTGTCAGCGACGTGTGGTTCCTGCGGTGGACGTTTTCGGGAATGGAAACACCGTTGGCCACCGCCCTGCTTGTGGTTTTGCTGCTGCCGCTGGTGTCGCGGCGCGCCCGCGGACCCATGTGGCACCGCTATCTGACCTGGGGCGTGGGGGCCGGTCTGGCGGGCCTGGTACGTCCCGAGTACCTGGTGATGGTTCCCCTGGCGCTGCCCTGGTTGTTGTGGTTCGAGTATTTCCGGGCCGACGGGATGGAAGGCCGGTCCGGGCGGCACAAGGCCCGGCCCCACGGGCCGATCCTCGCCTGCATGTCCGGTTGGCTCCTGGTGGTTTTGCCCTGGTTGGCGTATGCCTGGTTTTCCTTTGGCCGCATCTTCCCGGAAACAGCCAGCGCCAAGAGTGCCGGCTTCTCCCTGAATCCGTTGGCCTGGTTTCCCCACCTGTACCGGTCCGTCGGAATCCTGGCCATGTCCCAGGGTGTGCTCTGGGTCGGTCTGATCCTTCTTATCATCCTGATTCTCAGGCGCCACCAATATCTGGAGGATTTTCAGACCCAGGCCCCGTTCCAGGAAGATCGGACCCCGGATTCCGGGTCCGACAGGGTGGGCCGGGGACCCTGGTCGGTCTGGGGACCGGTGGCCCTGGTGGGAATCATGGTCACCTGGGCGATGGTGTTGCTGGGCGGGTTGGCCCTGCGGCAGGTTTGGGTGATTTCACGCTATGTCAGTCCCCTGGCACCCGTGATCCTGCTGGCCCTCAGCGTGGTGGTCGAATGGCTGATGCAGGGTATGGCGGTCACGGTGGCCATCCGCAAGACCGGCCGGAACATCCTCCTGGTATCGATCGTGGCCACCCTGGTTCTGAATTGGTGGGTATTTTCCACTCTGGTCCTTCCGCATGCCCGCCAGTTTCCGGTGGGGGTACGGGAGTGTTATCTGGAGATGGGGGATTGGCTGCGGAACAACACACCGGCCGACGCGGTGGTGGCCGCCATTGATATCGGGGCCCTGGGATATGCCAGTGATCGCAGGGTGCTTGACCTGATGGGCCTGGTCAGCCCTCAGATCATGGAACTGGGCCACGAGATGGGCTTCGAGGAGATGGTTACCAGCGGCGCCTGGCTGGATTTGAAGACAGCGTCGGGAGAGCCCCGCAGAGCGCCTGACTATTTCGTGGACCGGAGTGAGGGCATGCCCCGCTGGGATGGAAAAACCCTGCACGGGATCCGCTTCGAACTGCTGGACACCTGTATCATCTCGGGGCTGGGTCTGAATGAACCCCAACCCTGGACCGTGGCCCTCTACCGTTTGGTGGCCGTGGAGACGAGAGTCAAATCCTCCATGGGCGGGTAATCTTCCGCCGCCAGCCGCTTGATCACCATCACGCTGACATCGTCCTCGAAGGGCAGCCCTTTGCCGAAGGCCCGGACTCGCTGGACAATCTCCCGGACCATTTCGGTCGCCGGAATGTCACGGCAGGCCAGGGCGGTTTCAATCAAGCCATCCCTGCCGAATTCCACGATGTCGTCCTCATCGTTTCCACCTTCGGGGTCCACCCGTTCGGTAACCCCATCGGTAAAAATGACCAGGGTCTCACCGGGTTTCATGGTGAGGTAGGCACGCCTGTAGATCGCGTCCGGCAGGGGTCCGAGAACCGGTCCGCAGACCTTCAATTCGAAAACCTCGCCTTCGGCGGTCAGAAGGAGCGGGGGGCAGTGACCGCCGTTGACGTAGGTCAGGTTTCCCGTTTCCTCGAGCTCACCGTAGAAAAGGGAGATGAACCGGCTGGTCAGACCG
>JAUVII010000314.1 GCA_030592845.1 Candidatus Krumholzibacteriia bacterium | reverse complement strand
TCGTGGTCCGGATGGACGGACGCGGCGGTTGGCTGGTATCGGTCTTCGGACCGCCCCAGCGCCTGAAAGTCATGCGCAAGGTCCTGGCCTCCCAGCCCGAGAACGAGCCCCCGGCGCCCGGTTGCGAAGGGCTGCTGTTCAACAATCTGCCCCTGTGGGGCCGGGACTACCTGATCCACGAACTTGCCGGACACAAGTACCGGGTCGGCGCCCAGAGTTTTTTCCAGGGCAACCACTCCATGACCGAAGAGGCGTTGGCGGTGATCCGCGCCTGGATTACGGAATTGAAGGATGCCGGCAAGCTGGGAGTCATGCTGGGAGACCTTTTCTGCGGGGTCGGTCTCTTCACCCTGGCGCTGGCGGATCTGTTCGAGAAGGTGGTTGCCATCGACAGCGACCAGAGCAGCTGCCGCGATGCCGAAAACAACGTTCAGCGTAGCGAAGCCGCCAAGGACAAGGCCCGTGTTTATAAGGGCCGCCTGGCCAAAATCCTGGCCCAGCCCGATCTGGCCCCGCCGACTCTGTGGAACGCGGGTTTCTGCATCGTGGATCCCCCGCGTGCCGGCTTGGGCAAGGACGGGGTCAAAACCCTGCTCGACATCAAGCCCCGCCACCTGCTGTACATGAGCTGCGATCCGGCCACCCTGGCCCGCGACGCGGCGGCCTTCATCGAGGCCGGCTATCAGGCCAAACGTTTGCAGGTCATGGATATGTTCCCGCAGACAAGCCATATCGAGACTCTTTTGCTTTTGGAAAAAAACGACGGCTGATCTCGGTAAAGCCCGCGAGTTAACGATGTTAACTTAAATCATACCATTTTGGTTGAATATTAAGCCCCAATTCCGTAGAATGAACAAAGCCACCTTGCTCTAAATTTTATATTATAGATGGTTCGCTCTCGTTTCCCCCTCGCCCTCAGGGGTCGCCCATGCGTTATTTCGCCGCCGTATTATCCGTCTTTTTGTCGGTTATTCTCGCCCAACCCATCCACGCCCGGACCGGTGCCCGGAATAACCCTCCCCAGCCCCATGACGGTTCCACACCCTGGGTCCGGTTCCCGCCTTCGGCAGCCAAAGCCCTTGTCGATACGCTCTTCATCATGGGTGGTCCCGGCAGCTGGGACGGC
The DNA here is from genome assembly GCA_030592845.1 of Candidatus Krumholzibacteriia bacterium. Lineage (GTDB taxonomy): Bacteria > Krumholzibacteriota > Krumholzibacteriia > LZORAL124-64-63 > LZORAL124-64-63 > JAGLCY01. The sequence continues at coordinate 1,759 of JAUVII010000314.1, read as the reverse complement.
AGCTTCGAAACGCCGGGCGGCCAGCCCGACTGGCATGGATGGACGCATGAAGACCTGAATGCCCCAACAGTCAACCACTGGCATATTTCAACCTACTGGGCCGAAAACCTGGGCGGGCACGGTCCCGGCAACTACGCTATGAACTGTGTCGATGAAACCATTCCCGCCTGCGACCTGCCCGACACCATCGGGGGTTACGGCCACAGGTGGTTCGACGATCTCGAATGGCGGCACACTGTTTCCGATACCTCCCAACCGACAACCGTCCGGCTAACCGGATTCATGAACTACGATCTCACGGATGTGGATTGGGATTTCCTGGAATTCTTCGTCCAAAGGGGAGACTACACGGATATGCTGGCCACCTGGACCGGAACCGGCGGCGCGGTGGACACTCTGGATTTCACCACCGTGCTTTCCCCGGGTGAGTACTTCGGCCCGAACGGCGACGAGGTTCGGCTGTTCTGGCGTGTCTGGTCCGACAGCGCCTATGACGACCTGGATTGCAAAACACCCGGACCCGGTCACGGCGCGGCCCGCATCGACGACATCGCGGTTACTTTCGACGACTCTTTGATCACTTTCGATGATTTCGAGCCCGGCAGCCCCGTCAACTGGATACCGCCGGTGAATGCCTCAATCGTCGGGGATTTCACCAATTTGCGTAACGATCTGGGCAATATCGACCCCTGCCTGGGCAACAACACTTATCAAGTCAATTTTGTCGACGATGGCGTGGTCGTCCCGGGAACCGGCGGTACCCCCTGTATTACCTGGTGCTACGATCCCGGCGGCTGGATCGTCAACAACACCGGGGGTCTGCTGGAAGACGACCAAAGACTCTGGTTCCTGGAAAACCAGATCGTCTCGCCGCCTTTGGCCTGGCTGCCCGGCACCGACGGCGCCGAACTGTCGTTCGATGTCTACGTTGATGAGTTGCTGGCCTCCGATTCCGCCGGTGTCTTCTATTATTGGGGAGTGCGCTCAACGGCCAGCTCCGACCCCGCCGATCTCGAATCAGCCCCCTGGAAAGACCGGAATTTTGTCCATTACGGCGGACCCGAATACAGGCGTCACGTGGAGCCGGTAACCGACCTGCTGGTCCAGGATCGCCAATGGGTCCAGATCGCCCTGGGTGTCAATGAACTGGGCTGGGTCTGGAACTGGAACGGCCCCAACGGCACGCCGGCACCTTATTTCGACAACGTAGCCATGAAGGTCTGGTCGCCCGATGGACCGGAGATTCTGGTCAGGGAAGCAGACCTTTTCGGGGATGCTTTTCCTGAAAAGGGCGTTCTCGACCCGGTCAATCTGGCGGAAAACTGGTGCCGGGTGGACAGATCGGATGTGGAATACAACTCCATCCCCGAAGCTCTCGGCGATTCCCTGGTCATCAAGGTTACCCCCTTGCGCCAAGGTGCCACCGTTCCAAATCCACCGGCCCTGCATTGGGTGATGGAATGCAACCCCACGTTCGATTCCGTGAGACCCGCAGCCCCGAATCCCCAGGGAATTTTGCGCGGCATGGTCGATGGCGCAGTGGTCATTGGCCCCCCCCCGGGCGAAGTCTATCTGGACAGGTGGTCCTTCGATCTTCCTGACTCGGGCTGGTTTTTCCCCGGGGACCGCGTGCGTTACTACATCACCGCCAGTGATGACCTGGGCGGCGACGTTCGCACTTCGGTCTGGCCTCCGGACACCACCGCGGTTCTGAACTTCTCACTCGGGTCCCTGTTTCCGAAGGATGCCGAGATCCGCG
>JAUVII010000357.1 GCA_030592845.1 Candidatus Krumholzibacteriia bacterium | reverse complement strand
CCCGCTCTGGGATCACTTCACCCGTCTGCACGGCGGGCAGGATCTGGTAACGGACCCCGACCTGCTGAAGGCCCTTGAGGAACGTACCTGGCGCGGGAACGTGCGCGAGCTGAAAAACCTGAACCAGCGCCTGGTCCTGATGCGGCAGGCCGACACCCTGACTCTCGCCGACCTGGAACGGTTGGCCCCCCGCGCCGGAGACCTGGCGCCTGTAACCGCCGGCAGAGAAGAAATGGAAGGTGACCTGCCCCTGGGCCCCCTGCCCATCGGTGGTTTGTCATTGGTCGCGTTGGAAAAGGAAGTGATCCTCAGGGCCCTGAATCTATGCGGGGGCAACCGTTCCAAGACGGCCTCGTATCTCGGGATTCCCCGCCATGTACTCGTTTACCGGATCACCAAGTACGAAATCGGGTAGGGTAAAAAAAAACGGCCACCGGTCGAAAACCGGCGGCCGCTGTCTAAACCATTACAAGGATCAGTCCAGGCCGAACCCAACCTTGAACTCGATCCACTGCTGGGCTTTCACGTCGCCCGCCTCGAAGGCGTAGTGGTAACGGACGGCCACGTATCCCAGAAACGAATCCCAGGGCAGGTTCATGCCCACTTCGGGCGCGATGGCCAAATGCCAGTTGTCCTGGGTCAGTTGGTACAGGTTCATCTCCGTGCGCTGCTCGATCCAGGCGGTCCCTGCGTTGATGCCCGCGTAGAACCGGCTGCTTCGCTTGTCGTCGTTGAAGTACTTGAACCAGCTGCCGTAGATGGGGATGGCGTTAATGTAGGACCACCGTTTCCCCGTAATCGCCCCATTATCAAAAAATACGGTCGAGTCGTCGGTTTCGTTGAAAACGTTCCAGCCGACATTGATGCCGTAGGCGGCATCCCGCATGTAGAAATTACGCCACTCCACGCTCATGCCGCGAAAACTCACCTTGGAAATGAAATCATTTGTGTCCCCGGTGGGCACGCTGACGCCCCAGGCAATGCCGAAGGTGCTGTTGCCTGCCCTGACGGCAGAAACCGGCATCAGGATCAGCAGAAGGCCAAGCAATACGAAGAATCTTTTCATGTCCTGACCTCCTTATTTTCCCGCCGACTGGGCGGTGATGTAGGGTGATTGGGCGAATCCCTGCTGGATGCCGCTGCTAATGTCCGAGGCGGTGGTGGATGTGTTTTTCTGAAGGGCGCCATTGATGCTCCCCACCCAGTTCAGGGGTGGTTTGGCGTCAGGATCGGTGGGATCGTTGATGCCGCGCAGGTCATGCAGCTGCCATACGATCGTCCCCTGCTGGAAGGAGGTCGCCCCGACGTACGGGGGGTAATACCAGCCCCAGCCGGGATACCCGCCATAGTAACCCCAGCTGTACCAGTAGAGCCAGACCTCGCTCTCGACCGCGCCGACACTTAGCCAGACATCCGGTTTGTTCGCAGCCGGATTCATCTCACGGGCAAAACCGGCTTTCTCCATCTGGGCCTGGAGCTCTTCCAGGATGAGGGGATTGAACTGGGGATTGATGGGCTGGGAGGAATCGTCGCCCGGCTTTTTCAGCTCCGCCACGGTGTCTTCCATGGCGTAGGTCATCATGCCGGAAAAATTTCCTTCCGGGTTCTTGATAGTCAACACGATCCCGATATCACCCAGATTCTCAGGCCCACCCGGGTAACAGGCGGCCAGCCCCACGACCATGGCCACAACCAGGGCGGCCAGGATCCCGGCTCTCCGCCTGTCGAGGCGACGGAATGTTTGTTTCATGTTCTTTCCTCCCTTTGGGGATTCAATCATCACCAAAATGCACCAGGTTATCCTAGGAGGCTGACCGGTGAT
>JAUVII010000076.1 GCA_030592845.1 Candidatus Krumholzibacteriia bacterium | reverse complement strand
GATTTCCGCCCTCTTGTCTGCGGGAAGTTTATCGAGTTTTTCAAGAACGCCGGCCAGGCCGTTGTTGACGTTGGCACCAACCATGTCGAGAACGGCGGAGTGTTTCTCCAGGGCCTGTTCGAAATAAACGGATACACAGTGGCCGAACATGATGGGATCGGAGATCTTCATCATGGTCGCCTTTAGATGCAGGGAAAGCAGAACACCTTTTTCTTTGGCTTCGGTGATGGTACGGGCGTAGAAGTCGCGCAGGGCGGCCACGTTCATGACCGAGGTGTCGATGACTTCGCCCGGAAGCAGGGCCACGTTTTCCTTCAGGACGGCCACTGTTCCATCGGCGTCGACGAACTCGATCCGGGCGCTGCCGGCGTTCTCCATGGTGGTGGAGTTCTCGCTGCCGTAGAAATCCTTTTCGCTCATGTTGGCAACCCGGGCCTGCGAACCTTCGGTCGGCCAGTCCTTCATCATCTTATGGGGATTTTTCTGGGCGAATTTCTTCACCGAGAGGGCCGCCCGGCGGTCGGCGTTTCCTTCGCGAAGGACGGGATTGACGGCCGAACCGAGCACCTTGGCGAAACGGGCCTGGAGGGCGCGGCCGGCATCGTCCCGGGGGTCCTCCGGATAGTCGGGAATATCGAACCCGTGCTCCTGCAATTCCTTGATGGCGGCCTGAAGCTGGGGGATGGACGCGCTGATATTCGGCAGCTTGACGATATTGGCCCCGGGGGACTGGGTCAACTCGCCCAGCCGGGCCAGGAAATCGGGAATCTTCTGATCCTCGGAAAGGTTGTCGGGGAAATTGGCGATGATACGGCCGACGAGGGAGATGTCCCATGATTCAAACTCGACGCCGGTCCCCTTGGCGAATGCCTGAACGATCGGCAGCAGGGAATAGGTGGCCAGGGCGGGGGCTTCGTCGATCTTGGTCCAGATGATCTTGGAGGATGACATGTCAATCCCTTGTTCTTGAAGAAAGAGTTGAAGAAAGCGACGACCGGTCCTGGGTGATGAGCCGGTGCGGCAGGCAAAAATGTTCCAGGAGTTAAGAATTATATTGTCAATGCCCATAGTCAAGGTCTTCTCCCGGTCCGGAGACCGAAAAGGGGGATGATCCCGCTCTTTCCAATTATTCGCGCGCCGTGCTAGGGTACCCGCAAAACAAAACCCGACAATCCAGGCCATCAACCCCCGGGAAGACTATTTCCATGGCCCATCTGCATACTCTCGACTGGATCGTCATCACCGGCTATGTGGTCCTGACCCTGGCCCTGGGGCTGGCTTTTCGCAAAAGGGCCTCTTCGTCCACCGAAGAGTATTTCCTTTCGGGCCGTTCCTTGCCCTGGTGGGTCCTGGGCACAAGCATGGTGGCCACCACGTTCGCCGCCGACACCCCTTTGGCGGTTACGGGTTTCATTCGCAATCACGGCATCTGGTACAACTGGTTCGGGTGGCACTACGTTTTGAGCCAGATGCTGGCGGTGTTCCTTTTTTCACGGTTTTGGCGGCGGGCCGAGGTCCTGACGGACAACGAACTGATCGAAAAACGATATTCCGGCAAGCCGGCGGCTTTCCTGCGTGGGTTCAAGGCAGGGTATTTCGCGATACTCTACAATTTCATCGTTCTCGGCTGGGTGCTCAAGGGCATGGGCACCGTGGCCGAGGCCGTGTTGGGCATGGATCCAAGAGTGGCGGTCATCGGCGGGGCAGCGTTGGCCCTCAGCTACGCCCTGCTCGCGGGGTTCTGGGGAGTCGTGATCACGGACGTCATCCAGTTCGGTCTGGCCATGGCGGGTTCCATAGCGGTGTCGGTGATGGCGGTGCGCCATGTGGGCGGTATAGCGGAATTGAAAGTGCGGCTTACCGAATCCCCCCTGTTCGGAGAGAACACACTGGCCTTTATTCCCGGGGGAGGGATGGGTCTTGAATCCGATTTCTTCAAATTCCTGGTCTTCGTAACGTTGATGTGGTGGGCCAGTCACAACGCCGACGGCGGCGGTTACCTGATCCAGCGCATGGCCGCCGCCAAAAATGAACGCCATGCGCGTGGGGCGACCCTGTGGTTCGTCGTGGCCAACAACGCGCTCCGCTACTGGCCCTGGATCCTGACCGGGTTGGTGTCCCTGGTCCTGTTCCCGGTCATGCCCGAAGGCAAGGGGGAAGAGGCCGCCTATCCCCTGGTAATGCTCGAGGTCCTGGGGCCGGGCCTTCTGGGCCTGTTGCTGGTGTCGTTTTTCGCCGCGTTCATGTCGACCATCGACACCCACCTGAACTGGGGCGCCAGCTATCTGGTCAACGACATCTACCGGCGGTTCCTGCGTCCGGAGGCCACCGAAAAGGAATCGGTTTTTGCGGCCAAAATATGCGTATTCATGATGATGGTCTTCGCGGTGATGGTGGCTTTCTGGTTGACCAGCATCGGCCGCGCCTGGCTCTTCGTCTGGGCCATGGGGGCGGGGATCGGACCGGTCCTGGTCCTGCGCTGGTTCTGGTGGCGCATCAATGCCTGGAGCGAGATCGCGGCCCTGGCTACCTCCGTCACCCTGGCGGTGGGTTTTGAAGTTGTCGCCGCGGTCCAGACGGGCAGTGACTACGCCCTGTTCGCGACTCCCGTCAGGTTGGGCGACATGGCGCTGCAAACCCATCACAAGGCCTTGATACTGGTGCCGGTCTCCATCGCGGTCTGGCTCTTGGCCACCTTCATGACCCGGCCGGTGGATGACGAACGGCTGGCTTCATTTTACCGCAAGGTCCGGCCTGGCGGGTGGTGGGGCCCGGTGGCGCAGGCGAATCCGGATGTGGAGTGCGATGGATTCCGCTGGTCCCGCCTGGGAGTCTGGGCCGCCGGCAGCGCGGGGGTCTATGGTTTCCTGTTCGGTTTGGGAAAGCTGGTGCTGGGGGAACCGTCGGCGGCGGCGCCCCTGTTTGTCCTGGCAGTGTTCGGGGGAGTCGTGGTGGCCAGGGAATTACGCAACACCTGATCAGGGGAAGCGGGGTCAGATTTTCGAGAACTCCTCGGTGAACCGGTAACCGATGCCCCAAACGGTGAGAATCAGGCGCGGCCGGTTGGGGTTGTCTTCGATCTTGCTGCGCAACCGGTTCACATGGCTGTTGACGGTGTGTTCAAAAACTTCGGCTTCCTCGTCCCAAACCATATCCAGCAATTGGCGGCGGCTGAAGGTTCGTCCCGGCCGCGCAGCCAGGCTGTACAGCAGGTCGTATTCCTTGACCGTAAGCTGCACGGGCTCTCCGTTGACCTGAACCCTGCGCTTTCCGTGGTCTATTTTCAGGGGGCCAAGATCCAGAATGACGTCACCGGAAGTGATCCGGCCCAATTCCTCGGCCCGTTCGATTCGCCGGTAGAGGGCCTTGATCCTGGCGGTCAGTTCCCGGATGCTGAACGGTTTGGCCAGGTAGTCGTCGCAGCCCAGTTCCAGACCGAGGACCTTGTCGGATTCCTGGACCCGGCCGGTGAGCATCACCACGGGGGTGCGCGTATCGATGGCGCGGATTTCGCGAAGGACATCGATGCCGCTCATGGTCGGAAGCATCCAGTCCAGCAGGACCATGCCATATTGACCAGCCTGAAACGCGCGCAAGCCAGCCTCTCCATCGGCGGCGGCATCCACCTTGTAACCCTCCGCGGTTAGGTGGAGGGTCAGGAGGTCGATGATTTCCCGGTCATCTTCAATGACGAGGATTTTTCGGATGGCTCCCGTGGAGGGGCCCATATGGCATTGTCCTTTTTTTAATTCGCGTAACTTCAGCTGAAGGTAATCAATTATATAAAAGAATGATACGGCGTTGGCAAGCCACCGGTGCCGCAGTTAATGCCCGTGGTCTGTCTTCTTAATTCCATCCATGAGTTGAAAATATCCCGAAAACGTCATAAATTCGTGACACTTATGTGATTTATTGAGGTTCATACTTCAGGAGAGAATGATTCCTGGCATCAGGCCGGGATGAATTTTTATTCCCCTTCAGCAGTTGCCACCATCGGTTCGCAGGGCGATAATTCAGGGACCAAAAACAGATCCCAAGACAGGAGAGCGAATGACACGACCGACACTTGATCTTCCTCCGGTGGGGGAAACGATCCTCGCCCTCGAGTCCGTTTCCAAATCCTACGGCAATGTCAAGGCAGCCAGGGACGTCAACCTGGAGATACCGCGCGGCAGTATCTACGGTTTTCTGGGGCCGAACGGAGCGGGCAAGACGACGACCATCCGCATCATCATGAACATCATTATGGCCGATGGGGGCAGCATCAGTCTGGCCGGGCAGCCCCTGACCGGGGCGATGAGGGACAGCATTGGATATTTGCCGGAAGAGCGCGGGCTCTACCGGAAAATGAAATGCCTGGACCAGCTGACCTACCTGGCCGAGTTGAAGGGTGTTCCCCGTTCGGAAGCAAAAAAGAGGTCCGACCAGTGGCTGACCCGCATGGGCCTGGCCGAGTGGAGGGATCGCAAAGTGGATTCGCTCAGCAAGGGTATGCAGCAGAAGATCCAGTTCGCGGCCACGTTCATTTCGGAACCGGACCTGGTCATTCTCGATGAGGTTTTCAGCGGGCTGGACCCCCTGAACATAGAACTGCTGCGGGAAATGATCCTGGAGGAAAAAGCCAAAGGCACCACCATCCTTTTTTCGACCCACATGTTGGCCGAGGCCGAGAAAATTTGCGACGCCATCTGCCTGATCGAAGGCGGCGAGATTATTCTCAACGGTCCTTTGGACCGGGTCCGGGCCGATTTTCCTCTCCAGTCCGTGCGGGTGGCGTGGGAGGGAAACCCCGAACCGCCAAAGGATCTGCAAGGAGTCCTGCACCGGGAAAAATCCGAAAACAGCTGGCGGTTGACGCTCGCCGAGGGAGTCAACCCACGGGATCTTCTGCCGGATCTGATGGCGTTTGGACCTCTGACCCTGTTTTCAGCCAACCGCCCTTCCCTGAGTGAGATATTCCTCGAGGCCGTCGCCCGTCACCGCAAGGGGGTGCAGTCGTGAAGAAGATCCTGACAGTCATCCGCAAGGAATACCTCGAACGGGTGCGGGCCAAGAGTTTCCTCATCGGCACCCTGCTCGGCCCCGCCCTGATGTCGATGTTCATCGTTCTGCCCGTTCTTCTGGCGGACAAGGGCGGCGATGTCGAGCGCACCGTCGGAGTAATCGATCCTTCGGGCCTGTATTTCGATTCCCTGATTGAAGTGCTGGTCGACCGCGGCGATGACAACGTGAGTCTGAAATTGATCGAGTCGCCGTCCGGATCCACCGACGATGCCCTTGCCACCCTCAAGGAGTCCATCCTCGATGAGACTATCCACAGCGGAATCCTGATTTCCCCCGATTTTCTGGATTCCGGGCGGGCCACGTTCTACAACACCTCTGTCAGTGCCCTGGTCATGAGGGACGAGGTGCTGCGCCCTGCCCTGAACCGGGTCCTGCGCGAGGACAGGTTCGCCGCCGCCCAGGTTCCCGATACGCTGTATTCCTATCTGGACGCGCGGACTGTCTGGTCCAGTATCGCGCTTACCGCCGAGGGCGAGGAGCAGGAGCAGGACGAGGATGTGAGTATTATCATGGCCATCGTCCTGATCATGATCATCTACCTGATGGTAATCATGTACGGCAGCCATACCCTGACCGCGGTGATCGAGGAAAAGAGCAGCCGCATGGTTGAGGTGCTGCTGGCCAGCATTTCGCCGGGTGATCTGATGCTGGGCAAGGTCATGGGTATCGGCCTGGCCGGGTTGACCCAGTTCGCCATCTGGTCGGGGGCCATGTTTTTCATGAGCCAGCGAGGAGTTTCGGTTGGCGAATTCAGTCTCGACACGGCCTTTTTGACGCCCGTGATTCTGATCAACTTCATCGCCTTTTTCCTGCTCGGGTTTTTTCTTTACGCAACGTTGTACGCCGGCATCGGCGCCATGTGCAACACCGTTCAGGACAGCCAGCAGTTCCATACGCCGCTGCTCATGGGGCTGGTCATTCCCATGATGATGCTCAGCCTGGTCATGAGAGCTCCCGATTCCACGGTAGCGGTGGTGCTCAGCCTGGTCCCGCTGTTTTCGCCGGTGCTGATGTTCATGCGGGTGTGCGTGGAAACGCCGCCGATGTGGCAGATCGCCCTGTCATGGGCCCTGATGCTGGTTTCGATCTGGCTGGCCGCCCGCATGGCGGGCAAGCTGTTCCGTATGGGTATCCTGATGTATGGAGCGTCGCCCACCTGGGCGACGCTGTTCAAGGTTCTGCGGAGTTGATCAGGGCATGATCTCCAAGTGGAAGCGGTCGCCCACCTCGATCGCGTCGACGATATCCATGCCCTTGGTCACCTCGCCGAAAATGGTGTAGCGACCGTTGAGGTGCGGCTGTTCGGACAGAGTGATGAAAAACTGACTGCCGCCGGTATCCTTGCCGTCGTGGGCTATGCCCACGGCGGCTCTTTTGTAGCGCGCGCGGCTCCACTCGCTGCGGATCGTATATCCCGGACCGCCCCAGCCGTCCCCTCGGGGATCTCCGCCCTGGGCCACGAAATCCGGGACAACCCTGTGAAATGTCAGGTCCGCGTAAAAGCCCTTGTTGATGAGGTCGAGGAAAACCGCGCAGGTATTGGGCGCGATCTGCCCATCGAGTTCGATGACGAACTCTCCCCGGGGCGTGATGCACTTCACGCGGGGCGCGTCGAACGGAACGGCGACCGGAGGTTGTTTGGGGTCTCTGACCACAACCGGAAGTGTGGCCTTGAGACTTCCTTCGGTGGGGATGAGGTTGTCCGGGAGAATTCCGGTGGCCAGGGCCGCTTTGCGGCCTTCAAGGCGGATGCGGATATCGGTGGAGTCGAAAGACCGGCGCAGCAGGTTTGCCGCCTGTGTTTTTAAACTGTCGGGTCCTTGCCAGGTGCCTTTTTCGGCATCCAACATCTTGGTCAGACCGGCCAATACGCCGCGCCTCAATTCGAAACGATCGGGGCCGGCCGCGCGGTCCCACAGCCGGATCAGGGCGCTCAGGGATCCGCAGCAGGGGAAGTCGCCCACCAGATTCGCGGTGCTGGCGGCGATTACGAAATCATCGTCGTCCAATCCGGCATACAGATGGCTCTCCAACCGGGCGCCGGTCGAGGAGTTCGCCACCAGTTCCTTTCTCTCCTTCAGCAGATGCGCCAGACCTTCATAGGCCGCCTCGCGGACCATGGCGTTGTGCAGCACCGGGCGTGCGGATTCACCAAAGTCGGTGGGAAAATCGATCTCGGCGTAATGGACAAGAAGCGGGGCGGGATCAGGATGATGGCGGCTGATGGCTTTCAGGTCCGCCGCCAGGACACGGGGTGAACTCTCCCCTTCCAGCGCGCCGGTAAGGTCTTTTGCCGAGCCGGAACCGCGAACCGCGGCCAGGGCCGCCAGCGCAGCCGCCCGGGTTCCGGGATGGGGGCGGTCGAGGTGTGACCGGGCTGACCGGGCCATGCGGATGCGCCACACCGGCAACAGGCTTTCCTGGTCGGCTGCCTCCGGGGGCAGCGGAGCGTCGGCCACCATTTTTGCCATGGCGGCCAGGGCGGTTTCCGAAACATGGGGGTCCGGGCTGCCCGCGGCGGTGATCAGGACCGCGGCGATTTTTCCGGGATCGACGGAATCTTCTTTGCCCAGGGAAAGGCCGCCCAAACTTCCGAGGGCCCGGCATCCGGCAATCGTGACGCGGGAGATGTTCCTACCGCGGAAACCGTCATGGCTTTCGAAGCCTTGAAGAACCGCGGTCAACGAAGCGGCGTATTCGAGATGCGCCAGGCAGCGGTATGCGTGAACCCGGACCTGAGCCTCGGGGGCCCTGGCGAAGGGAACCACCAGGCCCGTCATTGTTGAATCGGCCACTAATTCTCCGCATCTTAAAACACGCCAGCGGACATCGGCTTCGGGCCGGGTCAGGCCCGCCTGGATGGCCGTCAGAATACTGCCGGTGTCGGTGCGTTCGGCCATGTTGCGCAACCCATCCCAGGCCAGGGCGGCTTCCGCTTCGTCACCCAGGACGGCCACCTTCATCAGGGCCTGTCCGTCATTGGGAACATGGGCAAGTCCGGCCAGGGCGGCCATGCGGATTTTGGGACGCGGGTCGCCGGTGGCGTTTTCCAGAGCGGGAACAGCGTCGGCGCTGCCCAGTATGCCGAGGCTCCAGAGGGCTTCGGCACGAATGGTGACACTCGGGTCCGCGAGTGCGACCAGCATCCGGGGAAGAATATCATCGCGGCCAATGAGGCCGGATGCCCGGACCGAAGCCAACCGGACATGGGCATCCCCGTCGGCAAGCATGGCGCTCAGGGAATCCAATGGGGCCAGCCGTTGGTCCTGCCAGCTGGCGATCGCTTCCAGTTTTTGGCTGCGGTCACCGGATTCGGGCAGGCAGCCTGCCAGGATGGCCAAGGTGAATGCAATTATCAGGCAACCCAAAATCCGACTCATTTCTGGTCCCCATTTCTTGTCTGCCGAACAGTTCCAACGGGAATACTTCTTTGGAGATTAACATTGCTTCACCAATGGGCCAATCACGCTTTGTGGAGCCTGCCCCCGCCGCTAGCATGAACGCGAACCGGAACTTTCGGCCCATCCCCGCTTTTGACCCCTCGTGACGGGGGTGTTACCATGGCCCGCAAACAAGGATATCCAATCAGGAAGAAAGAGAGTCCATGAAAATCGCGATTCTGGGGGCCACCGGTCTGGTGGGTCGGACGATGCTGAATTTGATCGAGGGCCGCCCGTGGGTTACCGGCGATCCGGTGCTGTTGAGCTCTGACCGCGGCGCGGGCACCAAACTCGATTTCAACGGCCGCTCCCTGGAATGCCGGGAAGTGTCGGCCAATTCCTTTCAAGATGTGGATGTTGCCCTGTTCAGCGCCGGGGGGCGGACCAGCAAAACCTGGGCCCCGGTGGCTGCCGGGGCGGGGGCCTGGGTCGTGGACAATTCCTCCGCCTTCAGAATGACCGAAGGTGTTCCTTTGGTGGTTCCCGAAATCAACGGGCAGCTGGTTTCGTGGCCTGAAGGAAATAGCGGAGGCATCATCGCCAATCCCAATTGTTCCACCATTCAGATAGCCATGGCCGTTGCTCCGTTGGATCAGGCCTTCGGCGTGACCGAAGCGCATGTCACCACCCTGCAAGCGGTGTCCGGCGCCGGACAGGCGGCCGTGGTGGAATTGGAACACCAGGAGCAGGGGCGCCCCGCAAACAATGATGGCGCCTTCGACCGGCAAATATTCCGCAACGCCATTCCCGCCATCGGTGACGGGTTGGAGGACGGGTCCTATGAAGAAGAAACCAAGGTCGTCCGGGAATTACGAAAGATCCTGGGTCGCTCGGCCGACCTGGCGGTGAGTTGCACCGCCACCAGGGTTCCGGTGGTCACCGGACACAGTGCCGCGGTCCGGCTTGTATGTGATAAACCGGTGGATTTGAAGCAGGCGGCCACGGTCCTGTCCCGGTTCCCGGGAGTGGAAATCGATCCCGATCCCCACGGTTTCCTGACACCGCTGGAAGTAGCCGGGACCACCACGGTTCATGTTGGTCGTTTGCGCAAAGATCCGGACAACCCACACGCGCTCCTGATGTGGGTGGTTGCCGACAATCTGCTCAAGGGAGCCGCCTGGAACGCCGTCCAGATCGCTGAACTTTTGGCCGGAGAATCCCCACAGTGATTCATGGAGCTTCATTTGCCTCGACGGAATTGAAAGCCACCCCTCTGAACGGGCTGCATCCTGCGGTGCGTTTGTCGGGGGCGGTATTGGGCCTGATGACCTGCATGGTGGTGGCCCCGGCGCATCTGGCGGGTATGGCGCTGACACTCATGACTGCCCTGGCCTGGACTGGAATGGGACCCCGGCGGCAGTTGGCCGCCCTGAAACCATGGGCTCCGGTGGCCGTGCTGGTGGTGGTCGTACACACCTTCACCACGGTTGGGGCCGCCCCACTGGGCCACCCCTCGGTGGCCGGCGCCCTGGCCGGGGGCAAAGCCCTTTTGCGGGTCGCCTGTTCGGTGGGCTGCCTGGGGCTTTACCTCCGTGTGACCCCGCTCGATGACCTGGTTGTGGGCGTGTCCTGGTGGTTGCGTCCGGCCCGCCGCGCGGGTGTGCGCACCGACGATCTGGGATTGATGCTGGCCGTGGCCATGGGCACGGCTCCGGTCGTCCTGGGTGAGGGGCGCCGGATCGAGGCCGTGGTCACCATGCGCAGGTCGGTTGCCGGTGGCGGTAAGGGCGTTTCCCCCTGGTATCGGTTGAAAAATTATTTCCGCCGTGCCGTGGGCCGCGCGCGGGTGGTGGTTCCCCTTCTGGAAAACATGGCGCGCAGAGCCGAAGCCCTGTCCCTGTCCCTGCGTCACCGCCGGCCGGACACACAGGTCGCCGGCGGCATCCCCTTGACCCAGATGGCGGCTCTGGGGATTTGGACAGCACTTCTGGTCTGGTTTGTGATCCCGGGTGGATTGGGGGTTGTCAGGTGAGCGAGGTTTTCAGGCTGCGTATCGACCTTTCCTACGTGGGCAGCGATTTTCACGGCTGGCAGATCCAACCCGACGCCCGTTCGGTTCAAGGTGATATGCGCACAGGGTTGACCAGGCTGCTTGGCCGGGACGCCATTCCCGTGGCCGCGGGCCGGACCGATGCCGGTGTTCATGCCCGGGGGCAGGTTGCCCACCTGACGGTGGCATCCGCCGAAGAAGTCGACCGGGTGACCCGCGCCCTGCCCCGCATGATGCCGGATGATATCGATATTCACGGCGTTCGCCGCGTTTCGCCTTCATTCAACGCCCGGCACTCGGCCGTCGCCAGGCGATACAGTTACAGCCTCATCCAGGGTCGGGACATCTTTCGCCCCCATTCCTGGTACGTTTTTCGTCCTATTGACCGCCAGGCCATGGACCGGGCCGCCGCCGACTTCATCGGGTCCCACGATTTCAGCAGCTTCTGCAAGGCCAAATCGCTCAAAGTGGACCACAACCTCTGCGAGGTGGCCCTTTGCGGCTTTGATTGGGGAGATGATTCGGCTATCTTTCACGTCCGGGCCAACCGGTTCCTTCATCACATGGTGCGCATCATGATGGGGACCTTGGTGGAAATCGGCAGAGGCGAGCGGGACGCGGATGATATTACCCGGATCCTGGCCGCCCGCAGCCGCAGCGAATCGGGTCGCATGGCGCCGGCCCAAGGCCTGTTTCTCGAAGAAGTCTTTTATCCGGAGCGGTTCATGGATCCCGGTTATGTGGATCCCAGCTACCCTGGTCCTGAAATCGCCCCGGTCAATGATCAAGTCATACCTCCCCAAGGAGAGACCCCATGAAATTTTTCATCGACACCGCCAATCTCGAGGCCATCAAGGAAATCAAGGCCATGGGTATGTGTGACGGAGTGACCACCAATCCGAGCCTGATGGCCAGGGAAGGCAATACCGATACCGATGCCGTGTTGAAGGAAATCTGCGATGTGGTTCAGGGACCTGTCAGCGGTGAAGTGACCGCCCTGGACGCCGAAGGGATGATCACCGAAGGCAAGCGGCTGGCTGCCATCAGCAAACATATCGTGGTCAAGGTTCCCACCACCTACGAGGGTTTGAAGGCCACGGCTGCCCTGGCTGCCGAGGGTATCCCGGTCAACGCCACGCTGGTGTTTTCCGCCAGCCAGGCTTTGCTGGTCGCCAAGGCCGGCGCCGCCTACGTGTCGCCCTTCGTCGGCCGCCTGGACGATGTCAGCGAAGACGGTATGCAACTGATCAGCGACATCGTGGACATCTATGAGAACTACGGCTACGAAACCGAAGTGATCGTCGCCTCGGTCCGCCATCCCCTGCACGTGGTCGATTCGGCCCTGCTGGGCGCGGACATCGCCACCATTCCGCCCGAAGTGATCAAGAAACTGGTGGCCCACCCGCTGACCGACAAGGGACTGGCCGGATTCATGGCCGACTGGGACAAATTGCAGGGCGGCAAATAGTGAACAGCCGCAATGCATGGGCTGGGGCGTTGCTGGGCCTTTTGGTGGGGGTGGCCCTGGGCGGCATCCTGCTGGCCACCAGGTCGGATTCCCCTTTTCTGCGCGGTAGCGGCCAAGATCAGGGTGGACATGAAAATCATGTCGAGCTCGCGCCGGTGGGGAGCGAATCTTCCCCGGCCGATTCCGGGGCGATCAACCCCGCGCCCATACCTGAGTCCAGCACCGGCGGTCTGGATGATGAAAGAGGCAACGCGATCGTCCGCGCCACCCGCCGGGTTGCCCCGGCCGTTGTCAGCATCAATGTCATCCAGCAGCAGGCCGTGCGGGATCCGTCGATGGCCTTTCTCGAACGGATGGGCCTGATCCCTCAACGGAACTACATCCGTAACGTGCAGAGCATGGGGTCGGGGCTGATCGTCTCGGAAGACGGTCTGGTGGTGACCAACCAGCACGTCGTCTCAGGCGCGGTGCAGATTATCGTCACCCTGTCCGACGGTCGCCGGTTCCAGGCGGTCGTACTCGACGAGGTTGACCGCTACGATCTGGCTATCCTGCGGATCGAGGCACGGGATCTTCCGGTGGCGCGCATGGCCGGGAACGACGCGCTGCAGATCGGGGAATGGGCCATCGCCATCGGTTCACCTTTCGGCTACCTGCTGGCTGATACCCAGCCCACGGTCACCGTAGGCGTGATCAGCGCCTTGAATCGGGATATCAGGCAAACCGATGACGAACACACCTACCTGGGAATGATCCAGACCGACGCCGCCATCAACCCGGGAAACAGCGGGGGGCCGCTGGTGAATACAAGGGGTGAAGTCGTAGGCATCAACACCTTCATCTTTTCGGATTCCGGAGGCAGTGTGGGAATCGGATTTGCCCTGCCCGTCGCCCGGGTCCGGAAGGTCATTGAGGAGATCCGAACGTTCGGACATTACCGTCAGCCCAGCCTGGGGTTCCAGCTGCAGCCGTTGACCCCGGGGATCATCGAATACCTGAAGCTCACCGACCCGGTGGGCGCGGTCGTGATGGCGGTCCAACAGGGATCACCCGTGTGGAAGGCGGGGCTGCGGCCCGGGGACATTTTCCGGGAGATCGAGGGCATCCCTCTGGTGAATACCGACACCTTGTACCGGGTGATCTACAACGCCAACGTCGGGGACCGGCTGCGTTTCAGGGCCGAAAGGAACACCGAGTCATGGACCGGTGAAATCCTTCTCGAGGAGATCATGGGACAGAACCCATGGACAGACCAAGAGTAGGAACAACAGTGATTTACACAGGAGACGTGAAGTGACGGCTCAAGGAGAAAACAACATGGGTGAACGGGCGGGGAATTGGCGCAGGGTTCTGGTAACCGGCGGTTCGGGGTTTACGGGCATCAACCTCATCCGGTATCTGCTGGATAAGGGAGTCAGCGTCCGTTCGCTGGATGTCGCGGAATTCAACTATACCGACTGCAAAGACCGGATCGAGATCGTCACCGGTGACATCCGCGACCCCGAAGCCGTGGAAAAAGCGATGGAGGGCGTGGACCTGGTGATCCATTGCGCCATGGCTTTGCCGCTCTATCCCCACGACGACATCGTGACCACGGGTATCGACGGCACCAGGCTGCTGCTGAAGACCGCGCAGGAACACGGGGTGGGAAGGTTCGTCCACATTTCCTCCACCGCGGTTTATGGCATTCCTGATCATCACCCTCTTCTGGAAGATGATCAGTTGGACGGCGTCGGTCCCTACGGCCACGCCAAGGTCGAAGCCGAAACCGTGTGCCTGGATTTCCAGAAGCAGGGCATGATCGTGCCCATCATTCGGCCCAAGAGTTTTATCGGTCCCGAGCGGCTGGGTGTTTTCGCGTTGTTGTACGACTGGGCCCAGGACGGCCGTGGCTTCCCCATGATCGGACGGGGCGACAATCGTTACCAGCTGTTGGATATCGGCGACCTGTGCCAGGCCATCTGGCTGTGCAGCACGCTCGATGACGATATCGTCAACGACACCTTCAATATCGGCGCGGGCGAATACACGACCATGAAAGAGGACTGGCAGGCGGTTCTGGATTACGCCGGTCACGGTGGGAAGGTCAAGGGATTCCCGGCCGAGCCGGTAATCTGGGCCCTGCGCCTGCTCGACAAACTGGGCATGTCGCCGTTGTATAAATGGGTGTACGAGACCGCGAGCAAGGACTCG
>JAUVII010000246.1 GCA_030592845.1 Candidatus Krumholzibacteriia bacterium | reverse complement strand
GGGGGCTGAGTATTTTGCGGGGGAAACCCTATCACCGGGGGTGAATTGGGGGGTTGTGGGGTGACGGGAGGATTGTTGGGTGATGGCGGGCCCTTTAAAATGGTGTCAGGCATGAAATTGAGGGTAATTGGGAACTTTGGCGCCCATATATGATTCCCTCTTGTTCGGATGAGTAGTGGGTGGATTCCAGGTCGTCCTCTCGCCAATTTCACTTCAGGAAAAATGGGGCCAATCTTATGAAATATAGTCTTCTCGTTTCAATTCTGGTTTTTTGTAGTTCTGCCGGACCTTCCCAGGCGGAGCAAAAAACAGTTGTGCCCTTTGAACCCAACCTCAAGCTCGACGAGCTTGCATCGTTACCTGAGGGCCTGGCGGTTACCCACACTCCGGATCCGGTTCTGGCTACATTACATACCCCCAGCCTCAGTGGGGTTCAATGGAAACACAGCACAACAGTTTCTTCCAAAGCGGGACCCGTAACAATTATTGAATTTGGCTATTTTGTTGAGAGGAACGGACAGTGGGATTTGCCTTACGGGGCCGAGGTTCCGTATTCCTATACCTCTGGCGACTTTGCAAAGATGTACGAATGCCCTAGCTCGGAAATGAAGCCTGGCGAATCATATACCGACGCGTGGAATCGGAGTGTGATAGACTGTGTCCCTGAGCAATTTGTCAGGTGGTACTTTATTGGCGTGGATGCCAAAGGCAATCGGGTCAAGGGAGAAGCAAACGTTAAGTTGCTGGCCGAGCACTCCCCGGACGTGCAGGGTACCGAGTGGTGATATCGCATTTCTTTAGGTTATTCCTAACAGGAGTTCCATCCAGACAAGGTCGTTTGTCACGCACCTGGTTGGCGCCAAGTCTGAACCAATCGTCTTTGCAGGTGAAGCCAGCGTTTATGGACACTTTGCTGGATAATACCGGGGATATTGAAAAACGTTAACTAATTGAAAAATATATGTGTTAATTAAGTTTTTTCTTGCTGTTTTCGTGTTTTGTTCTTATCTTGGGCCTACCTCCCAAATCCCTTACATATTGGAGGAATCCCATGTCTGCCATTGCCTATGTTCCCGATCAACCCGCCGCCCGGGTTCATGCCTCTCTCCAGCGCTCATTAACTGTCATGGACAACGCCCACCAGTGCGCCGTGCTGTGGTTCGGCGAGGTCATGCGCCGCCGTTTGTTCCGTGACCTGGGGTGCTCATCCATCAATCAGTACGCCATTCAAAAACTGGGTTTTTCCAAGTCCCGGACCAACGACTTCGTCCGGTTGGCGCGGCAGTTGGAGAACCTCCCGGCCGTGCGCGAGGCGGTGGCCAATGGAGAACTCGGGTATACCAAGGCGCGGGAAATCGTTTCGGTGGCCACGCCCGAAACCCAGGTACCCTGGCTCGAGGCCGCCAAAGGAACCCGCAAGGAGTTGATCCACGAAGTGAAGAAGGCCAAAGCTGCGGCCAAGGTGGATCCGGGGCAGGGCGAACTGTTGCCGGCCGCTAAGCCCGTGGTATCGCCGCGCGAACTCCCCGTGCGATTCCAAGTGGACCTCACTCCCGAACAGGAGGCCCGCCGGTCGGCGCTGGTCGAGCGGTTGCACAAACTGGGCGGGGTGCCGAATGACCGGGCTGAGTTGATGCTGGAAGCGCTGGCCGCTTTGTTGGAAACAAAGGAGTTACGAGGGCAAAAGTGCCCCCGGGGGCACCTCCCAAGCCGGCCTCCGGTTCAGATCCACGTCCATGAAAAAGAAGGCCGGATGACCGTTCAAAGCAACGCCGGCGAGCGTGAATTGAGCAGGGCCGAGTCGGAACGAATGCGTTGCGACGCGGCTGTATGTGAACACGGCGGCAGGAACACAACAACCATTCCCCCACGGGTTCGCAGGGAGGTACTGGCCAGGGATCAGCACCATTGCCAGGCTCCCGGCTGTGGCAGAACCCGTTTTCTCGAAGTTCATCACACCATTCCCCGCTCGCGGGGCGGAACCAATCAGCCGGAAAACCTGATCACCCTCTGCGCAGCCTGCCATCGCCTGTGGCATGAACGGGGAGGCGGAGCCAAAATCATGAGTCGACCAGCGGCACCCGAACCCTTTTAGGTGGAACCGAACCGCCTGCCGGGAGTACATTTTCTCGGGCAATCACCGGAGCCGTGCCCTATAATTGCCCGGAATACATTACCCGGCCCTGAATTTTTCCGGCAGGAGATTCATGATCCGCCATTTATCGCCACTACTGGGTGCCCTCGTCATCGCAGCGGTCATTCCTGTTGCCTGTGCCGCCGTCACCCTGGAGATCACCGGACCTCCCGGAGCCAGCCTGGTCATCAACGGCCAGGACATGGGATTTTTTCCGCTGGACGGCCCCCTGGATCTTGTTGCCGGAGTCTACGTCATAAAAAGCAAACTTCCCGGCCACATCGCTTATGAACACGAGTTGGACCTTGCGGTGGATGCTGAATGGCAGCGGTTGGCCGTGCGATTGATCCCGTACAGCCGGAAAACCGCCTGGACGAGCAACCTTCTTTTTGCGGGTCTGGGCCAGCACTATCTGAACAGGAGTACGCGGGGTTATATCTACAATGCCGCCGAAGCCGGGGGCCTGATCGTCGCCCTTCTCGCCGAATTGGAGCGAAGCAACCTGAGGAAGGACTATCTCAAAATTCAGGAAGAATACGATGAGTCCATCAACGGTGATGACCTCATCCGCTTCCGTGAAGAAGCCGACCAGGCCTACAGCGACATGAAAGACAAAGAAGAAATGCGCGACATGGGGCTGATCGTGGCCGGCAGCGCCATCGTGATCAGCATCCTCGACGCGATCATATTTTTTCCCTCGGTCGAAGCGGGCGCCGGTCCCGTACCTCTTGATTTAGGCGCCTTCGAGGCCGGGCCATGGTCCGACCCCAACCCCCTGACCACCGTCCACGCCTCGGTCCGGTTGGAGTTTTGATGGAACGGAACAAGCAGAACATGACCCACCGCCGGATGTTGACCATCGCCCTGGTCCTGGCCCTCGGCGTCCCGACGATTTATTCGCTGCTGCCCGGTTGCGAAAGCACGCCGTCCGAACCTGTTTACGAGAACCCGTTTGATCCTTTGGGACCCGATGGCGGCGACCCCCTCCAGGTCCTGGCCCTGGCCGCCAACGACACCACTGTCGTCCTTTCCTGGAATCAACCCCAGGACATGGGCCTCACCCATTACATCATCAGCAGAAGCGCTTTCCGGGATTCGAATTATTCAGAAATTGGCGGGGTGGATCATAGTACCGATGAGAAGGGCGAATTTTCCGACATTCGTCCTGACCCCACCAGCACCCTCTGGTACCGGGTCCAGGCCTTTGCCAACAGCGAATTCATGGTCGTCTCCTACGCCACGCCCAATTCGGCCGTCACCGGGCCCCGGGTCATCGTCGGCTCAGGGAGCGGCAGTACCGCCACCCGATTCACCAATCTGGAGATCACCGTCACCCAAGGAAACCAACTGCGCATCGCGCTGGACCCCACCTTTACCGATTCCCTGAAAATCGTGCCGGCCGGCGCGCCCAACGTGCCTATCAACCTGACCTATGACCTTGGACCCGCGAGCGGCAACAATGAGGGCAAAATTCTCTATGTGGTCTCCTTTGGCGACGACTACGAATCACGGCCCTCGGCGCAGAATATCCGGATGAATTTCCAGCCCGCGTTCACCGTCGTGGACGACCCCCCGACCCTGGCCACGCGAAACGTGGATCTGGCCATTCCCAGCGAGGGCGTGCTGAACATGCGCTTTTTCCCCGAATGGGAAGACACCGCCACCACTCCCTGGGTCCCCGTCTCCGATATCTACACCGACTACCAGTTGAGCGATTCGGCCAACCCCCAGTTCATCCGGGCCCAGTTCCAGGGTGATTTCGGTTTTGACAGCCTGGTGGAACACCAGGTGACGCCTGATTTGTTGACCAGCGTCACCTTCAAGTTGGGCCTCCCGGATGACCATGTTACCGACCAGTCCACCGTGAAAGGGATATCTTCTGCCGTTGCCACCGAAATGCGGTATTCCGAAAGCGCGGACTTTACCAGCGCGCCCTGGATAGCCTACGAGGACACCATCCAGATCAATCTCAGCCCCACTCCGGGCCATAAGGTCATCCACGTCCAGTACCGCAACGACTGGGCCAAGTCCGGGACCCTGACCGACTACGTGATCCACGTTACCCAGCCGGCAGAAGTGTCTTTCTGGGCACCCCTTGACGGCAACGCCATCCTGGGCGAATCCATTTTCCAGGTGCGGGGCGGCAGCACGGTCGGTTCCGGTGAAGGGTCCGTCACCCTGGTTCAGTTCGATTCCGGGGACGGCAACGGATTTACCAATGCCCAGGGTACCAACGCCTGGTCCTTCATGTG
>JAUVII010000105.1 GCA_030592845.1 Candidatus Krumholzibacteriia bacterium | reverse complement strand
GTCGATTTTCCTGTTCTTGGATCGCCCTACGATCGCCGGTCGGAAATGTTCATGCCCGAGGATGCCCGCGACACACTCTTCGTCAACGTGGGGGCTCGCAACAGCCCCATCAGCAGGATCCTGGGAACCAAGGGGAAATTGGAGGAACACCTTTCGGCCTGTAACAAGGAACTTGCCGAGGCGGACCAGGTGCTGCTTCCCAGGATGATCGCCGACGACAGTGAACTGCCTCCTCCGGACCGAACGCCACGGTTCCCGAATATCATCGTGAAGGACACCACCTTGGACCGGGCCCAGGGCATCGTCATGTACAAGTGCAGTACATTGCCGGAGGGTGCGAATGATGGGACCAGCCAGGCCTTCGAATATGTCGTGCCCGACCGCGAAATCATTGAGGTCGAAGGGTCGATGGAGGAATTCGTGTATGTCTTCCGCTCACACACCCTGCTCACACCCGACGGACCAAGATATCTGGCTGTTCGAAAAGACATATCGTCCGAACCGGTTCCCGCCGTCCTGGACGAGGGACGCGTGGAGAACCTCAGGGGCTATATTTCAAATCTCCACCTGGGTTCGTACTCCGTGCTGACCTCGGATGTGGAATCTTCAGCCCACGAACGTTTCTCCCTGGCGGTGGGCACCCCGCTGTGCAATCTGCTTCGAAAGAAACATGGAACCCTGGATGGGTAATTCGGGAATGGGTCGGTAGTCGCAAGGATGATCAGAATCCAATGACGGCCGCGAATCGGCCCGCTGTGTTTCCCTCGCGGCGATAGCTGGGATATCGGTCCCCGCCGCAGATCGTGCAGTGTTTCAGATTGAAGATGTTGTCTTCGGCCACACCGGCGGCGGTGAGCTGCGCGATGTTGGCTGCCCACAGGTCGAAGGTGAGTCCTTCCAATCTCTCCAGAAAAAACCAGGCGGCTCCCGGACCCAGTGAGTCGAGGGCCGCCTGCCGGACTTCTTCACCCACCTGGTAACAGCAGGGCCCGGCCGAAGGGCAGATGACCGCCCGCATCTTGACGGGATCGGCGCCTGCTTCGGCCAGGGCCAGGATGAGGCCCGCGGTGATGCCCTGGACCGTGGATCGCCAGGAGGCATGGGCAAATCCCCAGACCCGGGATCCGTCCGGTCGGGTTGCTCCCACCAGGATCAGGGGACAATCAGCGGCGCGACCGATGACGCCCAGTCCGGGTTGGTCGCACCAAAGGGCATCCGCATCCCCGGCAAAACCGGCTTCAGTAACCTTCAGCACCGTGCCGCCGTGTACCTGACGAGCCCAGGCGCCCTTCTTCAAACCGGCCGCCTGGACGAGTTTCTCCACACAGCCCAGGTGGTCATCAGAGGAGGGATCCACCTTGAAGTCGGGGCCTTGGCTGGTCGTCCATCCATGCAGCCATTTTTCGGCGGTCAACAGTGGAGCGTGCTGAAGCCAGGCCGCGCCACTGGTCATGGTCGCGCCTCGGGTTGATCAAGCAGATCACAGATTTTTTTCCGGGTGGCCCTTTGGGTGGGTGACCAGACCACCGGCCGGTCGATGAACCAGGGCACGGTGGAAAAATCGACGAACAGAACACCGGGGGGCGCCTGGCGGGAAAAATCGATGATCTGTTCGTTCCTGGGCGCGCGGCCGACGGCTTCGGAGGCGGCGTATTCCCAACCCGGAAGCCGGCAGGGAAAAAGAAAGGCCACCAACACCGCGGCAGCGGCCGGCAGGATGATGACCGACCCCAGATCCCGCAGGAGGGATGACCGTTGGCCGCTGACCTTCCGGCGGTCCTCGATGATCTGCCGGATGGGGTCCCCGATCCAGGTGGATATTTCCCACAGTATCACCGGCAGCACGACCAGCAGATGGCGCAGACTGTGATCGAAAAAGGAATACTGGATGGTCAGCAGCACGGTGGTCAGAACGGCCAGGGTCACCGGAGCGGTTCGCGAGGTCGGGTTTAGACCGATCATCGATTTCCATCGGGAACGTTTGGCAGTCGACGACCTCAACTTCAGTAAATTCGTAAGGTAGACCAGGGCGCCGACAGCCATGGCGATGAGCACCGGCAGCGGAACCAGGTTGTGAAGGTCCCGATAGAAGAACTTCATCCCGCGGCCCACTTTGCGCAGGACGGGTAACGGGTCGGTGGTCATGGTTTCAAAAAACGGCTGGGGTTCGAGCTGCCGGTACACCGTGTAAGCGGGCCAGGCGCGGGTGTCTTTCACATGTTCGGCGTAGGTCTGCAGGCTGAAGGCCGGTTGGCCGGTGACCTGGATATTGCGGATGGCCCAGGGCGCGATGATCAGGAACCAGGCCAGGGCCAGAAGTCCCAGACGCCGGCGCCTGGAAGCCGGACTCAGTGAATCATCCCTCTTTTTGGCGCGAAGCAGTACCCACCACAAGACCGGCACCCAGAACAGATCCAGTCGCAGCATGCAAAGCACCCCGGCCAGGAGGCCGTCGATCCAGTCGGGTCCGGCCCCCGTGTCATTTCTCAATCGCAACCACAGGACCAACAGGAGCAGCGAGCAGACCAATTCGACCATGCCCCAATCCACGGCGAAGACCAGCAGCGGATTCAGGTAAAGAAAAACCAGCCAGGGAACCACCGCCGCCGGATGTCCCCGCCTGATGAAAAACGCGGATCCGGTCATGACCAGCAATCCCAGCAGGATGATCTGCATCTGACGCACACGATCCACAGCGCGATGGGGATATTCCCGGGCGGCCAGGTAGGGCGCCGTCAGCAGGATGGCAAATCCCGGCTGGCGGTGAATCAGGGG
The DNA here is from genome assembly GCA_030592845.1 of Candidatus Krumholzibacteriia bacterium. GTDB lineage: Bacteria > Krumholzibacteriota > Krumholzibacteriia > LZORAL124-64-63 > LZORAL124-64-63 > JAGLCY01. The sequence continues at coordinate 8,122 of JAUVII010000105.1, read as the reverse complement.
TTGCGGCAATTCCCTGGCGAAGGGAAAAGCGAAAGATAGAGGGTAGGTCATATCGGTCAGGAATCCCTCGCCGCGGACAAGATGGCGGGCCACGCTCAAATGGGTGTAGAGATCGTCCGTGGGCAGGAGCGGTCGCGACGGATGGGTGGGGATCCAGACGGCCATAAACAACAGGGCCGCCAGGATGCCACCGGCAAAACAGTGGCGCCATCCGGGGGCGGCGTGGCTTTCATTTCCATCGGGCCGTTGAAGAACCGAAAGCTTGATCATGGTCCCTCCGGTCAGTTGCCCCTGCTGCCGGGTTTGACGAGTTCTTTTCCCTCGGCGCACAGGGGGCATCCATCCGCTTCCCAGGTCTGAACGACGACTTTGGCCAGTGAATGCAGCGGCAGCGGCAGTTCCACCTCGCCACTGGTGCGGTCGATGATGCTGGTCAGGCCGACGACCTTGCCTCCGGCGTCCTCGACCACCTTGATGACCTCCAGCAGACTTGTGCCCCGGGTGACGACGTCTTCGGCGATGATCACTTTTTCGCCGTTCTCCAGGGAAAACCCGCGGCGGATCATCATCTGTCCGTCCTTGCGCTCGGTGAAGACGAACCGGCGGCCCAGGGCCCGGGCGACTTCGTGCCCGATCAGGATGCCGCCCATGGCGGGGCTGACCACCAGGTCGGCGGCCGTGTCCTCGAAAAACTCTCCCATGGCGATGCCCAGTTCCCGCGCGAGTTCGGGAAACTGGAGTATGCGCGCGCACTGGAAATACCGGTCGCTGTGCAGGCCGCTGCTCAACAGGAAATGTCCGCTGTGCAGGGCGCCCAGTTCTTCCATCAGGGCCAGGATCTTGTCTTCGGTCATGGAAAAGGCCTTCCTTTTCGTTTCAGTGGTTAAGTCAGTTCCGCGGCGATGGCCTGAAGGGCAGCGCCGGGGTCGGGGGCACGGGTGATCGACCGGCCGATCACCAGGAAATCGGCGCCCGCGTCCATGGCCTCGCGGGGAGTCGCTACACGGTGCTGGTCGCCCGCGTCCGTTCCGGCGGGCCGGATGCCGGGGGTCACGATCAGCGGTTCGGGGCCCAGGGTCGCGCGCAGGCCCGGCAAATCGGCGGCTGAGCAGACCAACCCGTCGCAGCCGCAATCCCAGGCCAGCCGGGCCAGCCTCTGGATACGGTCCTGCAGCAGGTCGTGGGAGGGGCTGACCTCACCCATTTCCTGCTCCGAAAGGCTGGTCAGGATGGTCACCGCCAGCAGGGCGGGCCGCCGGCCGGTCCGGGAATCCACCCTGGCTTCGGACAGGGCTGTTGCCGCGGCGGTCATCGCCGCCCGTCCGTTGGAAGCGTGCATGGTGCAAAGGGAGGCGCCCAGGGATGCGGCCACACCAGCCGCCGAAGCGACGGTGTTGGGAATATCGTGGTATTTCAGGTCCAGAAAGATGTCACGGTCCAGGTTCTTCAGCCGGTGCACCACTTCGGGTCCGGCGGCGGAAAACAATTCCAGGCCGACCTTGACGAACCCCCCGGAGGCGCCAAGACTTTCGGCGAGGCTCAGGGCCTGGTCCATGGAGGGCACATCCAGGGCGGTGATGATCCGGCGGGCGGCGGGAAGATCTCTCAACCTGGCGATGAGTTGGATTCTGTCCATTGTGGGGCCTCGGCTCCGGAAATTTCCGCAATAAGCGGGTTTGAGGCCGCAGGCGGGAATTGCCTTGCCGCCTGGACCGTTTTGCTACTACCCTTCTACCAGTCGCGGGTCCGGAATGCAAATCCATTTCCCTTTTATGAAAGGGGAGCCGGTCCCTAGGTATAGGTATGCCCACAAATTCGACTTGAGCCCGTCAATGAAAGGGACTCCCTTGCTCGACCGCAAATTCCTCCGCGAAAACCGGGAACTGGTTGTCAGGGCGGTGGCCTTGAAAAATGAATCGGTGGATATCGAAGCCTATTACGCCAAGGATGCCGAGCGCAGGGCCGCCCTGCAGGAAACCGAAACGCTGCAGGCCGAGGCCAACAAGGCCAACCGCGCCATCAGCGAGCGCAAGAAGGCGGGCGAGGATGCCGGCGAAGCCATCGCCGCCATGAAGGAAGTCTCCGGCCGGATCAAGGAACTGAAAGCCAATGCCGAGGTCCTGGAACAGGAAGTGGAACAGCTCTACCTGCGCATCCCCAATATCCCTCACGAGACCGCCCCCGAAGGCGGCGAGGAAAACAACGAATTGATCCGTACCTGGGGAGAAATTCCGGAATTCGATTTCACGGTCATGCCCCACTGGGATATCGCCACGGAAATGGGCATTTTTCATCCCGAGCGAGCCTCGCGGATGAGCGGCAGCGGCTTCACCCTCCTGTCGGGCGCGGGCGCGCGCCTCGAAAGGGCCCTCATCAACTGGTATCTCGACGTACATCTGGAGCAGGGCTATACCGAGTTCAATGTTCCTTACCTGGTCGGACGCCCGGCGATGACCGGGACCGGTCAGCTGCCGAAACTGGAAGAGGACATGTACCACTGCCAGGTGGACGATCTGTTCCTGATCCCGACGGCCGAAGTGTCGCTGACCAACGTCCACATGAAGGAGACCCTGGATTTCGCGGACCTGCCGTTGAAATACTGTTCCTGCACTCCTTGTTTCCGGCGGGAAGCGGGCGCCGCGGGGAAAGATACGCGGGGCTTGTTGCGGGTTCATCAGTTCAACAAGGTGGAGATGGTCAAATTCGTGGATCCGGCGACCTCCTGGGACGAGTTGGAGAGCCTGACCGCCGATGCCGAGGAACTGCTGCAGAAATTGAAGCTGCCGTACCGGGTATTGGCCCTGGCCACGGGTGACCTGAGCTTCGCGGCGTCCAAGTGTTACGACCTCGAGGTTTGGTCGGCGGGCGTGGACAGGTGGCTGGAAGTTTCGTCCTGCAGCCATTTCGTGGATTTTCAGGCCCGCCGGGCCGGTATCAGGTTCAAGGGGCCTGAAAGCAAGGGATTCGTGCACACTCTCAACGGATCGGGCCTGGCTCTGCCCCGGGTCATGATCGCCATCATGGAAAACTACCAGACGGCCGACGGCCGCATCCGGGTTCCCGACGTTCTGGTGCCCTACATGGGCGGCATGGAGTATATCGACTGATGGGAATGGGATGGAGACACAAGGTGTTCGGCAAGATCCGGCGCCAGGATCTGTTCAATCTCTACCTGCTGATCGGTGGAGTGAGCATCGTGGTGGCCACGACCATCTTTACCATCAACATGTCCAAAAGCGTCGAAAAGCAGAGTTTCCTGGCCACTCAGCTCATTTCGGGCGTCGCCAGCCTTCTGCTGGAGAACAGGCCGCTGGATGAGGTCAGGCCGGTCGTCTCGATGATCAACAGTATCGAGGTTCCGATCATCCTGTCGAACAACGAGGGTCGTCCGATCATGTGGAACGAACCGGTGATCGGTATTCCCCTGCCCGAATACCAGGTCCTGTTCCAGGAGAACATGTCCAAGCCGAGCCATCCCATCATCCTCGAAATTCTGTCCCTCGCCGCGGCCTACGACCAGGAACAGCAGCCCTTTGCCATCTTCAATCCGGAAGGCAAAAGGGTGGGCACTCTCCATTACGGACGGTCGGCCCTGAGCCAGCGCCTGCGGATCATGCCCTATCTGGAACTGATGGTGATGGCCCTGTTTTTCCTGGTAATCCTGTGGGCCCTGCAAAACAAGAAGGATGCGCAGGCCAAGGCGCTTTTCGCGGGCATGGCCAAGGAGACGGCCCATCAGCTGGGAACACCGCTGACTTCCATCATGGGCTGGATGGCCCTGCTCGAGGACCGGCTGGACAAGGACGACGATGTCATCGTCGAACTCAATCGGGACGTCGAACGGTTGAGCATGATTTCATCGCGCTTCAGTCAGATCGGTTCGATGCCCAAGCTGACCGATACGGACCTGGTGGGGGTCGTGGACGAAACCATCACCTACTTCCAGAACCGTCTGCCCCATCTGGGGGGACGGGTCGAGTTGCGGCGCGAAGGCGATTCATCCAATCCCGTCATCTTCAACCGCGACCTGCTGGGTTGGGTGCTCGAAAACCTGATCAAGAACGGGATCGACGCCTTGAGCGAGGGCAAGGGGACCATCACCGTCATGTTGAACGATATCCCCGGCGGCGGCGTTGAAATGCGGGTCGCGGATACCGGAAAAGGAATTCCCGCCCGGGAAGGGAACAAGATCTTCGATCCCGGGTTCACCACAAAAAAACGCGGTTGGGGAATGGGCCTCGCACTCGTCAAACGGATCGCCACCCAGTATCACAACGGGAAGATCCGGATCGAATCGACCAGCCAGCACGGAACGACTTTTCTGGTAACCATGCCGGCGGCCCCCGAGCCACCGAAATCCTGAACAAAGGAGCCACCCTTGGCTTTCAAGATACTCTGGGTTGACGACCACATCGATGAACTGGGCGGCCACGTTCGCTATCTGGGAGAAAAGGGTTACGAAGTGGAGGGGGTGACCAACGGGCTGGACGCCCTGGCGATCCTGGCCGAGAAGGACTTCGACGCCATCCTGCTGGATGAAATGATGCCCGGAATGGGCGGCCTGGAAACCCTGGGGGAATTGCGCAAGATCAACGCGCATATCCCGGTGATCATGATCACCAAGAGCGAGGCCGAGGACCTGATGACCCGGGCCATCGGCAAGCGCATCGACGACTACCTGGTCAAGCCGGTTTCTCCCCTGCAGATCCTGTCGACCCTCAAACGGCAGCTCGAAGCCCGCAAACTGACCGGTGAAGAGGTGTCCCGGAATTACATGAGTAATTTCATGGCCCTGGGGGACCGGTTCGCCGCCGCGGATTCGCCCGGCGCCTGGGAAGGCATCTACATGGACCTGGTCACCTGGAGCATGGACCTGTTCCAGTACAGCGACCGGGGGCTGTTGGAAACCCTCGACGACCAGTTGACCGCGGCCAATCTGGCCTTCGCCAAATACGTACGGCAGCATTACCGGACCTGGGTGAACGCCGATGGCGCCACGGGCGTGGGTTCGGCTGTCGATGAAGTGGTGGAATCTCCGCTGTTGAGTCCCAGGGTATACGAGACCTGGGTGGAGCCGGAAGTCCGCAACAGCAAGCAGGTATTCTGGATCGTCATCGACTGCATGCGGCAGGACCAGCTGCGAATGATCGAACCTTTTCTGGAGACCTATTTCCACATGGAACGCCGCCACTACTGGTCAATTTTGCCCACGGCGACTCCCTACGCCAGGAACGCCCTGTTCGCGGGACTGTATCCCCTCGATATTTCTGAAGGCTATCCCCATTGGTGGATTTCGTCCGCGAACCACGACGGCAGCCGCAACGCCTTCGAGGGCGAACTCTTGAACGAACTTCTCAAACGGATCGACAGTCCCGCGGTCGGCAGCAACCGGTACTACAAGGTGTCCGATGCGCGCGACGCGGATCTTCTCCACCGCAATCTCGGTTCCCTGGGTGACACCCGGCTGGTGGCCGGAGTCTATAATTTCCTCGACATCATGGCCCACGGGCGCAGTCAGAACCGTATTCTCAAGGAACTGGCGCCGGACGAGGCCGCCTTCCGCACCCTGATGCGGTCCTGGTTCGAGCATTCCAATCTGTTCGACATCATGAAGAACCTGGCCCGCCGCGACTGCACGGTGATCCTGACCACCGACCACGGGAGCAAGCTGTGCAAACGGGCGGTCCAGATCCGGGGCAACCGGGATACCAGCAGCAACGTACGTTACAAATTCGGGGACAACCTGGGGGTGGACGAAGAGCGAGTCATGCTGATGAAAAATCCCGAGCACTACCGCCTGCCGGCCCAGACCACCATCGAAAACTATGCGGTCACCGCGGACAATTGCTATCTGGTGTATCCCACCAATTTCCATGAGTACGAGCGGCTTTACCGGGACAGCTTCCAGCACGGGGGCATCAGCCTCGAGGAAATGATCTGTCCCTTCGTCATCCTGAGGCCGCGCTGACATGTCGGCTGATCATTCCATGCCGGCGCCGGCGGAATTCACCTGCCACCGCGATGTCCGCGGGCCCGCTGAAACCGCCCGGCTCGCCGAGGAACTGGCCGGCCTGCTGCGCGGGGGGGAGATCATTCTGCTTCACGGCAGCCTGGGTTCCGGCAAGACCTGTTTTACCCAGGGGCTGTGCCGGGGATTGAATGTTTCCCAGAGTGTCGTCTCGCCGACGTTTACCCTGGTCAATACCTATACGGGACGGCTGGTGGTGCATCATCTGGATTTCTATCGGATCGAGCCCGGCGCCGACCTGGCGGATATCGGGGTGCCTGACATCCTGGAACAGGTGTGGGATAAAACGGCGGTGGCCGTGGTGGAATGGCCCGAACTGTTTCTGGAGGAATTGGGCCCCGACATGCCCCGCATCGAGCTGTTGGCGACGCACGGAGCAGGGGATGACGAACGAATCTGGCACCTGAGGGGAATCCCCCGGCTGGACGAGCCGTGGGCCGCCGTCTTTGGCGGCGGGAATAACGACAAGCACCCGGGAGATTAGCCTGTGCTTAGCCTGGCCTTCGACACTTCCACCAAATGGGGTCGCTTCGCCCTGGCGCTGGACGGGGACATCCTGGACTACCGTCCCTTGAATGTGTCGGGCAGTTACGCCGATGCCCTCCTGCCCGTGATCGAAGACATGTTGACCCGGACCGGCCACGGCAAAAAGGAACTGGCCAGGGTTGGCGTCACCATCGGGCCGGGTAGTTTTACGGGGGTCAGGATCGGGGTCGCCACGGCCAAGGGATTGGCCTGGGGTCTGGGCTGCGAACTGGTGGGGGTCACCTCCCTCGCCGCCATGGCCGGGGCCCTGCTGGATGAATACCCCGAGGCCGGCTTTGCCGTACCGGTTCTGGATGCCAGACGGGGTGAAGTGTTCTCGGGAATATTCGTGAGGGACGGATCCTGGGTCCGACCGGTTTCCGAACCGGCCGCGCTGGGCCCCGACCAGTGGTGGGCCCGTATTCTCGAAACCGTCGGCGATCCCGAACAACCGGTATACGGTGGTGATGGGACGACGCTTCTGCTGGGACAGGGGAGCGGCCTGCGTCCTGAGCTGGTGAGCACGGGCCAACCCATTCTGCGGCGATGGTCCTCAGCCCACCCGGCCACCGCCCCCGCGCTGGCCCTGGCCATGAATGCCGGCGGTCTGCCTGAAGTCCATCCCTTCACCCTGGTGCCGGAGTACATGCGGGTGTCCGATGCCGAGGTCAAAAAGAAACTGGATCTGACGCCTGAGACCCCGGGCAGTGATATCAGCTCCCACAGGACCGAAAGGCCGACCTGATGGACGCGCCGGACCAGGGATTTACGGTGCGGGCCCCGCGGGGGGAAGATTTGCCCCAGGTCGTCGCCCTGGAAAAGCGTTGCTTTGTCGATCCCTGGGATTCCGGGGCGCTGGAGCAGGAATTGGGGGCCGATCGTTTGCGTTTGCCCCTGATCGCCGAAACCGCGGGAAGGGTCGTGGGCTATCTGATGGCCTGGAAAATCGTCGACCAGCTCCACATCCTGAACATCGCCGCTGATCCGGATTTGCGCCGGCGGGGGGTGGGGACGGCCCTGTTGTTTGCCGTTGCGCGGAAAGCCGTTGACCTCGGGATGGAGGAGATAACCCTGGAGGTCAGGGAAAGCAATCGGGAGGCCCGGGCCTTCTACCATAAATTCGGGTTTGTCCCCACGGGCCTCCGACGGGGGTATTACGCCGACAACGGGGAAGACGCCATCATCATGACCACCAGAACCGCGGCGCTGCTCGATGCCTGAAAAAGGTTGTCCGAAGTGGGCGAAAGAGGCTAATTTACCATCAGGTAGTTGATATTCCGGACCTGGTCGTGCAAACTGGCGCGACAGGCGGGCCCTGCCAGGCAGCCGTCCGCTGATCCATCGCCGTACGATATTGTGAGGAGGACGCCGTGTCCTGGTTGACACAGGCCGCAAAGGGGATAAAAGCCCTGACCAGTCAAAAGAAGGATATTCCCGACAACTTGTGGCGCAAGTGCCCCAAGTGTTCGGAAATCCTCTACCACCGCGAACTGGACCGCAATCTGTGGGTGTGCGGCGCCTGCGGCCATCATTTGCCCTTCACCACCGAGCAGTACATTCAGTTGCTGT
>JAUVII010000197.1 GCA_030592845.1 Candidatus Krumholzibacteriia bacterium | reverse complement strand
CCGCTGGGCATGCGCCGTCCGGAATCATCGGTGCCGTTCCAGGTGGCTTCGTAGCGTTGCCCGACGGCCTGTACGGTGTTCACGAGGGTCTTGACGACCCTGCCTCTCAGATCCAGGATCTGCAGATTGACCTGGGCGGATCGCGAGTCGCCTCCCAACTCGTAGGGAATGCGCGTTCGCGGGTTGAAGGGGTTGGGGTATCCATTCAGCAAAAGATGCTGGGCGGCGGGAATGTCACCCACGGCGGACGGACCGTTGAGGTCCGCGATCCCCTGGTCGATGGCGTTCTGGACGGCCGTATCCTCATAGTCCCCGCGGTAAATGATGACGCCGTCCCCACCAATGACGAACACAAGATCGTAGGTGCAGTTGTAGTCGACCATGATCCCGTTGATGCCGCCCATGATCAGGTAGGGATAGGGAATCTGGGTGTTGGCGAGGAAAATCTGTGAATTGACATCGCCGCCGTCCCACACATCGATGGCGAAGGCCTGGAACTGCTCGGGAGTGTATCCGCTGACCATGGCCACCGAACTGGTGGCTCCTATGATGCACTGGGCTCAGCCATACCCCACGACGAACATCATCACGACCTTGCCCTGATAGTCGCTCAGGGTATAGGTGCCGCCGCCGTAGGCGTTCAGCGTCCAATCGGGAGCGAGGCTGCCCACTTCACCTGGTCCGGGCGCCATCGCGGCGGCACCGGAGGCCAAAGCCAGGATGAGCAGGACGGTCGCTGGATATCGCAGAAAAGACCTGGGCATGATTTTTTCCTTTCGGGCGCTGGGCGAGAGTTGGAAACCAGGCAAAGTCCCTTAAAAAGGACTGATAATGTCTTGTTCTTAGATATACAAAGAAATGGAGGGTTGGCAAGGGGGAGGCGAATATTGTTCCAGGGTCACCTGATCCTTGGCGTAAAGGCCTTTGGCGGGTATGATCTCCCCTTGTGCCTCCAGGAACCGGGAATCAGGAGATATGCCAAATGGTTCATGATCATTCGACCGACAGTATCCGATTTTTTCAGATCCACCTCGGGGGGGACCGCAATTTCTGTTACCTGATCGGAGACCCGGAATCCGGGAACGCCGCCGCCGTGGATCCGGGGTTCGAACCGGAGCAGTTCCTGGAAATATCCGAAACCGAGGGGTTGACCATTACGTCGATCCTGATCACCCACGGTCATCCTGACCACACCGGTGGGATGGACCGACTCCAGGCCTTGACCGGCGCCGAAATTTACGGCGGGGTTGAGGACAACGTTGCCGGCGCGAATCCGCTTGCCGATGGCCAGGTGATCTCTCTGGGCGGCCTGGAAATCTCCGCCCTGGCCACCCCCGGACATTCGCCGGGACATTTCTGCTATCTGTGCGAGGGACGGTTGATCACCGGTGATATCCTGTTCTGCGGGAAGGTGGGAGGGACCGGTTCCTATTTCCCGGGATCTTCCGCCCGTCAGGAGTACGATTCCCTCGGGGATTTGATGAAACTTCCCGCGGACACTCTCGTCTTTCCAGGGCACGATTACTATGGCGGGGAAGGGCAGAGACCCCACTCGACCATCGGTTTTGAAAAGGAAAACAATCCCTTCATCACCGCTCCCGATTTCGACGCCTTTTGTCACCTGAAGGACAACTGGGCCGAATATAAAAAGGAGCACAACATCCGGTGAAACTACTTTCCGGACCGACTTCTTTCGTGGCCTGGCGGTGCATCGTCCTGATTCTTGTTTTGCTGGGATCGGCGGGGGTTCTTCTGGTTCTCCACGCCGAAGCCTGGTTTTTGTCCGGGGCGGTTGTTCAGGGTTTGATCGGATCATTGTCTCTGGCGGCCTGGATCCTGGCTATACGGTTCATCCTTGCGGACACCTGGGGGCGCTGGTTCTGGCTGTTTGTCCTGGTCGGCGCCGCGGCGCTGGCCATGTTCCTTCCCGGCAACGGGGGGCTGTGGGCGGCCACCCCGATATCCATCCTCGTTCTGACCTTTCGCCAGTTCCGTCCCTGGCGGCATGTCCCCGACCGCAAGCGGGCCCTGGGATTCGGATTGGGTGTCCTGGCGACCGCCCTGCTGATCTTCATTTTTCCCCGCTTCGGCAACCTGGCCGAACCGGATGGTTTCGGAATTTTTCTTAAACGGCTCGGCGGGTGGTCTCTACTCAGCCTGGGCTTTTTCTGGTTTTTCTCCCTGTTTCATCTGGCGATCCGGATGCGGCTCCATTTCATGCGTCTGCGGCCCAAGTTGGGTGTCACGGCGATTTTGATCGGTTTTGTGCCCTTGATGTTGATGGTTGTCCTGGGGTTGATGATCCTCTACACGGGTTTGGGCGGGGCGCGCGCGGCCCGGACAACCGGCACCCTGGAAACCTGGCGGGAGATGACCGCTTCGGGCGTCGACTTCAGCGGAGCTCTTTTCGACACCACCTTCGTGTGGCCCGGCCAGGCACCGGCCGGGACCCGGGGGACCTTGATCGAAGCACCCGTCTGGGTACCCGGTCTGGCGGAAAAGCTGAGGGGCTCACTGGCGGACACCGAACACCTGGGACGCTCTCCCGCGACGGCCGATACTACCGACTGGTTTCTGGCGGGGGGCAGGATCTGGCTGATGAGTTGGAAGAGCCTGGACTCGCCGCAACCCTCGGTGCAGGCCTGGCATCTGGGTGAACGCCCGTTGAAGGTTCTTTCCGGCCTGTTGATGGTGGGCATCGATATTTCGGCCGCCAACTCTTCCATGGCCGAAGACGGTGAGCTAATCATTGCACCGGCCAACGACGAGGACCGGAAAGACTTTTCCGGTCTGGAAGTCACCTACCGTGACGTTAGCGAGGACAAGGGCTACTGGAAGAACTTTTCCTTCTTCGGCGGCACGCTGTTCGAAGTAAATCGGTACAACGGGGAGGACCTGGGCACCAAGAATCTGTTCATCAACCTGCGGGTTGGTTGGCTGGATCTGAAAACCGAGTTCCTCGAAGGGGACTCCAACCTGAATATCGCCGTCGTGGTGGCATTGGGTGTGGTGGCCTTCCTGTTCCTCGTCCTGGAAGTTTTTGCCTTGTTCTTCGGTGTGCGGATTTCCGAGGGCATCGTCGGAGCCGTGCATGCCCTGCACCGGGGAACCAGATCCGTGGCCGGGGGCGATCTTGATACGGTTATCGAGATTCCCAACGAAGACGAATTCGGTGACCTTGCCGCCAGTTTCAACGAAATGACCCTGGCGGTGAAACATGGCCGGGAAATCGCTCTGGCCAACGACCGCCTGAAGCAGGAACTCGAGACCGCGCGCGCGATCCAGGTTCGCCTGCTGCCCATTTCCGAACCGGTGATTACGGGCTACGAAGTAGTCGGCGCCAGCATCCCCAGCCGGGAGATCGGCGGGGACTATTTCGATTTTCTGGTCCAGGGTGAGGACAAGATAGGCATCGCCATCGGGGATGTGTCCGGTAAAGGCATGCCGGCGGCCCTGCTCATGTCGAATCTGCAGGCCAGTCTGCACGGACAGGTCATGCATCCGGGAAGTGTGTCCGGGGTGGTCGAAAGGGTGAACGACCTGTTGGTCAAATCCACCGATCCCCACATGTTCGCCACCTTCTTCTACGGACTTCTGGATACGAAAAAGGGCAGTTTCACCTGCACCAACGCCGGCCATAATCCGCCCATCCTTTTGCGGACCGACGGCACCATCGAGGAACTGACCACCGGCGGGCTGCTGCTGGGCATGTTGGGTGAACAGGTCTACCAGCAGGATACCGTTCAGTTGGCGCCTGGAGAAATCATCGTGCTGTACACCGACGGGATCACCGAGGCCGTCGGACCCGCCGCGGACGAAGACGACTACGATGCCATGTTCGGCGAGGATGCGTTGTTCGATGTGGTGCGCCGCAACCGCCATCTGCCGGCCTCGGGCATCAAGGCCGCCATTCTGGATGCCGTTACCGCCCATACTTCGGGAGTGGCCCAGTCTGACGACATCACGTTGGTGGTGATCCGGCGGCAGGGGTAGCCAGACGTGCAAATCCTGTTGGACTTGGGGCCGCAAAAGGTTATGCTCCGCGACCATTGATATTGACCCGAACTTCACCGGGAGTTTTCCATGCTGGATTGGATTAAAGAACTGGTTCCCATCATCCTTCTGTTGATCGTTGTCGGTTTCGTGTTTGTCCGGTTGCCCCAGGTGGATGTGGGCCACGACAAGGCATACCTCCGGCGCCGGGTCATGAACTGGCTGCCCCTGGGCCTGACCTACGCCTTCCTGTACATGGGACGCTATAATCTCAAGGTCAGTCAGTACGCCTTCGAGGAAATAGCCGGGCCCGACGGGAGTCCCCTGATGGGGAATACCGGCTTCGGCATAGTTTTCATGGTGGGCACCATCGTCTACGGTATCTCGTTCCTGATCAACGGTCCCCTGACCGATCGCATGGGAGGCCGTTTCTCCATCCTGACCGGTGCCATGGGCGCCATGGTGGCCAACCTGATGATGGGCCTGGCCTCGCTGACCCTGCTGAAGCACGGTCCCGGGTCGGATTATATCGCCGCCAACTTCATCGTCCTGTTCTCCGTACTCTACGCGATCAACATGTACTTCCAGAGTTTTGGCGCCGTGGCCATCGTCAAGGTCAACGCCCCCTGGTTCCATGTGCGCGAGCGCGGGGTTTTCGGCGCCATTTTCGGTATCCTGATTTCCCTGGGCATTTACTTCGCCTTCGATCTGGGCGGCATGATCCTGAGCAAGATAGGGCTGATCTGGGTCTTTCTGGTTCCGTCCATCCTGCTGGCGATCTTCTGGGTCATCGATTTCAAGGTCGTGCGCAATACACCGGCTGAGGCCGGGCTGGCCGACTTCAACACCGGCGACGCCACCAGCGGTGATTCGGGGCCGCGTCTCGGGGCGGTCAAGGTATTCAAGAAGATGCTTACCAATCCCATCATTCTGACCATCGCCGGGGTTGAATTCTGCAGCGGATTTTTACGACAGGCCATCATGCAGTGGTATGGAAGTTTCGCCAAGCAGACCGACGCCTTGCTTGGGCTCAAATCCAGTTTTGTCAACGAGAACTGGGGACTGTTGTTGTGTATCGCCGGAATTACGGGGGGCGTATTGGCCGGTACCATCAGCGACCACCTTTTCCAGTCGCGTCGCGGTCCGGTGGCTGGCTTCCTCTACGGTGTGATGCTGGTGGGGACCATCGTCCTGACCTTTACCTACACGACCCCCATGGTTGGCTGGTTGGTCATTGTCATGTCGATGGCGGTGATCGGCGTGCACGGCATGCTCTCGGGGACCGCGAGCATGGATTTCGGTGGGGCCAAAAACGCGGGTATTGCCGTTGGTATCATCGACGGATTTGTCTATCTTGGCACCGGCCTCATGTCCCTGACCTACGCCATTATCCTGCCAAAAGTGGAGCTGGATTCCGCTGGCAAGATCATCGGCGCGGCCACCGACCCCGCGAACTGGCAGGCCTGGCCCCTCGCGATGATTCCGTTTGCACTGATCGGTTTCGTGTTGGCTCTGCGACTGTGGAACGCCAAACCGAAACCAAAAACCGCTTGAGGATTCGTCCATGTCTTTCGTTTTCCTGATCCGGCGCGGGGCGGTCATGTTGACCGCCCTGGCCTTTTTCCTTCCCGGGTCCGCCTTGGCTCAGACCGAATCCGTGACCGCGCCCGCTGACACCACCGTCGAATGGGCCCACTTCGTCATTCTCAAGGGCGATACGCTGTGGGTGGCCGAAACCCTGGAGGTTCTCGGCTCCCGTGTCCCCGCGGCCCTGCCCGGCCTGGTTAGAAACGTTAACGTCCTTACGGCGGAAGACCTTGACCGGGCGCCCGCCCGCTCCGTCGGTGAAATGCTGCAGACGGTGCCGGGAGTGGTGGTCAGCCAGCGCCAGCAGTACGGCGTGCAGTCGGACCTGACCATCCGCGGTTCCACCTTCGACCAGGTGCAGATGCTGCTCAACGGTTTCGACGTGTCCGATCCCCAGACCGGCCATCACCTTATGAATCTGCCGGTGG
>JAUVII010000213.1 GCA_030592845.1 Candidatus Krumholzibacteriia bacterium | reverse complement strand
TGATGGCCAGGTTCACGTGCAGCGCGCGCATCACGTTGAACGGCAGGTGTTCCTGGGAGAAGATGAAATTCTGGCCGGGATCGGTGTAGATGTGAGCCAGGTAGCCGCCGATGATCATCTGCAGCAACAGGAACAGGCCCACCACCGGCACGTATTTCAACAGCTTTTCCTGGGAGGGAAACAGCTTGTTGATGACCATGGCGCTGGCCGGTTCGTCGCCCGGATCTTTCTTGAGCAGCTTCTCGTAGGCGATGACCAATACCAGGATGGTGCCCACCCACAAGGCCAGCAGCTCCCACAGGGACCAGTAGTGGCTGTTCCAGCCGGTGTCCTGGCCGATCATGGGTTCGGGAGGCCAGTTGTTGCTCCAGGTGCGGTCGGTACCGGGACGGAGGGTGCTGGCCACCAACTGCGCCCAGTCCACGAAGGTGGCGATCTTGGCCGCCTCGTCGGCGCGGATCACTCCGCCGGTCCAGGCCGCTTCCTTGTTGCCGTCCACCAGGAAAGACACCAGGTATTCGCGGTTGGCCTTGAAGGCCGCCGTCGAGTTGGCCGAGTAGGCGACGGTACCCTCGTTGAGGGTCGGTGTGCCCTTGACGTCTTCGGTGACCATGGCGCGGATCAGCGCGGCTTCGGGTGCCTTCAGGTCGTCATAGGGTTGGTTGTATTTTTCCCGGGCCAGACCATCGGCCAGGAAAACGGCGCGGCGGTGCAGGAATTCCGTGGAAAAATCGGGACCGAGGTAGGCGCCCATGCCGAGCATGGTGCCGTAGTCCATGAGATCGAATTGCTGGAAGTAGCCTTTGCCTTCCACGATGTCGTCGTAGGTGTAGAGCACGTTGCCCTGATGGTCGACGACCTTGGCTGGAAGTGGCGGCACCTCCTTGGCCAGATTGGCGGTAAAGACGATCAGGATCACGACCATAAAGATGGCCACTGTCCAGAACGCCGTGTACAGTCCCTTGCGGGACAGTAGCTTGTCAAGCCACGACGGATTCATGAATGTTCTCCTCGGTGGTTTGCGGCGGCCAAATGAACCGCCCTTGTTAAAATACTACCCAGAAGTAGTATTTATGGTCAAAAAAAACCCGTTTCAAATTTTTTTACCTTCGCTTTGGACCAGTTGGGCCAGGGTCGTGGAATGCAGCATTTCCAGGATGCCGTCCTTGTGGCCGCTCCAGAATTCGTGCATGGGGCAGGGGTTTTTCTCGTCGCAGCGGTCAAAACCCAGGATGCATCGCTCGTAGCTTTCCAAACCCTCGACGATGTCCACGATTTCAGCCAACCGGATGTCCTCCAAGGGGCGAACTATTCGGTATCCGCCCGCCTTGCCCTGCACCGACTCGACCAATCCCTCGGATCCCAGCAGGCTCATCAGCCGGCCCAGGAACTTGTAGGGGATGCCCAGATTGTCGGAGAGGCTTTTGACGCTGTGCAAGTCTCCGCCGCTGCGGGCCATGGAGACCAGACAGCGGATGGCGTACTCGGATGACTTGTACAAACGCAATATACTACCTCCGGGTGGAATATAGAATCCGTCCCGCGGTCTTTCAAGGGAAAATTGGATATTATCCGCCAAAGTGGCTTAATGATTGCGGGTTTCAATTTCCAATGTATCATATCGCTCAAGAACAATAACGACCGCGATACCCGCTGGTCCCGACCTGCCACCAATGTTTTCAAGGAGAATCGACCATGGCACACGAACTGCCTGAACTTCCGTACGCCAAGGATGCCCTGGAGCCCCACATCTCGTCCGAGACGCTGGATTTCCATCATGACAAGCACCATGCGGCCTACGTCAACAATCTGAACAACCTGGTTCCCGGCACCGAGTTCGAGAACATGTCCCTCGAGGACACCGTCAAGAACGCCCCGGCCGGCGGCATCTTCAACAACGCCGCCCAGGTCTGGAACCACACCTTCTATTTTGCCGGGATGGGCTCGAACTGCGGCGGCGACGCCACCGGCGCGGTCGCCGAGGCGATCAACGAAGCCTTCGGCTCCTTCTCCGACTTCAAGGAGCAGTTCAGCAAATCGGCCGCGACCAATTTCGGCAGCGGCTGGACCTGGCTGGTGAAAAACGCCGCCGGTGGTGTGGAAATCGTCAATACCGACGATGCCGACAGCGCCCTGAAGACCGGGACCCCGCTGCTGACCATCGATGTGTGGGAACACGCCTACTACGTGGACAAGCGCAACGCGCGGCCGGCCTACATCGAGTCGTGGTGGAATCTGGTGAACTGGGAATTCGTGAACGCGAATTTCAGCGGCTAGTTTTCTGTTCAGATTGCTTGTAGGGCCCCTCGGTGGGGCCCTTTTTTTAATCTATTCCAACCGCAGGTTGTCGATTTCGATGGTATGCATTTCCTGGGGTTTGGCGAAGTAGATGATGAACCGGTCCATTTCCGTGAGATTGAGAATGCGGTTGCTGTTGGACAGTTTGCGGTTGACCAGGGGAATGCTGAAGGTCTGCCACTGTCTGGTGGCGTGAAACGACTTGGCGATCCAGGCCCTTTCCTTGATCCCCTCATAATCGTCCAGCCGGAAACCGAATCTTACGGAATCACCCGGCGTGTCCACCATCCGGACATCCAGTTTGATGACCGAATATTCCGACCAATCCTCGGGAAAACGGCGCATCAGGGCGCCTGGCCAGTGGGATTCGGTATCACCGGACAGGCGCAGGACATGGCCTTTGCCGTCGGGGGAGTCTTCTATGCGGTGATAGCTGAGCAGGCCCTTCATATTGTTGGACCACAGATAGCGGTCGCCGAAGGTTTCAAAATCCGCCAGGAGAGGGAACATTCCCTGGCAGCGGTAGGTGGCCGCAATGCGCCACGGCAGTTGGTAAAGCTGGACGGGGATGCTCAACAGCAACAACAGGAAAACCCATTTGCCGGCATGGCGCCGGTGTCCTTTCCAGTAAATGAATGCCACCACTATTCCAATGCCCAGCAGATCGAGCAGGAAATCCGTGAACAGCGCCTGCCTTCCCACCAGAAGCTGCAGAAATTCCACGGCGCCGCCCATGAAGGCACTGATCGCGGCGGCTCTCCAGATCCGACCCTGCAACGGGCCGAACCAGTAGAGCAAAAGGGTGATGCCCCCAAACAGAAAAATATGAACATTGTCGCCGATGGGAGAGATGACCGGATGGTGGTTCAGCGACCGCGGGATATGAATGAAAAACGGAAACAGGAACAGGACCATGAGAAGGGCCCATACCACTTTATTGCGTAGGAATCCCGGAGGGGCGAAAGCGGGTTCGGGGCGTTGTGACATCAGACCCTCGGCTTCCAGGTGACCTGCTTGCGTCCCCGCAGGAATTGCCAGAAGGCCCGGGCGCTGGCCAGGTTCAACACGCACAGGTAGTAGATCAAGGCCACCAGGCGGGGTGGCTGCTGGCCGTGGCTGTTCATGTTTTGGCCGTAGCGGGCAAGGGAGTAGAAGAAAGTCTGGCCAAGCAGAAGCAGACTCCAGAGGCCGGAATACGGAGGCTGGATCGCCAGGGCCATATTACTGACCAGGGCACCGGCCATGAACAAAAAGGCCATGTACCGCAACAGCTTGTGCGACCACAGCTGCCAGGCGAACAGGCCGAATTTGAAGGGGTTCAAAAGCGCGGCCTTGTCCTTCAAGGCGTGAAAGGCCCTGAGCGAGACCCGCACCCGCATGCGGAATTCGTCACCGGCTTCGGCCAGCGCGTCTTCATACAACAGGGCGCTGGGTTCGTAGACAACGCGGTAGCCCTGTTCGCGCACGGTCAACGGCTGTACAAAATCCGGCAGCTGGTCGGCGTTCATGGGGCGGTAGATTTCCCGGCGCATGGCATCGACGCCGCCGTCGACCCCGACGATGGAACCGAGATTCGTTTCCCACGCCCGCAGGTTGTTTTCGTACCGCATGTAGGCCGAGCAGCCTTCGCCGGTCAGCGAACCGTCGGGGGCCTTGTAGACCATGCGGCCGGTCACGTAGCCCACCCTGGGGTCGGCCAAAGGCGCGACCAGATTTTTTATCGTGTCAGGCGCGTAGAGCGAGTTGGCGTCACTGAAGACGATGACTTCGCCCGAGGCCTCGGGCATGGCCAGGTTCAGGGCGCTGGTCTTGCCGGCGCGCGGGTCCTGGCGGATCAGGCGCACGCGGGGATCGCCGATGCCGTTCACGATGTCATCGGTGCCGTCGTCGGATTCGTCGGACACCACGATGATGTTCAGTTTTTCGGGGGGATAATCCTGCTCGAGTTTGTTGCGGACGGTAGCCTCGATGTGGGCCGCTTCGTTGTAGGCTGCGATCAGCACGGTAATCGTCGGAAGATGTTCACCCGGAGTCGCGGACCATACGCGCTGGCGCACGAAACCACCCAGCAGGCGGGCCAACAGGGGATAGCCGGCGTACACGTACACCAGCATCAGGACGCAGAAGAAGAAAATGGCGCTCAACAAACCTGTACCCACTTCAATCGGTTAGCTGTTTTCAGAAGTATCCGAGAATACGATAACCGGACCTGGGAACAATGTCACCCATCACCAGGGTTGGAAAGGTGGGAATGTATAGATTGAAGGGACAGGAAAACAGGATGCCCTGGCCAGCCCGCTGGCGGGTTGGTACGCGTGGATAATAAATATCACTGCGAAAATCGCCCCCCGGGGGGCGACGCGGGACAACATATTTGTTGTCAAAACTGAATATTTGACAATGAATATATGGTCAAAAGCAACATTAAATCCAGTTTAAAACTATAACGCATTGAAAACAAACAAAATAGATAAAAAGTGCCCCGGGGTACTTTTAGCAGGGATATTTATTTATCCATGCATCGTTCCCCGGGGATCATCCGAATATTACGGCCGCTGACGCTCGAATTCCTCAAGCTGGTCTACCCAGACCTCACGCTCATCCTCGGGCACGAAGAAAGTGAACTGCCCCACCGACCGCTCAACCCGCATCAAATCCAGCAGGTAGTCGTTGACCGCGTCGATGGCGGCCAGGTCAGTGTTCAGCGAGTTGGTCTGGGCGTCGAGCAGGTCCACGAGACTGACCAGGCCCATGGTGTAGTTGTCGGCCACGATGTCCAGGTTCTTACGGGCGGCATCCGCGGCCTTTCGGCTCAGGTCGATGGCCAAACGGCTTGCGGCAACCTGGAAAACGGCGTTCCTCACGTTCTGTTCGATGCGTTGGGAGGCGGCTTCGCGCCCGCGCATCAGGCGGTAGGTTTCCTCGGTCGTGCGTTTGTTTTCGGCGAAACGGGAGCCACCCTCCATCAGGGGCAGGGAAAGGAAAACCCCGACGTTCCAG
>JAUVII010000174.1 GCA_030592845.1 Candidatus Krumholzibacteriia bacterium | reverse complement strand
GATGAAGCCGGCAACGCGATCACCCAGCTGACCACCATCGGTATCAGCCTGATGGTCACGCCTCACATCAACAAGGACAACCAGATCACCCTGGATATCCATAATGAAGTGAGTGATCTGTCGAGCCAGGCCACGGTGCAGGGCGGCGTCATCATCAACACCAGTGAATCCGACACCCGGGTCCTGGTCGAGAATGGTGAAACCGCGATTATCGCCGGTCTGATCCGTCAGATCGACGGCAAGTTGGACAGTGGTATTCCCGTGCTGATGGACATCCCCCTGCTGGGTGCGCTGTTCAAGCACTCGACCAATACCAAGATCAGCCGCGAACTGGTGATCTTCGTGACTCCGACGATCGTTTCCGAAATGTATATGCAGCGGGACCAGATTACCCCTGATTCGGAAATCATCTATTCACCGGAAAATGTTTCGAATATCAAGCTGAACTAGCAGCTTCTTATTGGCTGTCATTTGCCCCCCGGGGATTGTTCCCCGGGGGGCATTGTATTAGGATGGGGTCATGTGGACTTCATTCATAGGCTTCATGGCCAGCGGAAAATCGACCCTGACCCGCCGGCTCCAGGTCACTACCAACCGCCCCGCCGTCTTTCTCGACGAGGTGGTCGTCAGGGAAGCCGGCTGTTCCATTGCCGGCATCTTCGCCTCCGCAGGTGAGGACTCCTTCCGTTCCCGGGAACTGGCCGCCCTGTCCGGACTCGACCCCGAACGCAACCTCATACTGGATACAGGCGGCGGCATCGTGCAGACTCCGGCCGCGGTGGACCTGCTTCGCAAGCGGGGCGTGGTTATCTGGCTGGACGCCAACTGGGACGTGACCAGGACACGCCTGAAGGCCGATACTTCCGGGGAACGCCCATTGTTGGAAAGGCTGGGCTGGGCGGGAATCGAGGACCTTTTCCGGCACCGGCGGCCCCTGTACGCGGCGGCCGCGGATTTCCGTTTGCGGACCGAAGACCTTGATGTGGACCAGCTCGCCCGGGTTTCCATGCTGCGAAGCCTGATCTGGAGCCGCAGGCGGGATGGAGAAGTCAGATGAGGGTCATAGCCGGTTGCTGGAAGGGCCGTCGCCTGATTTCCCCCAAAAGTGATGTGGTCCGGCCGACGACCGACCGGGTCAAGGAAGCCCTGTTCAATATTCTTGGTCCCGAAGTCAGGGGATGCTGCTTTCTGGACCTGTGCTGCGGCGCAGGGGGCCTGGGCATCGAGGCGCTCAGCCGCGGGGCTGACTCTGTCATTTTTGTCGATAATTCCCGCAGTTCCCTGGCCGTTGCCAGGGAGAACCTGGAACTTTGCGGGGCTGATTCGAGGCAATACCAACTTGTTTCCGCCGAGGCTGCCGCCTGGTTTGCCGGCTGGGATCCACCGGGGAAATCGGCGGCCTGGATTCTGGTCGCCGATCCGCCCTACCATGGAACCGTCGCCGGGGCTATCATGGAGGGGCTGGCGGGATGGGTGTCCCACCCGGGATTCCGGGCGGGAATCATCGAGTACGGATCCCGCACCCCCGACCTGCCCGAGCCCGTACCCGGCGGTTTGAACTGGACCGCCCGCCGGTACGGGGAAAGTTATCTGGCCGTGGTTCGTCCGCCTGACGGACCCCCTGGAGGAGAATGACGGTGGAGCGACATGTGTTATACCCCGGATCCTTCGACCCGGTTACCCTGGGGCACATCGACATTATTTCCCGGGCGCTCAAGCTTTTCGACAAGGTCACCGTGGTGGTGGCCCATGCGGGCAAGGCCGGACTTCTGGATGTGGACGAGAGGGTCGATCTTTTCCGGGCGTCGGTCCAGGGTATGGGCAACATTGAGGTCCACCCTTTTTCGGGTCTCCTGGTGGACGAAGTGGCCCGGCAGGGTGCCCATGCGGTCATCCGCGGCATCCGGACATCGGGTGACTATGAACACGAGTGGAGCCTGGCCGGGGTCAACGCCCTGCTTGCCTCCGACATCGAGTACGTCTATCTGCTGGCGCGCCCTTCCCTGGCGGCCGTGAGCAGCACTCTGGTCCGGGACGTCATTCGCCACGGGGGGCCGTTGGGTAATCTCGTTCCGGCGCCGGTGGCCAAGGCCCTTGCCGGTCGCAAATTTTGACGCATCCGTTCAAGCCGTAAACCTGGATTAACACTTCGCGGAGGAATGACCCGTGTTTCTGGATATCGCCACCATCACATTGGAGTCCGGCAAGGGGGGGGATGGTTGTGTCTCCACCCGGCGGGAAAAATACATGCCGCGGGGCGGACCGGACGGGGGCAACGGAGGCGCTGGAGGATCGGTCTGGCTCGTGGCCACCGATGAAATGTCGACCCTGCTGGATTTTCGTTACCGGCGAGTCTACAAAGCATCTCCGGGAAAGGCAGGGGGTGGAAATCGACGCAGCGGCCCCGACGGTCAGGATGTGGTCCTTCAGGTGCCCTGCGGAACTTCCATTTACAGTGGTGATGAAGATACGGTTCTCGTGGATCTCCTGAAGCCCGGGCAAAAGCTGTTGGTGGCCAAGGGAGGCAAGGGGGGCAAGGGAAACTGGGAGTTTCGCAATGCCCGCAACCAGACCCCCATGCACGCCCAGTCCGGCCGCTCCGGCAATTCGGTCACCGTACGCCTGGAATTAAAATTGATTGCCGACATCGGCCTGGTCGGAGAACCCAACGCCGGCAAGAGCACCCTGCTTTCGGTGGTCACCGCCGCTCGACCAAAAGTTGCCGACTACCCATTTACCACGCTGGTCCCGAATCTGGGAATTGTCGATCTGGGGGACTATAACAGCTGCACCCTGGCCGATATTCCGGGATTGATCGAGGGCGCCGCCGAGGGCAAGGGTCTCGGTCACGAATTTCTTCGGCACGTCGAACGGACGCGGGCCCTTCTCTTGCTAGTGGATCCCTCGCTGGAACCTCCCCGCAGGGCTCTGGACGTGCTGCGGACCGAATTGAAACGGCACGGCCGCCGCCTGGCCGAGCTGCCCTTTGCCGTTGTGGTCACAAAACTGGACCTGCTGGATGAAGAAGGAACAGCAGAGGTCATGGCCGCCGCCACGGACTGGGCGCGTGATCATGGCGCCATCGAGGTGTTGTCGATTTCCTCCGCCACCGGACAGGGTCTGGACAAGCTGAAAAAACTGTTGCTGAAGCTCTACCACGACAACAGGCCCGAGCCGGTGGATTGATCTTCAGTCCCCACGTCCTCCCGGACTGGAAAACCATGTGGCCGCTCAAAACTCCGCCTCATGCCGGACAAATCCCGAGGAACAGATAATCCAACCAGGCCATTCCCACTGGCCGCGGTTGTGGGAACAGATCAATGACCCCCCGGGCGAAGTCCGGGTCCGTGGCAGTCTGGCCATCCTGAATGAACCCGCCCTGGCGATAGTGGGAACCCGGCGGGCTTCCGCGAGGGGGCTTGCAGTGGCCCGGGCCCTGGCGGCGGAGTTGGCCGCGCACGGTTGGGTTATCGTCAGCGGTCTGGCACTGGGTATCGACGGAGAGGCGCACCGGGGAGCTCTTTCCGTCCAGGGCCGGTCCATCGGAGTGATGGCCACCGGGAGCGATCGCGTTTATCCCTCGGCGCACCGGACCCTGAAAAACAAACTGGAAATCGATGGCTGTTCCCTGACTGAATTTCCCCCCGGCACACCACCGCTCAAATATCATTTCCCACGGCGCAACCGGTTGATCGCCGGTCTGGTACTGGGTGTCATCGTCGTGGAAGCGCCCCGAAAAAGCGGGGCCATGCTGACGGCCAATCTGGCCGTGGATTACAACCGCGAAGTGTTTGCCGTGCCCGGGCCGGTCGACCTGGAATCCAGCCGCGGCTGTCACCACCTGTTGCGCGAAGGGGCGCATCTGGTGGAAAGCGCCAACGACATCACTCGGGTTCTGGGACATCCCGACCCGCAACGGGAAGGGGATCCACGGGAGGACGATCTCAGGGGCGACGTTTTACCCGAACCGCGGGCCGGAAGCGCGGCGCGGTGGATCATGGACCGTCTCGATCTGGAGGGTGTTTCGCGTGACGGCCTGCGGGAACGTTGGCCCGGAACCGAGGACGCGTGGATGGAGGGTCTGCTGGCCCTGGAACTGGCGGGATTGATCCGGAGGTTGCCCGGGGGGAAGCTAGCGCATAGAATCTGGTCAAGATGACGTTCACCCCAACTGGAGCAAGACATGACCTCTCGGCCCCGGCAGTTGCTGGACTACAGCCTGCTGTATCTTCTTTTTCTGTTGGCCCGCCCCTTGCCGCGGGGATTTCTGCTGGCCCTGGGCCGAGGTCTCGGAACCTTTGTCTGCAAGGTTGTCCGTTTCCGGCGCCAGGTCGTGCTGGATAATCTGCGGCATGCTTTCGGTGGGGAAATGGACGATGGGGAAATCAACAGCCTGGCCCTTGCCTTCTACCGGAACCTCGGCATGACCCTGATGGAGTTCCTGTCGTTCCCCGGAATGAAGGAGTCCGATTTCCTGGATCTCGTGGATATCGAGGGCGTGGAGCATTTCAAGAAGACGGTGTCCGAAGGCAGGGGCGCTCTCCTTGTTTCCGGACATTTCGGCAACTGGGAAATGATGGGTGCCCGGGTGGCCGCTGAAGGCCAGAAGGTCAGTTTCATCGTCAAGGAACAGACCAATGCCCGGGTGGACCGGATCCAGAACGATATCAGGCACCGGGCAGGGATCGGCACCATCCGGTCGGGGGGAGCATCGATCCGGGATATGATCCGGGCCCTGCGCAACAAGGAACTGATCGGGCTGGTGGGAGATCAGGATGCCGGCCCCGAGGGGTATTTCACCGAATTCCTGGGACGGCAGGCATCCGTGTTCCGGGGGACGGCCTATTTTGCCTGGAAGCTCAAGGTTCCCATCGTAACCGGATTCATCTTCAGGCAGCCGGACGGCCGCCACAAGGTCATGGTCGATCCGCCCTTCGCGGCTGAACCGGATTGGGACGAGGAAACAGCTGTCGCCCGCCTGACGGAAATGCATGTCAGGAGACTGGAAGCCGCCATTCGCCAAGCGCCTGATCATTACTTCTGGTTGCACCGCCGCTGGAAAACCCGGCCTCCTGGCGAATAGGCCGCCAGGTGGGTATCAATTTGCCTTGAACCCGATGTTCTGGCCGGGATCGGGTTGGCCAGCCATTTTGATTTCGCCATGGACCCCTTCAAACCGTTCGATGTTCACCGTCAGGGATTTCTGCAGGGCCTTGACCGACTGGGGCGTCATGATGATCCTCGCGTGGACCTTGCTCTTGGGCATTCCCGGAACCAGACGGGCAAAATCGAGTATGAACTCCGCGGGACTGTGCGAGATCAGCGTCAGGTTGGAATAGATGCCTTCGGCTTCCTTTTCACCCAGGTCCAGGGTGATCCGTTGCTGGGGATTCTTGTTTTCCATGGTATCTCCTTGATAACGTGACCGGTATGTGCGGATTAAGGACGGACAAATTGACACCCGGGATACAGGATGATAGCTTCCTGCCTGTCCCGCCAATGTCAAACCGTATCCAAACAAAGAAGCGATCATGAGCCCGAATTACAAGGATATCATTGAGCGTTTATCAGGCCGGAGGCTGGCCGTCATCGGGGACAGCATGCTGGACCGCTTCCTGTGGGGGCGGGTCGACCGTATCAGTCCCGAGGCTCCCGTCCCGGTGGTGCGGCTGGAAAGCGAGACGACCAAACTGGGGGGGGCCGCCAACGTGGCGGCGAATATTTGCGCCTTGGGAGCTGAAGCGGTCCTTTTCGGATTGTGCGGAAAAGACGAGGCCGCGGTCCAGTTGAAAGACCTGCTGACCAGGCGGGGTATCGATGCCGCCGGTCTCCTGGAAACCGGGGCCCGGCCCACCACCATCAAGACGCGCATCCTGGCCCACAACCAGCAGGTCGTCCGCACCGACCGCGAGGACGACAGTCCGGTCGATGAGGAGATCGTCGCGACCCTGGTGTCCAGGTTGACAAAACTGGGGCCTTTCGACGGCATGGTGCTCAGCGACTATGGCAAAGGCCTGTTGACCCATGAGGCCCTGGCCGTCTTCATCGCCGCCGGACGTGAGGCGGGTGTGCCGCTGGTTGTCGATCCGAAAAAAGGGGATTATTCCCAGTACCGGGGAGTGACGTCCCTGACGCCCAACCAGAAGGAAGCCGAACAGGCCTGCGCCATGAGCATCACCGATGCAGCCAGTCTCAAGGCCGCCGGCGCCAAGCTTCTCGAACGAACGGACGCCGAAGCCGTCCTGGTGACCCGGGGTGAACACGGCATGGCTCTTTTCGAGAAGGGTGGCGGGGAACATCATCTGGCCACCGAGGCGACCACCGTGTACGACGTCACCGGAGCGGGGGATACGGTCATTGCCGTCTACACCACCGCCCTGTCGGCGGGGGCCGGCTTCGCCGAAGCGGCCGACCTGGCCAACCATGCCGCCGGTCTGGCCGTTCGGGAATTGGGCACAGCCACGGTGACCACGGAGCAGCTGACCGCGGCGCTGAACGAAAAGGACCAGGACTGATGGCCGATTTCCCGCGCGGAGAAATACTGGCCCCCGGAAAGCTCGCCGGGTGGGCGGAAGCCGTCCACGCCGCCGGACGAACCATTGCCTTTACCAACGGATGCTTCGACCTGATCCACAGCGGACATCTGGCCAGCCTGACCCAGGCCTCCGGTGAGGCCGATGAACTGGTCGTAGCCCTCAATAGCGATACTTCCGTTCGACAGCTCAAGGGTCCGGGGAGGCCGCTTTTGCCGGCTGCCGACCGCGCCGCCTTAATTGCCGCCTTGCGGCCTGTTTCCGCGGTCACTATTTTTGCCGAGCCGACACCGCTGGAAGTTATTCTCCAGATCAGGCCCGATGTGCTCGTAAAGGGGTCCGAGTACAGTGAAGAGGATATTGTGGGTGCTCCCGAGGTCAAATCCTGGGGCGGCCACGTTGTCCGCGTGCCAATGGTGCCCGGCTGGTCGACCTCGCAGATCATCGACG
>JAUVII010000052.1 GCA_030592845.1 Candidatus Krumholzibacteriia bacterium | reverse complement strand
GAATAATCAGAATTTACTGGGGTATTATAGGAAATACAGCACCCAATAAGAAGAAAGGAATGCCAATGACCCAGGGTTATAAGTGCGATAAATGCGGCAACACCGCTTTCGAGAGCAGCGAATTCCGTGCGACCGGGGGCTTTTTGACCAAGATCTTCGATATCCAGACCAAAAAGTTCACCACCATCACCTGCACCAGGTGCCAGTACACCGAGTTGTACAAGGGCTCCCAGAGCTCGCTGGGGCATGTCTTCGACTTCATGACGCGGGGCTAGCAGGCTAGTACAGGAACCGATCCAGGAAATATTCCAGGCCGATGCCGTAGGACCAGTTCCACCTGCGGTAATATCTCTCGTTATAGCCCAGGTAAACGTAGTCCGAGTATTCCTGGGAGTTCGATCCCCTGACTCGCAAATTTAGTGACAGGTTGTTTTCGATGAAGATGGTGAACACGGACTGTAATGCCGTTTCCAGGTTGCGTTGGATTCTCCTTTCGTCGTCACTGGCGAGTTCTTCGTAGGCCCCATTCAGTCCAAGACTGGTATCCCAACGGTAACGGTCCGCAATGGTCCACAGATGGGCAAAGTCGATTCCGCCGGTGACGTAATCACTGCTTGAAACAGACCTGCTTGCCCGCGAGTAGTCCGCGTCCGCGCTCAAGGTCAGCTGGTGGTCGAAGGTGAGATTCCTGACCCACCGAAGGTCCAGGGCGGAGCCGCGGGCGATGGACCGGTTATATTCCGAAGTCACGCCCTGGCGGTGGTCACTGTAGAACACACTGGCCCGAATTTCGAAACCCTCACCTCGCGGACCCACGTCCTCTTCCATGATATCCCGCAGGTAGAAAACTTCGTAGGGCGACAGCGGTTGATCGGGATCCAGCATGGGTTCAAGGACGTCACGCCAGAAACTCCTGTCCGGCCGATCGAATACCGCCCGGTACCCCTGCTCTGTTGCCAGGACACGGGCGATCTCCCGAACCTGACCCGGCGCAAGCTGTTCCCGGCCCAGGGCCGTCAGACGTTCGCTCAGGCGTTGGGCACGGATCAGAGGCGTTACATCCCTTATCCTCCCGACCCCGGCGCCCAGCGAGGCGTAATAATTGTTGGTCCGCTGGAATTGGCGGATTTCCTCTATCGTCTGGTCAATTCTTTTCTCCTGGATGGACTCCGAGTAGGTCTGGAAGGTGTTCCCCACCGCCCTCAGGGAAAAAGGGCCGTCCCCCAGGAATCGGGTCCAATTTCCGCCCAGCAGGAAACGCCCATTGAGTTGGTGCCCCGATGATTCCTGCGAATACCCTGATTGGTGGGCCTTGTCGTAATTTCCGGTACCGTCAACGAACAATTTGTAGGTTCGCGATTCGCTTTCCCGGTAGAGATTGAAGCGGGAGTTCAATCCCGTCCTGAACCGGTTGTAGGCCGTGCTGTTGATGTCGCCGCGGTAGGCATCTCCACCGTTGCCGCTGAGATCGAATCCCAGATCCCAGGTCCGATAGCCCCAGTCGGGCAACCGGTATTCGAGAATGTTGGTGGTGTCTTCGGGATTTTCGAAGCCGATGGATGTTTGGGCGAGAGCGGGTTGAATCAAGACGACCAGGATTAGGAATGTGCTTGCCAGAATTTGGGCGATTTTAACAAAAGGCATGAATTTCCCCCTATCGGGTAAAACCGGATAAATCATCAGGCCTCTATATCAAACAGGGGTGCTCAGGTAGCCTGAGCTGATAACCTCTTGGCTAAAATTTGTTCCCGGGAAACTTTCGGGACTCAAACCTTCGGTAAAAACGCCAGAAGCAAACGGGCCATGCGGTCGCGCACCATCTTGCCGACTTCCACCACATCCTGGTGCGACAGTTCGGGCTGCCCCGTTTCGCGCGCGGGATTGGTGATGCAGGACAGCCCCACCGGCGAAACACCCATCCTTTTCAACAAGACGGTTTCCGGCGCGGTCGACATCCCCACGGCATCGCAATGAATGCGGCGCAGCATGCCGATTTCCGCCTTGGCCTCGTAGGCGGGACCGTACATGCTGGCGTAAGTGCCACTGTGCATGGGCACGCCGGTTTCGGCGGCCGCGGCAACCAGCTTGCGGGCCAGTTCGGGGTCGAACAGATCGGGCACGCCGCCACTGCGACCGATCTCGGCGAGTTGGGCGTTGGTTTTGTCGTCGGCGCCCGCCGCAGGAGCAAATGGCTGGGCCAGCAACCCACGCAAAGAATCGTGGAAGTGCATGTCGATCTGGTCGCGGATGACCATCAGGTCGCCGGGCAGGTAATATCGGTTCAATCCGCCGGCGGCGTTGGTCACGACAGCCGAATCGATGCCCAGACAGGCCAACACCGCGGTCGGCAACAGCAGTTCGTCGAAGGGAAGACCCTCGTAGGGATGCAGCCGGCCCTGCATGACGACAACCGGGACGCCGGCGGCTGTGCCGCAAACAAGGCGTCCTGTGTGTTCGGCCACCGAGGTCGTTGTGTAACCGGGAATTTCCGCGTAGTCGACGGCCTGCGCGTCATCGACCGCGTCGACGAAGTTGCCAAGCCCGCTGCCCAGAACCAGGCCCACCTTGCCGGTAAATCCCCGGCCGGCCAGGAAGTCGACGGCCTCGGCCACACGATCGCGCCACCGATCGGAAAGAATATTCAGGCGGTCCTTCATCACGGTCACACCTTCCCCTCGTCGAGTCCAAACCGGTCACGCAAAGAGGCAAAGGTCTTGAGCGCCTTGTGAACCATCGCTCCCTTGGCCTTTTCCGGCAGGAACGCGCTCTTGAAACCGTTGATGATCAGGTTTTCCGTTTCCAGCAGGGTCAGGTCGAAGGTATCGACGGCCAACCTGAGCTCGTGCAGAGGTGACGTTTGAGCAAACAGGGTGTTGTCCGTGTTCAGGCAGACCCGCAAGCCCTCCTTCAGGTAATAGCGGAAGGGGTGATGGGCCAGATCGTCCACCACGCAGCTTTGAAGATTGCTGCTCAGACAGATTTCCAGGGGCACCCGGTTGTTGGCCACGTAGGCCATCAGGTCGGGGTCCTCCTCCAGGCGCGTTCCATGTCCGATGCGGTTGGCGCCGCAATGGTGAAGCGCCTGATGAATGGAGTCGGGCCCGTAACCTTCGCCCGCATGGATGGTGACGTTCTGGTTGTGATTCATCACATGGTAGAAGGCCGCGAGGTGGTTCTTGGCGGGATAATCCTGTTCGGCCCCCGCCAGATCGAAGGCCACCACGCCGCGACCCTTCCAATCCACGGCCAGCTTCGCCAGCTCCAGGTTTTTTGACGATTCGATGGTCCGCAGGCCGGTAATGATGATTCCCGACTGGAAATTGTCGGTGGTTTCCGCCTCGTCCAGGCCGCGCCGGACCGCGGCGACCGCCTGGTCGGGTGTCAGTCCCTGCTGCGTGTGCAACAGGGGACAGAACCGGACTTCCAGGTACCACACACCCATTTCGGAAAAATCCTCGGCCAGTTCGCGAGCCACACGGACCAGATTTTCTTCGGTCTGGAGCACCGCCGCGGTGTGGTCAAAATGTTTGAGGAATTCGTCAATGACGCACTCGCGGTCCGCGGGAAAATAGCGGGCGCGCACTTCGCCCGGATCGGCGGGCATATCCATGCCCACGACGCGGCCAAGCTCCATGAAGGTTTCCAGCCGCAGGGATCCGTCCAGATGGCAGTGCAGGTCCGTCTTGGGCAGGGCCTTCAGCAGATCATCGGATATTTCAGAGCCGCGCAACAGGTCGCTCGGCCTGTAATCACCTGTTTTCAAGTTTCAGCCGCCGTTTCGTTCATGCTTTTCGAGGTGGAACTCCCGGATGGTATCCAACAGGTCCGTTTGGGCCTGGAGGTCATCCCGAAGATTGATCTTTTCGGTGTCGATGATGCGCACCGGGCAAAGGGCCGGGGCACGTTCAATCCAGTCTTCATAGGCCAGATGCAGGTCCTGAAGGAAATCGAGCGGGATGGATGACTCGCAGCCCCGACCGCGCTGCTGGATTCTTTCGAGGGCGGTTTCCGGCCGGCACTTCAGATAGATGATCAGGTCGGGCGGAGTCAGGAAAGCCACCATGTTGCGGAAGACTTCCCGGTAGTTTTCGTAGTCGCGGTCGTCCATGCAGCCGCGCCGGTGCAGGGTGGGCGCGAAAATCTCGACATCCTCGTAGATGGTGCGGTCCTGCACCGCGGAACCCTTGTGGTCCAGGATGAGCTTCTGCACCTCGAACCGCTTGCTCAGGAAATAGACCTGCAGATGGAAACTCCACCGGTTCATGTCCTTGTAGTAGTCCTCGAGATAGGGATTATTGATGACCGGCTCGAAGTGCATCTGCCAGCCGAACACTTCACCCACCATGGTGGTGATCATGCTCTTGCCCACGCCGATATTACCCGCGACCGACACGAAAAATGGCGTGGTGGGACAATCCTTCTTGGGGAACTTTCTCTTCAGGGTTCCAATGCTCACGATCAGCTCTCCGCTTCAGTCTGCCATGAATTTGTTTTCGAAATCCTCGACGATCTCGAGCAGATGCTGGGGCAGCATCCTGCGTGTGGCCAGTTCGATTTCGCTGGGCACATTGCCGAACCGCGCCTGGGCCAGGACGCCTGCCATGCAGGCCTGCGTGTCGGCGTCGCCGCCCAACGATACCGCCAGGCGCACCGCCTGTTCCCAATTTTCGCTTTCCAGGAAACAGATGATCGCTTCGGGCACCGACCCCTGACACGATACGTCGAATGAGTAGTCCGGGCGAATGGCCTTGACCGTGCGGTCCAGGTCGTATCCGAAGCGGTCGGTGATCTCTTTTTTTATCTGCGCCGGTTCGGCGCCCTGCCGCGCCAGAAAGACACCCAGCGCCACGGCCTGGGCGCCCTTGATGCCTTCGGGATGGTCGTGCGTCACCGCCGCCGACTTTTCGGCCTCACGCAGGACATCTTCCTCGTTGTCGAGGGCGAACCCCACCGGTCCCACCCGCATGGCCGAACCGTTGCCCCAACTGCCATAGGGTTTACCGTGTTTTCCGCTGAGCCATTCCTTGAATCCCTTGCCGTAACCCGCCAGGGGATAGAGCCGGCCGAAGATGCGATAGTTTTCCGCGTAGTTGCCGTCCGTCAGCAGGGAAAACGCCGTGGCGATGGTCAGGACCGAATCGTCGGTGAACTTGCTGGCCTCGGTGAAGAGCGGGAAATCCACGGTCTTGACGGGACAGAATTCGTGGGTGGACCCGATGATGTCCCCGGCGATGGCTCCCAGCATGGTTTTCCCTCCTTCAAAGGTGGCGTTGGTGGTGGATGATTATGGGATACAGGGAGGGGTTTGGGCAAGCTTTCCCTTGGAACATCTTTCCCTTGGAACATCGGTCCAATGGTCACATTCCCATGAGGGGCCGGGCCACCACCATGTAGGCCGCCGCGGCTCCCGCATGTCCGAGCAGGGCCGGCCAGACGGAGCCCGTCTTTTCGCGCAGCCAGCCCCAACCCAATCCCGCGGCAAGGATGGCGGCCAGAAAGATAAGGGCGATGGAAAGGTCGCCCACCAGCAGAAAAACCGTCACCCCGTGGTAACTGGCGTAGCAGGCCGCAATCAGGAGGATGGCAACCGAGCGGGGTTGCCGTCCCGACATCTCCGAGTGCACGAATCCCCGCCAGTAGAGTTCCTCGGCCGGACCGTTGATCAGGAACATGAACCAGAACAGCAGAGGTATGTTCCCCTTGCCCACCCCCCAATCGGACAAAACTGCCGGGACATTCTGGTCAGCCAGGAAAATTTCCCCGAACCAACGGAAGGCCAGGATGGTTCCGCAGGCCAGAACCACTCCCAACCCGAGGCCCGACAGAATTCCCCGGAGTGTTCCCGGACCCGTCAACCCCAGGAAGGCCAAATGGTCTGAAAATGAAAAGCCGCGCCTCAGGAGATTAAAAGCCGCGGGTAAAAGGAGGCAGAATCCCAGGTGGTAGATGGCAAAAACCGCGAAGACGTTGCGCCCCGCCAACAGGCAGGCCACCACCACGCCCGGGGCGGTCAGAAGCCAGAACCAGGCACTTGATGCCCGGCGATTCCCGCGATTATCAGGGATCTTCATCAATCAGGAGGGGGAAGTTCACCGTTGAGGGCCTGATAATGATCGAAGGAGATGAACTTGATCACGGTGGTCCGGTCCTGCAGCGTCACGAAAATATAGGCCCCGTAGTTGATGACACCCGTTTCACGGGGATTGTTTTCATCGAAAATGCCGAGGGATGTCGGACCGACCAGGGTATCACTGTCGGTGCAAAGGAACTGGATGTCGAAGCCGCCCCTGGCGTTAAACAGCTGGATGCGCTTATTGTCGGTGTCGGCCACATAAATGCGGCCCAGGCGATCTACGGCGACATCGGTGGGCCGGAAAAATTCACCAAGGGCGTCGCTGGGCCCTCCCACCCAATCGGGCTCGTTGCATTGGGCTGCATTGCCTATGACGTAATCCGCGGCCGCGGGGGGATCGCAACTGGCAGTATCATACACCGCCGCGAGGCCCCGCATATCCGTATCGGTCAGGTCGGGCGAACTGGCGAACCGTGTGACCCAGTTACGGCTGGTCTCTGCGTCGCATACCAGCAGAAAATCCTCGCTGTCGGTAAACATTCCCGCTGCCTCGTGGACAAACCGGACCCCGAGCCCGTCACTGCGGGCCAGAATGCCGTAGGGACTCAAACCGGTGGCCTGGTCGAATGAATAGCGGTGAATGACTTCGGAAGCGGGGTCCGAAAGGTAGAGAAAGGTGGTTCCGGCCGGCGCCAGATCGATCCCCGACGGGTTGGTCGCCAGAGCCACGGCGGTCTGGACATCGGGCAGATCGGAAGTTCCCAGAGGGTCAAGGTTGCTGGCATCGTACCAGCTGACTCTCTTGGCATCGTCTTCCCAAACGAAGATGATCCCCATGCCTTCGTCCATGCAGATCGACAGCGGGCCCGCCAAACCCGTCACCTCCTGGGTGAGGCCGAACTTGGTGTCCCGTTTGGAGAGGGTTCCCGGAGTCAGGATGAACAGGGCGCCCCGTCCCTGGGTCAACTGGATCGCCTGATCCTCGACCTCGTAGATGTCGTCGACCTTGTACTGGTTGATCGAAAACACTCCGACCGGCTGCGGGATGGCGATCTTTTCCCCGCATCCGGCCAACAGGATTCCCAGGGTCAGGACCCCGGCCACCGCAACGAACAGGATGCCTGTCTGACGGCGCCTCATCGCGAGGACCTCCGCCAGGCTTCCGGGTCCTTGGCCCTGACCAGGGGCGAAAGATCGACCGATATGTGATGGATAACCCCGAAAGCGCCCATGTCGCTGTAGGCGTAATCCACGCGCAGCAGGAATTGTTTCCGTTTCAACTGGAGTCCGAAACCGGCGGCCCATCCGCCTTCATGGCGGCCTGTTTCGTAACCACCCCTGAGGAACAGCATTTTCCTCATGCCCAACTCGGTTCCGAAACGGAAGCTCTCCTGGTTGTCCGAGGGATGATTGAAATCCGCGGAAGTCACCAGGCCCAGTTTTTGGCTCAGGTTCCAGGTCTTGGCGGCGCCGAAGGTGCCCTCGGTGGGCGCCGGGAATTTCTGGAAATTCGCGGCGGGAACATAGCCGTCGGACATGGCCGGCGGACTGCCTCCGGGCTTGAGGTCGCCACCGAAATTCTTCACCGCGAAGCCGACCCTCAAATCTCCCAGACCCACGAAGTAGAGAATGCCGAGATCCGCCAGGACGCTCTTGATCTGGTAATCGTCCAGGTTTTCCTGATAGTACTTCAGGGTGCCCCCGATGGAGAACCGGTCGGTCATGGCCCGGGCCAGGGTTGCCCCCAGGAAGAAATGGTTGGCGTTGAAATAGGTCCCCGTGCCCTGCTGATGGAATTCATCGGTGCGCAGGATGTCTCCCGAGCGAAGGACGCCCATGGACAGACCGTATCCGTAATTCTGGCCCCGGTGGTGGAACGACAGATAATCCAGATCGATGCCCGCGGTGTACTGGCTGTGGCTGGCGAAAAAGTTGGTGCGGCCCGGCGTCCTCATGACTCCCGCGGGATTCCAGTAGAGGGCCGACCCGTCGGTGGCCATGGAGGTATAAGCCTTGCCCAGGGCTACGGCCCTGGCTCCCACGGGAATCCGCAGGAACTGGGCCCCCGCGGTGCCGGCGTTTTCCTCCCCGAACAGGGTCAGGACATCGGCGGCGCGGACCACCGGGACGGACCCGGGGGCACAGCACAGGATCAAGCCCAGAGCCGAAGCGAGCCACCATGTCCGGGCAACCCCTACCATGAGTAGCTCACCCCCCACATCAGGATCCGCGGATTTTCGATGTAGCTGGGATTGACTACGCCCTTGGCGTATTCCTCGCTGTAGGTGGAAAGATTGTCATCCGGATACCTGGCGATCCACTCCGGGTTGTAGTCACCGAGTTCATAACCCTGACCCGTGAATGGGTTGACACGCCGGTAGTTCAGGTGGTTGAAGATGTTCTTGAATTCCAGATACATGGTCAGCCGCTGGTTGTTTCCAAAATTCCAGAACTTGTTCAACCGCAGATTGACCATGCTCTTCCAGGGGCCCAGGGCGCTGTTGACGTCGCCGTAAATGGCGGATTCCTTATCCGCCTGCCAGACCTTGGGAGTGTAACGCTGACCGGCCTCGGCCCTGGCCAGGAGGTTGAAACTCCAGTTTGGCGGCAGACGCCAGCCGAAAAGGACGGGGCGGTCCGATTCGAATACGGAAAAGTCGAGATTGAGGCTCGTGGTCCAGGGTTTGTCCCAGATCAACGGACCGCGGGTAAGGCCACCGATGTTGGAGGTCGGTTCGTAGGCTTCCGGTTCGTAGATAGCCTGCAGATAGGCCTCGTTGGCGTCGCTGTTGGTGCCGGTGGAACTCTGCATCTCGAAGCTGCCCGAACCGCTCAGCCAGCGGGTGGTGCGTTTGATGATCGTCAACTCGATACCCAGGCTGCGGGCGGAGTCGCCGTTGAAGTAACGGACCGGTTCAATGGTCACAAGCCCGGTGTCGTTCGGATCCGGTGTCTCGTTGGCGCTGATATCCACCGACCCGAGATTGACCGCCTTGGCGTAGTCGTAGATGTCCCGGTTGAAGAAGGTGATCCCCATGCTCCACAAACCGCCGAATTCGTGCTGAAGTCCGGTTTCGTATTCGACGGTGACCTTGGGGTCCAGGTTGGGATTGCCGAGCAGCTGGACCTCGGTGACGGTCTGGGTCTCGAGTTGGGGATACACGTAGGCGAACCGCGGCCACTGGCTGAAGTGGCCGTAGTTGAAAAAGAACTTGTCCCGCTCGGTCACGGGAAAACTCAGGCCGATGCGCGGCGAGAGCCGGCCCTTCCAGTAGCGGCCGGCGGCGGAAAACGTGCTGCCGTAGAATTCGTCGGCCATGTCGTCGGTGATGAACAGGTAGTCGCCGGGATTGGCCATGACCTTTTCGACTTCCCGGCCCGGGGCCCAGATATCGGCCCTGATCCCGGCGTTGACGATCAGCCCGCGGAACTCGAGCGTATCCTGGAAGTAGGCCGCCCCCGTAATGGGGTGGGCCACGAAGATATCCTGCCTGATGGCCAGCTTGCCCGGGGGCGGATCGCCCAGTCCCGACTGCAGGTCGATCAACTGCATCTCCGTGAAGGACAGATCGAACCCGGTCTTGAACCTGTTGTTGCCCACGCCCATGAACGAATAGGATCCCCTGGCCGTCCAGGACTCCGAGTAGTGATCGTGCCAGCGGTCGGCGCTGCCGCGGGCCTGCCGGTCGGCGGTGTTGGATATATCGATGCGCGAGTAGGTCGTGAAGTCGTCGTTCCCGTTGACGTTGCTGTGCTGGCGGTTGAAGTTCCGGCCCAGGGTCAGTTCGAACCAGGAGTTTTCATCCAACACCTGCCGGTAATAGATCTGGGACAGGATGTTTTCGTTGGTGAAGACCAGGGACTGGTCCAGGTTGTCCATGAAGGGACGGGGATAACCTTCGCCGGGCAGGAAAAAACCCTGGCCGATGGCGACGTTCCTGCTGAGGTTGATGTTCAGCTTATGGTGGGGCGTGAAGTTCCAGGTCCACTTCAGCAATCCGTTCCAGTTGTTCTGCTGCCGTTGCGACCAGAATTGTTCCTTGTACACCGGAGATTCCAGGCGATTCTGCCGGCTGTAGATAGGCAGAAATCCGTCCCTCATATCGACCGAGGCGCTGGCCAGGATGTACTGGGTTCCTGGCAGGCCGAGGCCGATCGCCTTCAACCCGGCGCTGATGGGATCGGGACCCGAAATTGAGGCTTTGAGGATGTCGATGTTGTTCGATTCTGAAAAGTCCGTGAGATCTTCCCATCCGCGGTAATCGTTCTTGGGTACCCTCTTCCCGAGATAGTCACGCTTGAAGCTGACCCGGCCTTCCACCCGGTCGGTGCCCTCCTTGGTCGAGATGTTGACCACGCCGCTGACAGCCTGCCCGTATTCCGCGTTGAAGCCGCCGGTCAGAACCTCGATCTCGTTGATGATGGAGGGATCGATCGTATAACCGTAACCGCCACCGGCCAGGGGATCGTTCACCGACATGCCGTCGACCACGAACATCGTATCGTCGGCCCGCCCCCCACGGATGTGGATCTCGTTGTCCTGGAGCGTCACGCCGGGCTGGGTGGCGATCATGTCCACCATCTGGTCCAGTGGCATGGCCTCCATCTGCTTGGCCGTTATGTAGTGGGAACTGCCGGTCCGGTCGACTTCAACCAGGGCGCGCTCCGCCTGGATTTCCAGGGGTTCCGCCATGATCGCCTGGACTTCGAGATGGAAGTCGAGGTTCAGCACCTCGCCCGGACCCAGGACCACGGTCTGGGTACCAATGGCGTACGAGATATAAGAGGCCTTGATGGTGTAGGTGCCGGGCCTGAGGCCCTTCATGATATAGAAGCCATCGGTGAACGCCATGGTGCCGATGTTGGTGCCGGAGACGAAGACGTTGGTGTAGGGCATGGATTCGCCCGACTCGGCGTCAAAGATACGGCCCTTGACCGTGGCCGGCCCCCGGGGCTGGGCCACGTTGGTGGGAGTCTGGGCAAAAGCCTGGACCGACAACATCAGGAAGAGCAGGACCAGGAAACGCCTCATGGGCCGGGCACCCCCAACTCGAATTGCATGATGGCGTCGAGGGCGGGATAGACTTCGGCCGGATCGAAATCGTCCAACTGAAGCGAGATGCCCACGATACGGGCCAGGGCCTCCACGCTTCGCAAGGGGCTGCGCACACCCACATAGGGATCCCAGGGGGCTTCCTCCGAGGGCGGACCGCAGCGGTCGTTGCAATAGCAGCTCACCAGGATCTCGTTGCCCAGCCGGTCAACTTCGATGACCTCACAATACTCCATCTGGTACACGAACTCCGAGGATGGCAGATCATCAACCAGCTGAAGCGCCAACCCGATGCCGCCCTCCCCCGAGCCGCGGGTGGAGGTCATGGCGGGCAGATAGGACTGCAGGCCGAGGGCCTGGGGATCGGGAGGCATTCTCAGGGCGGATTCCGGTGAACCCTTGATCCTGATGCCCAGGGTCTGCTCGCGGAAGGGATTGGACAGCCCCGTCCTGGTGCCCGTCAGAATCCGGGATATCAGCAGGACCTTCCCGGGTTCGGAATCGTCGTTGGGAACCAGGTACTGGTCCAGGATTCCTCCACCCAGGGAAGCGACCCGGATATTGTTGCTGGCGGCACCGGTATCGGTCCACAGGATCATCTCGAATTTCCGGAAGGACTCCAGCAGGGTAAAGGGATCGTCGGGAAATCCCTTCCAGAAGGAATAGGTGTCCCAGTTTCCCGGTCCAAAACGGTCGTCAAGAAAAGCCGTGTAGAAATTCCTGGTGCGGGATGCGGAAGCATCCGGGACGTACAGCACCGGACCCTTGGGAGCCCGCACTTCCCAGGTGTACTTGTAGACCGGACCGGTTCCTACCGTGTCCTGTACCGAGACTGACAAGGTCCTGGCCTGGCCCGGAAGGACCGATTTCAGATAGACGGTGAATTCCTTGACCTCTTCCGACCCATAGAAGGGAACCCGCACCCAACTGGTTTCCGGATCGGCACGGGGATCGGTCTGGTCGTAGGTGCTGTCCGGATCCCCCTCGAAAAGGGTGTAACGGTAGAAGGGTTCCAGCGTGTCCTGTCCGTCCGGGTCGTAGGTAATGAAACGGAAATTGCCGGGGCCCCAATTCCAGAAGACCGTATCGGCGGCCGCCGAGCCGCTGTCGACCACGTTGCCGTCGGCATCCAGGAATTCCCGCTGCATATTGGACAGGGGATCGAAATCCGTCTGGAAGTCCACCACCGGAGGAGAATTCTGCATGGGGATGAATTGTTTCAGGGTGTCGCTCAAGGCACCCCGGTTGTCCCGGCAGACAACCATGAAAACCACATCGGCGTTACCTTCGCTGTCAGGACTGAAGGTCATGGTGGTATCGGTACTGATAGTCGTGTCCCATATCGCATCGAACACCAGGGACGTGTCG
The DNA here is from genome assembly GCA_030592845.1 of Candidatus Krumholzibacteriia bacterium. Lineage (GTDB taxonomy): Bacteria > Krumholzibacteriota > Krumholzibacteriia > LZORAL124-64-63 > LZORAL124-64-63 > JAGLCY01. The sequence goes on along the minus strand of JAUVII010000052.1, from coordinate 5,448 downwards.
ATGGCCACGTAGTATTCGGTTACCCAGCCGTCCGAATCGGTGCCGCTCCAGTGAAAGGTACGCGTGGAATAACTGGTGGGCTGGAGTTCCTGGCTCGTATCGACCGTAGTGACGAAAAAGGAAATTCGCGGTGGATTGTTGTCCAGCGTATTGGGATCGAAGGATTCGTTGGGCGAACAGCCGCCGACCCAGATCAGGGCCAGCGCGCCGGAAGCCGCCACCAGGGCCGCCGCCATCAGGGTCAGCGAACGGGGTGAAAAGAGAGTCCTGGGGAATCGGGAACCAATCATTTTATGATCACCAGCTTTCCACGCTGAATCTCACCGGTGACCTGATCCTCGACCACATAGATATAGAGACCCGAGGAGATGGCCCGTCCGTACCCACTCAGCATATCCCAGGGTTCCTGGCCGGAAGAGAGGTCATCGTGATACAGGGTGTGGACCAGTTCCCCGACGAGGGTGAACACCTCAATCTTGCACCGAGCGGGCAGCCCGGTGAACCAGATCTTCCGGCCCAGCTCCCCCTCCAGACGATTATCGAACAGGGAGCCGGCGCGGTACGGATTGGGATACACGCCCACGGTGCGCGGGTTGCCCGGCCCCGAAGGCGCGGGTCCGGGATAGACCAACCTGGAGTTGGCATTGTATCCGCTCTCGAATTCCGGCAGCCCGTCCTGGAGATTGGGAATACTGAAGGACGTCACCGAATACCAGTATGGAAATCCATCCAGAAGGTCGGTGTCCGCGAACTCTCTCAGGCCGTCTTCATTCAGGGGGGGCAGCCCGGTATCGAAACCCACACCGTCGATGATGTCATACTGGGCCACCAGATTCGAAATTTCAAAAGGTTCACCCACGATGTTCTCACCCTGGTACCGGTAGATACGGTAACCCTGGAAATCCTTACGCCCGGTGATATCGCTGATGTGATGCTCGGGCGACCGCAGGGGACTTTCCAGAGGAAGGTCTCCGCCGTCGGCATCCAGGGAGTCGCCCGGAGCCCAGGTCAGGATGACCTCGTTGTCCTGGTAGGAAAAATTCAACTTGGGTGACGGAGGGCCGGCCGGCAGGGAAAAACCGTTGTCGTAGGCCAACTGCGCGATCTTGCTGTTTTCCAGGATGCTCAGGGAATCTTCCCCGGCCACAATGGCGAAGGTCATCTTCAACGTGTCGCCCGCGGCCAGGAAGGGAAAGGGCCCGGTGGTCAACAATCCCACCCAGTTGGAGGCCTTGGTATAGTCGACCTCCTGGGTCTCGCCCACAGTGAAGGCGCCGTTGCTCATGACCTGGTATTTACCCTGGATCGGGGTGTCGGGATCGTCCGCGTCGGTATACCAGTCGTCCTCCTCGGGAACGCCCCGGAAACGCCAGGCATTATAGGACACGGGGTTGACGCCGGGTTCGGGCTCGGCTTCCTGGCTGGTCCCCAGAAGCCGGTAGCCGATCCAGCTGGTTGCCAGACCCTCCTCGCCGTCATCATCGTGCTCATAGGCCATCCAGATACGCGGATCACCGGGTACGGTATAATCATCATGCACGATCCCGCTGGCTCCCCAGGCGCCGTTCACATCGTCGTTGAAGTTCCAGCCGACCGGAGCATCCGAGTCAAAAGGATTGGTCTGTTCGGTATTGCCGACCGTCGTATCCACCCACAGGCCGACGTAAAGGTCCTGGAGTTCCTTCTGTAATACCAGATTATCGTTGATAATGGCATAATCGAGGATGATGAAATCATCGGCATGTTTCGGACCCCAGGCCAGAATGCGCAAAATCACCTTGAGGCCAAGGGGCCTGTGGTTCCCCGATTCGAGAACGGCGTCATCCTTGAAGGCGAATTCGATGTGCTGCGTGGACAGGGCGTCGGGGTGATAATTATCTTCGTTTTGATTGTTGGACCACTCGACATACGAAAGCTTTTCCAGGCCGTTCGGTGTTTCCTTTTCCACGTGCCAATTGCGGAATTCCCGGGACTCGTCACCCTCGACAAGGCCGTTGGCGTCCTGGGCGCCGGTGGAAACGTGCAGCGTCCCGTCGCTGTCGCGGGCTCCCACCCAAAGGCCGCCCTTGTAGATGTGTTCGGTATTGCTGTTGAGGTAGTATTCGCCCGACGGTATGTAGCGATTGCTCCAGGCGGTCCCGATATAACCCAGATTGGTAAGGGCCACACCCAACAGACCCGCGTTGGTATAGAGATGTTTCACCGGAACCGAAGGAGTGTCGTCCTCGGCGGAAGCCGGCCCCGCGCCGAGCAACAAAAGCGTAGTCAGGAAGATTGTGATCCGGCTCGGGCGCAAAGCACTCTCCAGATGATTAGCATGGGGATGAAAAACCGGCTCTCACCAGGAATGATATTCCGGTGGTCCGGCTGACCATGGCAGCTCCAGCGGCAAGGCAACTGGCGGGAAGATATCCTTATGCAATCCCGTGCCGTCATCGTCGAGTTTTGGGAATTTAACGGTTGGGAACGGGACCTGTCAATCGACTAACAGAGAAGTGTGGTACTATTTGCCAAATGTTGACAATGACCCTCATTTTCCAGAAGGATCTGGGGACCTTGATTCCCCCCTCGGCCCTGGTATTCCCCCCGCATACAGGCCGTCCTGCGTTGGTATTACGGCATTTGACCCAACCTTCCTCCCTAAAGGATCTCATCGAATCACTTGGAGTTCCCCACTGTGAAATCGGAACGGTTTTTTCCCTGATATCCGGCCTGGAACTCCCCCTGGATGCCCGGACCGTCGCCAGCGATGTCCTGGCGGTTGCCGGGGCCGATCCCCGATCGCTGGCCTCACCCCGTTTTTTGTGTGACGGCCACCTCGGCAAACTGGCCCTCCTGTTGCGGGTCATGGGCTTCGATACGGCGTGGGACGACTCCTGGTCCGAACCCGGCATGGCCCGCCGGGGGATCAACGAAAAACGCACGGTCCTGACGCGCAGCCGCTCGCTTCTCAAGCGAGCCTCCATGGACAATGCCATGCTGATCCGCTCGGGGGTGGCCGATTTACAGGCCGCCGAAGTTTTGCGCCGGTTTCTGCTGGTTTCCCAGGTCAGGCTGTTCGGCCGCTGCAGCAAATGCAACGGCCGGTTGCGCGAGGTCGCCAAGGCCGATGTGGCCGCGCGCATCCCGCCAAGGACTGCCAAATGGCTGGACACATATTACCTTTGTCGTGAATGTGACCACTTGTTCTGGGAAGGAACCCATGTCACCGCGTTGCGGCAGCGGGTCGCGAGGATCCTTTCGCAATGTGCGGCAACCGACCATTCGGATGAACCATGACCTCACGCCTTGTCATCCCCATAAACCTGGCCCTGCCCTTCTGGCGTTACGGCGCCATGTTCGGCCCTTCGGGTTGCGCCTTCCTGCTGGACAGCGCGATGGCTCCCGAGCGGCTGGGTCGGTATTCCTTTCTGGGGGGCGATCCCTGCGCCCTGTTGACCGGGCGACGGACCGGGCGCGCGGACCGGGCGATGGACCTTCACCTGGCCACCTGGAGGCAGCCCGACGGAGATCGGCCCGGAAATGCAGCGGTTAAAGAGTGGGTCGGGGACCCCTTCATCGCCCTGCGTGAACTTCAGAAGGAATATTTACCGGCTACCGACGGGAAAATGCCCCCCGGGGGGCATTTTCAAAGCGGGTTGATCGGGTACTTCGGGTATGAAACCGGCTATGCCATTGAGAGTCTGCCTGACACGGGCAAGGACGACCTACAGCTTCCCGACATGGCCTTCATGATCGTGGACGAGGTGCTTTGCCACGACCACCAGACTGGTGAAACAACCCTCGCAATCATCGATCGCGGAGATGCGGAAGCTCGCGTATCTGATTGGCGTTCAAGGATCGCCGCTCTTGAAGCTGGCACCAAGGAGCCCCGAAGCCGTTGCGACACGGACTCCCTGCCCGTCCGCGCCCACTTCACCCGGGACGAATATTGTTCTGCCGTCCAGAAGTGCCGCGATCATATATTTGAGGGTGATTTATTTGAGGTGTGTCTCACTCACCGGTTGGAAATGGATTTACCCGGGGACCCCTGGGAGCTGTTCGGGATTCTGAGGGAAATCAATCCTGCGCCCTTCGCCTCCTGGCTCCAGTTCCCGGACTTCCAGGTGGTCAGCGCCTCCCCCGAACGCTTTCTCAGTCTTGGTCCCGATCGTATCGCCGAAAGCCGTCCCATCAAGGGCACCCGTCCGCGCGGCGCCGATACCGAAGCAGACGCCCGCCTCCGCCGGGAGTTGGAGGATTCGGCCAAGGACCGCGCCGAAAACGTGATGATCGTCGACCTGGTCAGGAACGACCTGGGCCGGGTGGCCGAAATCGGAAGTGTTACGGTTCCGGAATTGCAGGTCATCGAGGAGTACGCCACGGTTTTCCAGATGGTCTCGACGGTACGCGCCCGGTTGCGCGCCGGTTGCGACGCGTTCGACCTGGTCCGGGCCTGTTTTCCCGGCGGCTCGATGACCGGAGCGCCCAAGATCGAGGCCATGAAGATCATCGATGCCATTGAACCGGTGAAACGCGCGGTGTATTCCGGGGCGATCGGTTACTTCGACCACAGCGGGACCATGGATTTGAGCATCGTCATCCGCAGTATCGTCTGCAAGGACGGCCTCGCCACCTTCGGCGTCGGCGGCGCGGTGGTGGCGGACAGTAATCCCGCGGCCGAATACCAGGAAACCCTCGACAAGGCGCGGGCGTTGATCACCGCGGTCTCCATGCTGGCCGGCGAAAAAGAGGCCCCATGAAAGTCGTCATCCTGGACAACTACGACTCCTTCACCTTCAACCTGTTCCAGATGGTGGCCGGGTTGTGCGACGGAATCGAACCGCGTGTTTTCCGTAATGACGCGATCACCGTCGATGAAGTGCGCGACCTCGAACCGGACCGGATCATCATCTCCCCCGGGCCGGGCCGTCCCGAAAACGCCGCGTATTTCGGCATCTGCCGGCAGGTGATTCTGGAGTTGGGCGAACGGGTTCCCGTATTGGGCGTATGCCTGGGACACATCGGCATCGTCGAAGCGTTTGGCGGTTGCATCGTGCACGCGCCCGAGCCGCGGCACGGGAAGACTTCATATATCCTCCACGACGGGACCGGAATTTTCACGGGCATGTCCGAGCCCCTGGAAGTGATGCGCTACCATTCGCTTATCGTGGATCACGCATCATTGCCCTCCTGCCTGACCGTGACCGCCTGGACCGACGAAGGACTGATCATGGGCGTGCGCCATAAAAAATGGCCGATGGTCGGAGTGCAGTTCCACCCCGAATCCATCGGCACTGATTGTGGTCGCGATCTTGTCTCGGCGTTTCTGGAAGGCCGCCATCTCATGGGTGGGCCGGTGGGGCCGCCGGAAATTTAGCCGGCTTTTTTATCCATGGCTTCCAGGCGGGATTCCAGATCCGCCACGCGCTGCTCGATGTTTTTCCCCGGAGTTTCACCCTTGAGCTT
>JAUVII010000029.1 GCA_030592845.1 Candidatus Krumholzibacteriia bacterium | reverse complement strand
GCGCGTCCGCTTTCCTGGGCGAGGTCAATGCCAGCCTGGGTGACGACCTCACCGATATCATGTTCAATGGTCCCAAAGAAGTGCTCACCGAAACGCACAACGCCCAACCCGCCATCCTGGCTCATTCGGTCGCCGTAAGCATGGCGCTGCTGGACATGGGCATTGCCCCCTCGGTCGTGGCCGGCCATTCCCTGGGGGAGTTCAGTGCGGCCGTGGCCGCGGGCGCCCTGCAACCCGCAGACGGTCTGCGGCTGGTGCGCAAGCGTGGAGAACTGATGTTCGCCGCCGGACAGGAAGTCCCGGGAACCATGGCGGCGGTCCTCGGACTGGGCGGTGACAAGGTGCGGGAAGTCTGCGCCCAGGTTTCCGCCGCTGGGGGAGTCGTCGTCCTGGCCAACCATAATTCAGATGGCCAGGTGGCCATCTCCGGTGAAGTCGGCGCTGTTGAAGCCGCGGGCCGGGCCCTCACCGAAGCGGGAGCCCGCAGGGTTATCGCCCTCAACGTCAGCGGCGCCTTTCACTCTCCACTCCTGGAGGGTGCGGCGACCAGTTTCAGGGAATTCCTCGACGGATTCGAAATCGCCGACCCGGAAGTTCCCCTGGTGGCCAATGTTAATGCAACGGCCGTGACCACGGCAGCCGACTTGGCCGACGGCTTCGCCCGGCAGCTTACTTCGCCGGTCCTTTGGCATGACATCATGGGTGAGATCGCCGGGGTCAGCGGGCCCCGTCCGACGGTTGTTCTGGAAGTGGGTCCCGGCCGGGTGCTGACAAACCTTGCCAAACGCGCCTATCCGGAAGTAAATTTCCTGCCCGTGGGGACGACCGCCGATCTGGACCGGGTCCTGGAATTTATGGCCGAGCATCACGATCCAACGGCCTCGAACAAGGATTGACGGGCAACCCGCCCGAGGAGACAGTAATGAGCAACGGAACCGTCATCGTCACAGGAGCCAGCCGGGGTATCGGGGAAGCGATTTCCCGTGAACTCGCCGCCGCTGGTTTCCGTCTGGCCCTGGTGGCCCGAAGTGCGGACAGGCTCGCTGCATTGGCTGCGGAACTTGGCCCTGGGGGCGAAGTTCAGGCCTTTCCGGGGGATATTTCCGATTTCGAGGACGTTCAGCGCATCGTGAAGGAAGTCCACGAAAAATTCGGGGATATCTACGGCCTGGTCAACAACGCCGGAATGACCCGGGACGGTCTGTTTATGAGGATGTCCCCGGAAAACTGGCAGGCCCCGATTGACATCAATTTGGGTGGTACCTTCTACTTTACAAGGGCCGTGGCCCCCATTATGATGCGTGCGCGAATCGGGCGTATCATCAATATTTCTTCGGTGATAGGTTTGACCGGCAATGCCGGACAGGCCAATTACGCGGCCTCCAAGGCCGGTATCATCGCCCTTACCAAGTCGGTGGCCAAGGAACTTGGCAGCCGGGGGATAACCGCCAACGCGGTTGCACCCGGCTTCATCGCCACCGACATGACCGCCGATCTACCTGAAAAGGTGCAGGCGGTAATGCTGGGTCAGATTCCCCTGAAACGCTTCGGCGAGGGGAAAGACGTGGCCGGCGTGGTCAAGTTCCTATTGTCACAGGAGGCTTCCTACATCACCGGGCAAACCCTGGTGGTGGACGGCGGCATGGTTATGTAATGATGAACCTTTCACGTTCCCCAGGAGGGTAACCTGACATGGCGTCGATTCAGGAACAGGTTTACGAGATCATCCAGAGAAAACTGTCGGTCAACCCCGAGCAGATCACACCCGAGGCCTCGTTTACCGAAGATTTGGGTGCTGATTCACTCGATACGGTTGAGTTGGTTATGGATCTGGAAGAGCAGTTCAATATCACGATCCCCGAAGAGGATCAGGAAAAACTGCGTACCGTCCAGGATGCGATCGATTATCTCGAGTCGCATCTGGACTGACAGAAAACTGACAGAAAATCCAATTCCGGACCCGTTGAATTTCTTTTCGGTCCGGCACAGGTTGCCCGGTTCCATCCGTATAAGTGTGGTGGAACCGGGTACGATTATGACACTGGATTGTCTGGCGAAGGCCAGAGAACCCTGGAGGTTAGGCATTGGCTCTGCGCAAAGTCGTAATAACCGGTATGGGAATGCTGACCTCGGTTGGGCTGGACAGGGAGACCACTTGGCAAGCCCTGGTCACCGGTACGAATGGGGTTGGCCCCATCGAAGGCAGGGATCTGGAAGGGTTCAAGACGACCTTCGCCGCCCAGATCAAGGATTTTGATCCCAACTCATACATGGATCCCAAGGAAGCCCGCAAGGCGGATCGCTTCGTACAATTCGCCATGGCCGCCTCCGTCGAGGCCATGGAACAGGCAGGTATCTCCGAGTTGCCCGACCCGTACAGGGCCGGGGTCATTATCGGATCCGGCATCGGCGGTATGCTGACTTTTGAAAAGCAGCACAGTCGTTTTGTCGCTCGAGGCGCCCGCGCCGTTTCCCCCCTGTTCATTCCCATGATGATCGGTGACATGGCGGCCGGCCTGGTATCAATCCGGTATGGGTTCCGCGGCGCCAACTACTGTACCGTGAGCGCTTGCGCATCCGGTGGACACGCCATAGGCGCGGCCTACGACCAGATTCTCCTGGGTCACGCCGACATCATGATATCCGGCGGCTCAGAAGCTGCCATCTGCGACATGGCCCTTTCCGGCTTCAGCAACATGAAAGCCCTGTCGAGCCGCAATGACGAACCCCACAAGGCCAGCCGGCCTTTCGATGTGGACCGGGACGGTTTTGTGCTCGGAGAGGGAGCCGGAATTCTGGTCCTGGAATCCGAGGAGCACGCTCTGGCTCGCGGCGCCCCCATCCTGGGAGAGGTGTGTGGTTACGGAATGACCGGCGATGCCTACCACATGACCCAGCCCGACACTGAAGGCCGAGGTGCAACCGGGTCCATGGCCCAGGCGGTCCGGACCTCCGGCATAAAGCTGGAGCAGGTGGGTTACATCAATGCCCATGGCACCTCCACCTATTTCAACGACAAGGTGGAAACCGCCGCCATCAAAAAGGTTTTTGGCGACCATGCCGCCAATCTGAAGATCAGTTCGACGAAATCGATGATCGGCCATTTGCTGGGAGCGGCCGGAGGAGTGGAAGCCGTGATCACCGCCCTGGCTTTGTCCCGGGGTGTCATTCCACCGACCATCAACCTCGACAATCCGGACCCCGATTGTGATCTGGATTATTGCGCCCACAAGGCGGTGGAACAGGACGTGGAATACGCCCTGTCCAACTCCTTTGGATTCGGAGGGCACAACGTGACCCTCTGTTTCAGGGCCCGACGGTAGGCGGCCGGCGGGAAAGGTTTGGGACCATGGGGCTGAAAGATTCTCTCCAACAGGTGCTGGCCAGATTGGCGGGTTCCAGTTCCCCGTCGGACCATTCAGCGTCCGGCAGCGAGGAAGAGGACAACGAAAAAGGATACCGGTCCCTTGAGGCCAAATTGGGGTATTCTTTTCGCGATCGAACGCTGCTTCAGAACGCCCTCCTGCACCGGTCCCACGTCCATGTCACGGGTCAGGAAAGAGGACGGTCCAATGAGAGGCTGGAATTTCTCGGGGACGCGGTTCTCGGGCTGGTCGTCAATGAGGAACTCTTTCGCAAATTCCCCAACCGCTCCGAGGGTGATCTTACCAAGATGAAGGCACTGCTGGTCTGTGGAGCCAGGCTCTCTGAGGTTGCAGGGCAAATCGATCTGGGCGTGTATATAAAAATGAGCCGCAGTGAAGCGGCTACCGGGGGGCGCGGACGCTCCTCGATCCTGGCGGATGCCACCGAAGCCCTCCTCGGAGCTGTTTATCTGGATGGGGGGTTGGGCGCGGCCAGTGGAGTCATCAATCGGATCATTCTGAAAGGAAGCGACAGCCTCTTGGCGCGGCGCTCCCTCCGAAACTACAAAAGCCGGTTGCAGGAACTCATTCAGGCTCGCCACAAAAGTCCGCCGCGCTACCGGGTCCTGGAAGTCGACGGTCCGGACCACGACCGGCTTTTCAAGGTTGCCGTCACCTTCAACGGAAAAACCCTCGGCATGGGCGAGGGGCGCAACAAGAAGACCGCGGAACAGAGCGCTGCCCGTGAAGCGCTGGCCGCACTGGAGGGAGACCCGGAACAATTGGACCGGGATCGTGGTATTCCTGAATGATTCTCGACCCTGATCCAAGGAGCCCGGGTGCACAACCCCCTCAAACAATTCCTGTCGGTTCGGATGATGACGGCCGCATTATTCTGTACCCTTTTCCTGACGGGGGATTTTGCAGGTATCTGTCTTGCCTACGGGCAGGACGATGACCCCACCATTATCGAAGATGAAGATGTCCCGCCGGGAGTGGCATCCAGTTGGATCATCGGCCACCAGTTGCTGGTGGAGGGAAACTCTGCCGAAGCCCTGCCTTTTCTGCACCAGGCCTACCGGGCCCATCCTGACGTCATTCTCATTGCCATGGATTTCCAGGCGGCCCTGGCCAACGAGGGTTACCTGAAGGATGCCCTCAATGTCATGGATTCCCTGGTCTCCGCCTGGCCGGATTCCCAGTCCTTTCTCCTGCGCCGTTCGGCCTTGAATCTGTCGGCGGGGAACCGGGACAAGGCCCTTGAGGATTTGCGGGAGATCCGCCGGCAGGGTCATGCCTCCGTGGATGTATTGGCCGCTGAAGCCGCCATCCTCGCCCGGGATGGTGAAATCAGCCAGGCTCTGGATGTTCTCCGCGATGGTCTGCACCTGCATCCCGAACGGGGAAGAGATATCTACCTGGAGATGGCCAGGATCATGAACCAGGCCCAACAGCCGGAATCCGTACCGCCCCTGATGGAAGAGGCCCTGAGCCGGTATCCGGACGAGCCGATGCTGTGGCTGGTGAAAATGAGGTCCCTGGCCGGGCTGGGGCGACATGAAGAAGCTCTCGAGGTTGTGCGTGAGGCGGATCTTCATTTTTCGAATTCCACGCATCCGGACCCGGAGGGCCCGAACGGAACCCGGGATCCGGAAGACTTTCAGGATGAAGCCCCTTTCCCCGGATTGCCCTCGGATTCGTTTTCGGTCGAATTGGCGGACTATTATTCGCAGAACAACCGGATCGAACGCGCCCTGGCCATCCTCCAACCTCTGGCCGAAGAGGGAAATCTCGGGCTCAGGCCCAGCCTGTGGTTGGGCCGTCTGCTACTGGGCACGGGCAATGAAAAAGATGGTGTGGAACTGATCGATCAGATCCTGACCAAGTGGCCCGATGCGGGCCGCGGGTGGTTTTTGCGAGGGAAGGTCGAAGAAGGGGCGGGCAACTGGAACGGGGCCATCCCGCATTACCGGAAAGCCGTTGACCTGGATCCCTACGATCCGGAAATCCGGCTGGGTATTGTTCGCGCCATGCTGGTCGCCTGGGAACGTGACCTGAGGGCGTCGACTCCCGACTCCGCGCAGCTTGTCATGATCGAGGAATTCAAGGTCCAGACAATGACTGCGGCCACGCTGGTTTCCGAGAAGGATACCGAAGGCCAGATGATGTTGGGTTATGCCTTTCGCGCCCTGAAGGATTTGGACCGGGCTGCCTGGCGATTCAGTTTGGCGGCCGAAAATTCGGATCTCCGCCTTAACGCGCTCATTCAAAAGAGTATCTGCCATGATGAAAACGGAGAAGAGGCCAAAGCCCGGAACGCCCTCGAGATTTTGCGGCGGGAGTATCCCCAGGACCCTGAAGTCGCCAATTCCCTGGGCTACTTTCTGGCCGAAAAGGGCAAGGATCTCGACCTGGCCGAGGGTCTGGTCCGGGAGGCCCTGACGGTGGATCCGGGGAACGGGGCCTACCTCGATTCCCTGGGCTGGGTGATGTACCGCAATGGCCGCATGGAAGATGCCTTCGATTATCTCATCCAGGCGGTCAATGTGCTTCCCGATGATCCCGTGATCCTGGAGCATCTGGGAATGGTCCTCAATGAGTTGGGGCAGTTTTCCGAAGCCGTCGATGTTCTGAAACGGTCCCTGGCCGGGGGCGGGGATCCGGAGAGGATTGGCGCCTTGATCAGCGACATCGAAAAAGCCCTGGAGGAGAAGGAGTAGCGCCTTGCCTGTTCGCGCCACAACTCCACCGGATATCCGCAAATGCACCTGGATCCTTCTGGCATCCCTGGTCATGTTGCTCTTTCCCGACAGTGATTCTCCCGCCGTCCAACTCCCGGCAGGCCACTCAAGCCTGACGTCCACTACCTGGGCGGCTTCGGCCTATTCCCGGCACGCGGGCGGAATCATCTGCTGGATCTACGGAAGTGACGGATCCCTGCGGTTAGAGGTCAGCGACACACCCGCCGGTCGAGACGGAAACGCTCCGGGGGCCGGGAGCCAACCGTTCGCTGATCTGGAACCGGTTTTGAACTGGACCGGGGATGGCTGGACAATGATTCTCGGGCCCGATGATACCGGCACCCTGAATGCATGGGGGAGGGAATGGCGGCAGGTCCCTCCGGGGCTGGCCCAGATAGCGCGTCTGGTGACGGTTTCGTTGCGGAGCTACCCCGGCAAACGCCCCGATTTCAGTTTCGGCACGTTTACAGGACCCAAATCCCGGTGGGCACGCATTCCCCACCCGCAATTTTCCGTCTCCAGGGAACTGCCGGATCAAGGCGGCACGACCTGGCTTTTCCAGTTGTCGTCTTTGGATCTGGACGGTTCAAAAGACACCACCAAATCCGATTTTCGGGGAAACATGGTGGCCCGTGGACGCGGCACCGGCGGCCGTGGTGAGATTGTTTCCCTGGCCTGGTTCAGCACAACGGGAAGCGAGGGGTACGGGTTGGAGATTACCTCATCCAGACGCCCCGGCACCCTCCGTTTGGAGCCCCCGCGGGATCTGGACGTCAAAACCCCGGAACCCGAGGTTTTTCTGCCACTTTGGCCCCTGTCCCAATTTCTTGAAATCCGGTAAATATCCGGAACTCCTGATCCAGCGGCGCATTTATACTTAATGCGGTTCCGTCCGTCAGGAGGACAAAAGGAGTAAACGGTGAATCTGTCACGCGATGAAAATTTCAACGGTCAACCGGCTCCACGCAGGGCCGAGCTCCGCGATTTTCGGGATGAGGATCTCATCGTCATGGTCCAGGAAGGCAAGAAAAAGTCCTTCGACGAACTGGTGGCCCGATACAAGGGACGCCTGTTCAGCTTCATCCTGCGGATGGTCAAAGACCCGACCCTGGCCGAGGAACTGACCCAGGAAACATTGATCCGGGTTTATATCCACGCGGCCAAGTACCGGGAGATTGCCAAATTCTCGACTTGGGTTTTTACCATCGCGACCAACCTGGTTCGCAACAAGATGCGGCAAAGGTCGCGTCGTCCCCGCGTGATCAGTTTGAATCCCGCGCCTTTGGACGATGAGATTCCGGTCGATCCCGCAGACCCCACCGCCGATCCCTCGGAGGGAATCCATCGCGAGGAATTGGCCGGGATCATCAATGAAGCCACCAGCAGAATACCGGAAAAATACCGAATTCCTTTTCTGCTGCGTGAGGTGGACCAGCTCAGTTACGAGGAAATACAACAGGTGACGGGGTTGAAACTCGGAACGGTTCGTTCCCGAATCAACCGGGCCCGGAACAGGTTTCGCCAGCTGATCAAACCCATGCTGAAAAATGAAATTCTGCTGGAGGAACTGGAAAAAATTGAGGCCCGGGCGGCCGCGGAAAAGAACAACGACTATTGAGGTTGAAAGGACGATTGTCATGCGTTGCCAAAAGATCAGGGAATACATCAGCCAGGAGATGGACGAGCTCCTTCCTCCCGCTGTCACGGGTGATCTGACCAGTCATCTGGATTCCTGTTCCGATTGCCGGGAATACCGGGAGGATCTTCTGTTGGGGCGGCGGGCCATCCTGGCCACGACTCCCGAGCTGTCTGATAACTTCGAATGGAAACTCCAGCTCAGGCTCAATCAGACCCTGCAGCAGACCGCCGGGCAATCCGCTTTTCCCTGGGAAGAAGAGCATCCCGACAAATGGCGCTGGGCCAGAAATTTCGGCGCCGCCGCGGCGGTGGGCATGGCGGCCGTGCTGGCCCTGGCGATGTTTCTCGGACCGGTGGGCGGTCCCGGCGAAGGCGGAACTGCGGAATTCAGTGACAATTCTCCGGGCATGGCCCAAACGACAGACAGCGGAGCAGGCGGGTCGGATCGGCTTCCTTTGTTCAGCGGACAGTCTTCCAACAGGGGGTTGTACAGCTCGGAAATCCAGACCCCGGTTTCCGCCGGAGGGCTGAACCAGTCCAAGGGAACCATCTTCGACCGGAAATGGTCCGGCCACAATCTCAATGACCTGAAGACCATTCAGGGTCTGATGATTCAAAACAATCTGCTGAGCCGGCGGCTGTCCGTGCAGCAAAAGGAAATCAGGGTCATACGGGCCCAGCTTGACACCATTGATGCCAATGCCCTAAATCTAGAACAGGAATAGCCTTCCGGGGCTCGATTTTCGGTCCTCCACCTTGGAGAGTGTGGCATTGTTGAGATTATTGGCGGGGTTGGTTTTGATTCCGTGCCTGCTGGTGTCGGGTTGCGGGATCGACAGCGAAAAGGGAATCCTGATGGCGGCCGGGTCCTATGGTGACCTGGCCGTGGTCATGTCCGACGAGGTCCTGCGGCCGGTGGCCGACCGGTTCCTTACGGATATGAATCCCGAAAAACTTTTTGTCATCAAACCGGAAACTCTTTTTAAACCCGACTTTTTCGGCCCGTCCCGGTGGGATCTGGCCAAAGGCTACAAAAACTCCCTGTTCCTGATTCGTATTGGAGACGGCGGCAACGCGGAAAAGGCCGCCCGCAAGCTCATGTCCGCCGAAGCCTGGGGCCGCCTCAAAGCTGGCGGTGGCGGGGTGGTCAAGGTGGTCGATCCGTGGTCCACCTATCAGCAGGTGGTGATCGTGGCTTCCCGGGACCGCAACAGTCTCGGCAGTATCCTCAGAAAGAATTCCACGGTCATCAGGGATATTTTCGAGGGCAGCAACCGCGAACGCATTCTGCGGCGTAACCGGTATGAAGGACTCAATACCGCCTTGATGGATGCCTATTGGGACAGGTACGGGTTCTTTATGGAGTTGCCCGCTGAATATGACCAGAATCAGCTGGAGCCCAAAGGGTTCCAGGGCCTGGAACTCATGCGCAAGGCGCCCTCCCGGGGTATCAGCCTGTCCTTTACCAAGTTCGACGACCCCGCGGCCCTCCTGGATGACAAGGACAGCCTGGCGGCCATGAGAGTCGCCCTCGGCGAAATACTTCACCACGAAGAGGTCGTTCCTTCCTCTTTCGTGTGGAGTCCGGCCGAAGTCGGGGGTGTTGCCTGCGTCAAACTCGAAGGGGCCTGGATAAGTAACAAGTTCTCGGGTGGTGGGGCGTTCTGGTGCTACTTCATTCCCGATTCCCATCGCCAAAGAATGGTGGTCCTGGATCTTCTGGTGTACGCCCCCGGCCTGGACAAGATGGGATATTTCCGCCGTATGGACGCCGTGGCCAGTACCTTTTCCTTCCAACGTCCCCAGCCGTAGTGAAATGAAGGTTCCATTGACATGAATTTGAAAAATACCAGGATAAGGACATATGTCCGGTCTGCCGTATTTCTGGCCTTTCTCCTTTCGGTTAATGTTGCTTCGGCCCAGGACAGGAGTGACACGGGGCGCCACAAACCAAAACCTCCCGTGGAAGCCGTCCACGATTCAACCTCCCAGGTGCCGGAGTCAAAGCGCGATCAGGATGGTGGGCACTGGTACTTGGGTGCGAGTGGAGGTGTCCAGGGGGGAAGTGATCTGTTTCGATTGGAAGTGGTGGACGGGGTGGGCCTACCCTGGGACCCAGGTACCGGCGGCGGATTCCAGTCTTCGCGTTTCACCACCAGCCTGGATCGAAATGTGAGTATGGGATTGTTTCTGGCGCGGGACCTGAGCAGCATCTGGTCGGTCAGGGCGGATTTCGGTTATTCCCGCATGGATGTGGCCGCCGAAGCCCTGATCGGGCAATCGGGAGCGGTCTTTCTTTTTGATCGGATATCGGTCCTGAACCTGGGACTCGGAGCGGAGGCCAGGCTGACCCGATCCGCCTCCTACCCCTATGCCCAGTTTTCGGTAATTATGAGCCATTTGAGCCCGGTTCGCGCCAAAGGTCTTGAGCAGACAAATATCGGCGGCCGTTTGGGACTGGGGTATCTCCATTCCTTTGAAAGAGTGTGGGGATTGCGTTTTGAGGGCCGTTTTTCCGCTACCGGATTTTCAGTGGGGGATTATGTGCCGCAGACTACCCTCCCCGGTGAGCCCATCATAAAATACGAAACCGAAGATCACCTGTTGTTTTTTGAGTTTCTGATTGGAGTTCAGGCTAGAATCTGACAAATTCCCAAATATACGTCTCCAAAGGGGGACAATAACAGGTTTGAGACCGTTTTTTCTTTCACCTGTAAGGGTTTGAGATTATATTGCTTAACTGCTGTTTAAACTGATTTTGGCCTTGAACTTTCCAGGGGATTGTTAAATGAGTAATATCATTGCAGTTGTGAATCATAAGGGTGGAACCGGCAAAACGACAACGGCGATCAATCTGGCCGCCGGGTTGACTCGCTACAGTGACGTCACCTCATCCTGTCTGGTCATTGACATGGATCCGCACGGTAGCGCGACCAGCACCCTGCTGGGGAAACTGGACGGGGAACCGCCGGCCCGCAGCATCTTCGACGTGCTTCGCCGCGCCATCACTCCCCAGGATGGGGTCGCCTCGACCATCTATGACGAGAACATCGATATCCTCCCCGCCAATCCCTCCCTGGAGAGCATGGCCAAGACCCAGATCAACGACCGGTTGTCCAAAGTGGTGGATTCCCTTTCGACTTCCTACGGGTGGATCATTATCGACACGCCTCCCAACCTGGGCGTACTGACCCAGAATGCCCTGGTGGCTGCGGACTACGCCCTGATCCCCAGCCAGTGCAGCGGTTTGGCGGTGTCGACCCTGCGTCAGATGAAAGTCCTCATCGAGAAGATTCAGGAACGCCAGAACGTCTGGCTGCAGCTGTTGGGAGTTCTGATTACACAGAAAGACGGCCGGACACCTTTGCAGAAACCCGTCCGCCGCGAAATGGGGCAGGTTTTCCCGGCTGGGGATGTCTTCAAGACCATCATCACGAACAACATCAAGATCGAGGAAGCTCCGGCCAATTTCCAGAGCATCTACGCCTACGATTCGGGATGCCTGGGTGCCTCGCTCTACCGTGACTGGATCAAGAAGGAATTCCTGAAGAAGCACCAGAAGCTGGAAAAGAAGAAGGTGGAGATCAGGGAGGCCGCGGAACTGGCCAAGGAGATGGAAAACAAGTAGGCCCTCGCGCCGGGATCAGGCCCTGACGAAGGGGTTGCTTGTTTTTTCACGGCCGACGGTCGTGTCGGGTCCATGGCCCGAAACCACAATCGTGTCATCCGGGAGTGTGTAGATACACTCCCGGATACTTTTTTCCAGGGTCGCGAAATCCCCTCCCGGCAGATCCGTACGACCGATCGAACCGGCGAACAGGCAATCGCCCACGATGGCGCAACCTGGTCCGGAGCCCGAAGCGGGCCGGGGCAGAACCAGCATGATTTGTCCGGGGGAGTGGCCGGGTACGTGCCTGACTTCGATGGTGCCGCCGGCAAAGGGAATGAGGGTGCCGTCGGCAAGGTCGGGCAGGCACCGGGGAACGTCCGTGGCCGCGAAGCCGTAGGCCCGTTGAGCGGCGGGCATCTCGTTGATCAGGGGCAGATCCTGCTCATGGCACCGCAGGGGCAGGACATGAACTTCCTGGATGGCCGCCGCCGCGCCCACATGGTCGAAGTGTCCATGGGTGGCCACAAGAGCATTCAGGGTACATCCGGTTGATTCGATGGCGGCCAGAAGACGGGGCGCCTCTTCGCCGGGATCGATCAGGATGACCTCGTTTCGGTCAGGACCTTTTCCCGTGAGCAGGACGGCATTCATCTGCAGCGGGCCCACGGGCAGAACTTCAATTTTCCAGTCCATTAAAATCCCCATTGTTACCGGCACGGCCCGGATTCAGTAAAATGCCGGCCCCGAGTTCAACCGGGACCGGCAGGGTGCTCAACGGCTGGACGCTGGAAACGCCGACTAGCCGTCGTAGTATTCCCGGCCCAGGTGGGTGATGACCTCTTCGCCCATCATCCAGCGCAAAGTGTTCTTCAACTTTGTCTGTTGGATGAAGATGTCATGCTCCGCCGTCAGGCCTTTGGGAGTCACGGGACTCTTGAAGTAGAAGGACAGCCACTCCTGGATGCCGCCCGGCAGGGACGCGCGTTTCCCGAGGTCGAGCAGCAGGGCCAGATCCAGCACCAGGGGAGCGGCAAGGATCGAGTCGCGACACAGGAAATCGACCTTGATCTGCATGGGGCGTCCGCACCAGCCGAAGATGTCGATGTTGTCCCAGCCTTCCTTGTTGTCGCCGCGGGGCGGATAGTAGTTGATCCGCACCTTGTGGTAGAGATTGCCGTAAAGATCGGGGTAGAGTTCCGGCTGCAGGATGCTGTCCAGCACGCTGAGCTTCGACTCTTCCTTGGTCTTGAACGATTCGGGATCATCCAGCACTTCTCCGTCCCGGTTGCCCAGGATGTTGGTGGAGAACCAACCGGAGATGCCGATTTGGCGCGCCTTGAAGCCGGGGGCGAGGATGGTCTTCATCAGGGTCTGGCCCGTCTTGAAGTCCTTGCCGCAGGTGCCTGAGCCGGTTTCCTTGGCCAGTTCCTCCAGGGCGGGAACATCACCGCTCAGGTTGGGGGCGCCGTTGGCGTAGGGCACGCCCATCTTGATGGCGGCGTAGGCGTAGATCATGCTCGGGGGAATGTCCCGGCTGTCTTCGCGAAGACCTTTTTCAAAAGCGGCCAGGGTCTGGTGGACCTCGGTCGGCTTCATGTAGATTTCCGTGGAGCCGCACCAGATGACGACCAGTCGGTCGCAACCGTTTTCCTTCTTGAAGTTCTCCATGTCCTCCATGAGCTGCTCGGCCAATTCCATCTTGGTGCCGGACTTGACATGGGTGCCTTCGAGCTTCTTCACGTAGTACTGGTCGAACACGGCCTTCATGGGCTTGATTTTTTCAAGCTGGGGTTTGAGCTGGTCCAGGAGTTCCTTTTCAAGAACCCCCGCATTGACCGCGGCATCGTAAACCGAGTCTTCGAAAATGTCCCATCCGCCGAATACCAGGTCCGGAAGGTCGGCCAGGGGGACAAAATTGCGCACCAGGGGCTGCCGGTCATCGGTCCTCTTGCCGAGTCGGATGTGGGCCATCTGGGTGAAACTGCCGATGGGCAGGCGCAGGCCGTCCCGGATGGCGTGGACACCTGCGACAAAGGTGGTGGATACCGCTCCCATGCCCGGAGTCAGAATGCCAAGTTTGCCGGAAGCGGGTTGGATCTTCAGTTTTTCAGTCATCTTTGTTTGCTCCTCTCAAATGAATCCGCAAAAGCGAACGTTCCCGAAACAGTCAGGAGCGATTCGGTGAAACGCTCTTGGTTGCCTCGGGTCCGAACAGTTTAGGATCACGACCATGATAAGGCAAAAGAAATATCATTAATATGGGGGCGGGAAGCCATGGAAAAAATGAAGGAATTTGGGAGGGGGCGAACAGAATAAAGCCTTGAATATCAGGCCATTGTCCCGGCCGCAGCCTTTAAAATGTTTATATACGATTGTTTTTGAATAGTTCACACGAAAAAAAACAAATTGGAGGGTGGACATTACCTTAAGTCATGTGCTATTATATCCGTCCTATGTGGAAGAGCCAGTATCGACCAGATACAACCGAAGGGAACAGATGGTCCAAAGCTAACGCGTTCATTGTCTTTCAGCCTTGATCACATCAACTTTGCCTTTGGGGCAAAGGGAGTACGGCACCATGAAGGAAGACGCGGCAGCTTTTGCGGTTGTTGATGGCGATTTTGCTATTGCATCTCCAAAGCTCTTCATCCCCGCGGATACCACTCGCTATTTCGGAGTCCAGGGCCGTTTCAAGCGGGCCTTCGACCTGTTTGCGGCATCTTTGATGCTCGTATTGGTATCCCCTGTCATGCTGATCATCGCCCTGGTGATCAAGAAGTTCAGCCCCGGTCCGGTCCTGTTCGCCCAGGAAAGGCTCGGCAGGGATGGAAAGCCTTTCAAGTTCTACAAATTCCGCTCGATGGTTCACAACAGCGACGATGCCATCCATCGGCAGTTCGTGGCCATGTTCATTGGCGGCGATGAAGAGGGTTGTGCCGATACCAATGCGGGCGACCAGGTCTTCAAGATGAAGGGTGATCCCCGGATTACCGCTATCGGTTCACTTTTGCGCAAGACCTCCCTGGATGAACTTCCCCAGTTGTTCAATATTCTCATGGGCGAAATGTCCCTGGTCGGCCCGAGGCCGCCCATCGCCTATGAGATTGAGAATTACCAACCCTGGCACATGGAACGGCTGAAGGCTGTACCCGGTCTCACCGGTTTGTGGCAGGTCAGCGGACGCAGCACCGTCTCCTTCGAGGAAATGGTCCGGCTGGATATCCGCTACATCAACAACTGGTCTCCCTGGCAGGATTTGGTCATTCTGCTTAAGACCATTCCCGTGGTCCTTCAGGGTACCGGAGGGCATTAGCGGCGGCAGTTCGGCCTGTATCCGGGCTGCCGATGCCAGAAGTCCAATTCCCCGTTGATCGGGGGTTCCATCCTAAACATTCCGACAGGGTTTAAAGCATGGTCTCGTTGTGTCGATATTCAAGTGTCGCGTCCGAAGTAGCGGACCAGGCTGGGATGTCGTTTACTCGTCCAATGAAAGCGAGCCGGTAATGATAGGCATTGGTGTAATCGGATGTGGGTACTGGGGACCCAATCTAATTCGGAACTTCAACAGCCAGCCCCAGGCCAAGTTGATCGCCATTTCCGACCTCGATGAAAAGCGCCTGAACCAGGTCGGGCTTCTTTACCCCGACACCCGCAAGACGGCCAACTATGAGGACCTGGTCAACGACCCGGCGATTGACGCGGTGGTTGTCGCCACTCCGATGTCGACACATTTCAAGCTGGGCATGGCGGCGCTGGAAGCGGGCAAACACGTTTTCATCGAAAAGCCGATGGCGACCAACAGCGATGATTGCCGCACGCTGATCGCAGCCGCGGCCGCGCGCAACCTGAAACTCATGGTCGGTCATACCTTTGTGTATTCGCCGCCGGTGCGGATGATCAAGTCCCTCCTGGACGACGGCGAATTGGGGGATATCTACTACGTCAACATCGCCCGGGTGAATCTCGGCATCTTCCAGAAAGACGCCAACGTGATCTGGGACCTGGCACCCCACGACGTGGCCATGCTGAATTTCCTGTTCGGCGCCGAACCCGTTGCCGTCAGCGCGACCGGTCACTGCTATGTTCAAAAGGAACTCGGCATCGAAGACGTGGCCTTCGTGACCCTGGAGTATCCGGGCGGCAGGCTGGTCCATATACATGTCAGCTGGCTGGATCCCAAAAAGATCCGCACCTGCACTTTTGTAGGCAGCAGCAAGATGCTGGTGTATGATGATGTCTCACCCTCGGAAAAGATCCGTGTCTACGACAAGGGCGTGGATGTGCAGCCGCACTACGAGGGCTTCGGCGAATTCCAGTTGCAGTACCGCTCCGGAGACGTCTTTCTGCCGCATGTCGACACCTATGAGCCGCTGAAGGCCGAGGCCGCCCACTTCCTGGACATGATCCAGGACAAGGTGGTCTGCCAGAGCGACGGCACCCATGGGCTCAAAGTGGTGGAGGTGCTCGAAGCAGCTTGTCTGTCCCTCAAGGACGACGGCCGGCGTATTGCCCTGGAACTCATTGGCTGATCCCGACCGTCAAAGGCGGAGCGCTTGAATTCCAGAACGGCTTCCAGACCGATTCGCGTGGCCATGATCGGCCAGAAGGGATATCCGCCGGTCCACGGCGGGATTGAAAAGCACGTTGCCGAACTCGCAGCCAGACTTCCGGGTCTTGGCTGCGAGGTCGACATCTACAGCCGTCCGCATTACAGCCAGGCCGGCGGCGGCTGCGACCTGCCCGGTGTGCGGATCATAAAGCTCCCCAGTATTCCCACCAAGCATCTGGACGCCATCAGCCACACCATTGTGTCCACCGGCCATGCCCTGTTTCATAAAGCCGATGTGGTGCACTACCACGCCCTGGGCCCTGGGCTTCTTTCCGGTGTTCCCCGCTGGTTCAACCGGCAGGCCACGGTCGTCACCGTGCACGGGCTGGATTGGCAGCGGGACAAGTGGGGGAGCGTAGCGCGGGGTGTGTTGCGGATGGGGGAATCCGGGAGTGTGGGGTTGCCCAACGGGACCATCGTTGTCTCCCGGTCCCTGCGGGAGCATTATCTGGCTCAGCACAAGAAGGCCACCAGTTACATCCCCAACGGGATCGCGGCTCCGGTCTATCAGGAACCCCGGTTGATCCGTGAACAGGGAATCGTTAAGGAGTTCGTGCTTTTTGTCGGCCGGCTCGTGCCCGAAAAAGGATGCCATCTGCTTTTGGATGCCTGGCGCGGCCTGCCCACCTCCGTTCGGGAACGCTTTGATCTGGTGATAGCCGGAGACGCCGGATTTACTTCCGGTTACGTGGCCAAATTGCGCAAAGCCGCCCCCCAGGGGGTCAGGTTCCTGGGCTATGTGCACGGTCCCATCCTGGAGGAACTCTATACCAATACTGCGCTGGTGGTGCTCCCTTCAACCCTGGAGGGCCTGTCCATCACCCTTCTGGAGGGAATGAGCTACGCCCGCTGCTGTCTGGTCAGTGACATTCCGCCCAATATCGAGGCCTCCGGTGGGGAGGCTGTCCTTTTTGAAAGCGGCAGCACGAAGGATCTGGGGGATAAGCTCGTCAGCTTGCTGGATGACCCGAATCTGAGGTCCCGGCTGGGTGAGACGGCCCAAATCAGGGCCATCGAGAATTATTCGTGGGACCGGGTGGCTTCCATGACAGCGGACCTTTACCGGGACCTGGTTTCCGGTCGCGGCCAAACCGATCCAATTTGAATTTGACAAAGGGTCAGGTATTCATTATTTCTTCAGAACCTTTCGAGCGGGCATAGCTCAGCTGGTAGAGCACTACCTTGCCAAGGTAGCTGTCGCGAGTTCGAGTCTCGTTGCCCGCTCCAGATCGACGAGGAGGAGCCCCTGGCTCCTCCTTTGTCATATATATCATTAAGCTATATCATTAATCTTGCCCGGGTTGACATCGCCTGGGCGATGAAACATTATTGCATCTCAATATGGGGCGGCATGGCCAAGTGGTTAAGGCGACGGTCTGCAAAATCGTTATCCCCGGTTCGACTCCGGGTGCCGCCTCCATAACTTCCTTTTTACCGGCCCGGTGTCGGTTTTTTTACTGTCACCGGGGGATTGACACTTCGTCTGTCTCTCTCCATTATCCCTCCAAGCAGTAACTACCGTGCCGGGATGGCGAAATTGGTAGACGCAAGGGACTTAAAATCCCTCGGAGCGTTGCTCCGTGCCGGTTCAATTCCGGCTCCCGGCACCAGTTTTCTTTCACGTTTTGGACATCACCGCTTTCCATTCCCCGGGGGTCCCCTTGCGGCTGGCATTCCTTTCCATCGGCCGACATATCCACACCGAACGGTGGATCCGCTGGTTCAGTGACCGCGGTCACGAATGCCATTTGCTCACGGTCCAGCCGGGCCCCGTGGAAGGCGTCACGGTTCACGACATCTCTTCCGGTTTTGGCCCAAAACCCCTGCGCTACGGTTTATCCCTGATCAAGGTCCGGCAGTTGCTGAAGCGTATCCGGCCCGACCTTTTGAATACGCATTTCTTGACGGGCTACGGTTACTGGGGAAGGTTCAGCGGATTTCATCCCAACGTCCTGACCGTTTGGGGTGATGATGTCTACGTCACGCCCTTCGAGAACGGAATAAAAAACCGGTTGGCGCGCATGGCTCTCTCCGACTGCGACGCGATGACCGGTGACTCGTCGGATATCCTGGCCGTCGCTGCGGAACTCGGCGCCGACCCGGCGCGGAGTTTCCGCGTTTTGTGGGGTGTGGATTTCGAAATTTTCAAGCCCGGGGACGACTCCCGGTGGCGAAAAAAACTGGGATTCACCGATGAGCATATCTTGTACTTCTCACCGCGAAGCTACACCCAGCCCTACTACAACATCGACACGGTGATCGAAGCCGCGGCCATGGTCAGGGAGCGCGAACCGCGGGCCCGGTTCCTGTTCTCGGGTTACGAGGGTGACCCGGGTCCGTTTCGGGAAAAGGCGGCAGCCGCGGGGATCGAGGACGTGATGGCCATGATCGGCCGGTTGCCCCACCGTGAATTCGCCACCGCGCTTCAGTCATGCGATGTGTTTATCTCCGTACCTTCGGTCGACGCCACCGCCGTCAGCCTTCTGGAAGCCATGGCCTGCGCCCGGGGGATCATCATATCCAGTCTGCCGTCCTCCCTGGAATGGATCGACGACGGGATCTCCGGACTGGTGGTTACTCCACGCAATACGGAGGAGCTTGCGGGGGCCATGCTCCGGTTCGCCGGGGATCCGGAATTTCTGGCCGACGCCGGCCGCAAGGCCCTGGACAGGGCCCACCGGGTGGCCGGGTTCCAGGCCAACATGGAATATGTCGACGGTATCTTCAGGCATCTCACCGGCGAAGGGTCGTTCCCCGCGGAAGTCAGTCTGGCCCGTTTGCGGGAAACCCCGGATGGCGGGTCGGCATGAAGTTGTCGGTCGTCATTCCCACCTTCAACAAGGTTGCTCTTCTGGAGCAGACTTTGGCGGCCCTGGCCCGCCAGGACATCGAGGCCGGCAACTCCTGGGAAATCGTGGTCGTCAACGACGGCAGCACCGATGGGACCGGTGATTTTCTGAAGACCCGTGCCGAATCTGGTGGGATAAATCTGGTGGTGGTGGATCCTCCGGGAAATGTCGGTCGGGCCCGGGCGCGCAATCTGGGGGCAAGGTCCGCCGCGGGGACCTGGATCCTTTTTCTGGATGACGACATCGTGGCTCCGCCGGGCCTGCTGCGCGCCCACCTGGATATTCTGGAAGCACACCCGGACTGCGGCACCATCGGATACGCCGTGACGGAACCCTCTTTGGTGGACGGGCCCCATTTCCACTACCTCGATTCACGGGGGGTGGCCCGTTTGGATCCGGGCCAGGCCCCCGGGCGGTTTTTCGTGACCCAAAACGCCGCCGTTCCCCGCCGGGCTTTTTTGGATGCCGGGGGATTCGACGAGGAGTTTTCCACCTACGGTTTCGAGGACATGGAGGTGGCTTTCCGTCTGGAGGACAAGGCCGGAGTCAAATTCCTGTCCCTGGTCTCGCCGGTTCCGGTTCATGTGCACCACCACACCCTGGACCAGTACCTGGACAAGAAGATCGAGGCCGGGCGGTACTCCCTGCCCCACCTGGCCCGGATTCATCCGTCCAGGATCCGGGAAATGAAGCTTCATTACGTGGTGGATGTGCCTGGTGAGCCCGGACCCGGCCTGAAAGCCCGCCTGTTGCGTGGATTCTTCGACTCCGGCCTGGGGGATATGTTGCCCGGCATCGTGTCAGCCTGGCCTACTGGCGGGGGGCATAAGCCCTGGCTGGCCGGCTTTTATTTTCAGGTCATGAATCTCACAGTTCTCCGATGTTTCAGGAAGGGCCTGAAGGAGACATCAAGCTCCTAGATTGATTGGGTTTTACGCCTCAATGGCAGTACTGACTGCCAACTTGACATATATATGTAAATTTGTTCTTCGCCAATAAAAACCCGCCATTTTGAGATTTCTAATCAATCGATTTGGTTGCAGGCAGTTACCTGATATTTATCGAAAACCTACAATAGGCACGCCCCTTGTATTTATGCCGATGAGCAATTTTGTTTTGAAACACCCTTGAATGGAGATAGAAATGGGCAAGATCATTGGTATCGATCTGGGTACGACCAACAGTGTGGTTTCCGTCATGGAAGGCGGGGAGCCCAAGGTCATCCAGAACAAGGAAGGCAATCGCACCACGCCCTCGGTGGTTGCGTGGAATAAAAACGGGGAACGCCTGGTGGGACTGCTGGCCAAACGGCAGGCCGTGACCAATCCCTCGGATACGGTTTATTCGATCAAGCGTTTCATGGGGCGTCGGTTCAACGAGGTTTCCACGGAAATGACGGAAGTACCCTACAAGGTCGTCAAGGACAGCAGTGGCGATGTGCGGATTCAGACAAGTCATGGAGAGTTCTCCCCGCCGGAAATTTCCGCCCAGATTCTGCGGACCCTCAAGGAGACCGCCGAGGAATACCTGGGGGAGACCGTGACCGAGGCCGTGATTACGGTTCCGGCCTACTTCAACGACAGTCAGCGGCAGGCGACCAAGGATGCCGGCAAGATTGCCGGTCTCGAAGTCAAACGCATCATCAACGAACCCACCGCAGCCGCGCTGGCCTATGGGCTGGAGCGCAAGGGCGAGGAAACAATCGCCGTGTTCGATCTCGGTGGCGGAACGTTCGATGTCTCCATCCTGGAAATCGTGGACGGTGTGTTCTCGGTGCTGGCCACCAATGGGGATACGCACCTCGGTGGCGATGATTTCGATCAGCGCGTCATCGATCATCTGGTGGACACCTTCATCAAGCAGGAAGGCATCGACCTGAGCAAGGACCCCATGGCGGTGCAGCGCTTGAAGGAGGCCTCGGAGCTGGCCAAGCGGGAGCTGAGCACTTCGACCCAGACGGAAATCAATCTGCCCTTCATCACGGCGGATCAGAACGGTCCCAAGCACATGACCCTGACTTTGACCCGGGCCAAGTTCGAGTCCCTGGTCGAGGACCTGGTCAAGCGCACGGTGCAGCCCTGTTTGAGCTGCATGAAGGATGCCGGTCTGACTCCCGCGGACATTGATGAAGTTCTTCTCGTCGGTGGATCCACGCGGATGCCCGCGGTACAGGACACAGTGGAGGAATTGTTCAAGAAGGAAGCCAACCATACGGTCAATCCCGACGAGGTCGTGGCCATGGGCGCGGCTATCCAGGGCGGCGTTCTGGGTGGGGAAGACATGGACATCGTTCTGCTGGACGTGACCCCTCTGAGCCTGGGTATCGAAACCCTGGGTGGGGTCATGACCCGGCTGATCGACAGGAACACCACGATTCCGACCAAAAAGAGCCAGATCTTTTCGACGGCCGCCGACAGCCAGCCCACCGTGGATATCCACGTCTTACAGGGTGAACGCGAAATGGCCCATGACAACAAGACCATCGGACGTTTCCAGCTGACCGGTCTGCCTCCCGCGCCGCGCGGCGTGCCCCAGATCGAAGTCACTTTCGATATCGACGCCAACGGAATTCTGTCCGTCGGCGCGGTGGACAAGGCCACGGGCAAGGAGCAGTCCATCAAGATCCAGGCTTCCAGCGGCCTGAGCGACGAGGAAGTGGATCGGATGGTTTCCGACGCCGAAACCCATGCCGATGAGGATTCGAAGAAACGTGAACTGATTGACCTGAAAAACGAGGCGGAAGCCCGCATTCACGCCGCCCAAAAGAGCATGACCGATCTTGGAGACGATATCGACGCTACCCTCAAGGAAGATGTCGAAACCAAGATTACGGCTCTGGAGGAAGTCCTGAAGGGTGAGGACCCGGATATGATCCGGGCCGCCAGCGATGCACTGATGACCGCGGTCCAGCAGCTGGCCAGCGCGGCCTATGAAAAGGCCTCGGCCGCCCAGGGTGGCGGGGCCGATCAGGCCGAAGCGGAGAAGGAAGCTCCGGAGGCTGAGAAATCCGGCAAGGATGATGCCGTGGACGCTGATTATGAAGTGGTGGACGACTAAGTTCCGGTTCATAATAGTTGGTTGACAATTATCAGAATGGTGGTATGGTCGTTTGGGGGTTTATACATCACGGACGGCCATACTGCTTGAAAAACGCTGCTGTTTGATTTGGTAGTTGTCGTTTTTGACAATTCGGATCAAAATAGTCTTTGACTGTTGTATCGAGAACTCATATAATCCCGATAGGGGATTCAGAATAGATTCATGTCCGTTGGCATTCTCTTAGTTTGGAATGAGTTGGGAATGGGTTAGGATTTTTCCTGACACGCTGGAGACACGGAAGTCCTCCGGAATTTCTGCGGATTCTCTGCTGAATATCGGAACCTGAGGATCAGATCAGCGTATAAAGGGAAGGCAACGCTTTCGGGAAATAGCTGACCTCTAGGGTCAAGTATAGGTAATCGCCCAGTTTGGAAAACGGGGGAAACGGACGGCTTCAGGCGTCCAAAGTTCATTCAGGAGGACCCAGTGTACGAAATCGAACTCAGTAGCGACCGTCGCGAAGACTCGAGCCTCCAGCATTATCTGCAGACTATCGGCAAACATAATTTGTTGACGAGGGAAGAGGAATTCGAACTGGCCACCCGCATCCGGGGCGGCGACAAGGAAGCGCTCGACAAACTGGTCAATTCTAATCTTCGTTTCGTGGTCAGCGTAGCCAAGAAGTTTCTCAATCAGGGTCTCAGCTACATGGACCTGATCGCCGAAGGCAATATCGGTCTGATCACCGCCGGCAAGCGCTTTGATGAGCGGAGGGAATTCCGCTTCATCTCCTACGCCGTCTGGTGGATTCGACAGTCCATCCAGAAAGCCATCGCGGAGCAGACCAATACCGTACGGTTACCCATCAACCGTTCGCAGCAGGCCCAGCGCATGAAGCGTGTGTCCCAGAGCCTGGAGCAGAAGCACAAACGCAAGGTGGCCGAGGACGAAATCGCCGAGGCCATGAGCCTGGATCCCCGCAAGATGGGCCAGATCCGCGCGGCCAGCCGGCCTTTGATCAGCCTGGACCAGCCGCTTTACGACGATGACGTGACCCTGGCGGATACCCTGGCCAATCCCGAAGACCTGACTCCCGACCAGAATTATGTCTCGGGTGAACTGATGCAGGAACTGGCCGACGCCATGGATCTTCTTTCAGCCCGGGAGCGGAACATCGTGGTTCGCTACTACGGACTGGGCAGCCGGGAGACGGCTTCGCTGGAAACCATCGGCCAGGATATCAACCTGTCGCGGGAACGTGTGCGGCAAATCAGGAACCAGGCCCTCAGCAAAATGCGTCAGCATGGCCATGGGGAACGTTTGGTGGATTACCTTACCTGATCGGTCCTTGGCCGGCACCTCGGTTTTCGATTGACTTTACGGGGTGCCCTGACAATATTTTGCCTCCCGGTGGGCGATTAGCTCAGCTTTGGTTAGAGCGCTTGTTTGACAGACAAGAGGTCACAGGTTCGAATCCCGTATCGCCCACCACCCACATTGCCCTAGGGCACAAGGAGTTACCGTAACGGTAGCTCCTTTTTTTAGTGCCCAGAATTAGTCGGGTCAACCCCGGGGCAACCGCAGAATTCCATTCCGCCTATATATTAATGACACCGCGGGGATACGGCTTTCGGGAAAAATATGCCGTTGGATTCATTTGGTTGCCGAATCGCCCACGCCGGTTCCGGAATAATAGGAAGGAGGGTCGGCCTGCAGCCGCCCAAAGCCGAACGCGGGCAAGGGATGCTTGCTCATCATTTCACCCTCCTGGAACAGATATACGAAGGGTTCAGCGGCCAGCTTCGGATCATCCGGCATCCGGCCGTCCCGGGCCGTCCGTTCGAATAGGTAGTCGATCGGAAG